>NZ_CP011968.1:1264520-1580650 GCF_001077535.1 Clostridioides difficile ATCC 9689 = DSM 1296
AAAATCAAGAAGATTTTTTACCTGTACAAGATAGTGATTTTATATTTGCTGTTGTAGGTGAAGAACTTGGTGTAATAGGAATGGCAGTGTTGATAATCTTATTTATGATATTCCTATTAAGGCTTTTAGCAATTGCAAGAGATGCAAAAGATTTTTATGGAACCCTCATAGTGGTTGGTGTTATGGGAATGTTTGGTTACCAGATAATCCAAAATATAGGTATGACGGTTGCGTTAATACCAGTAACTGGAGTAACATTACCTTTTGTAAGTTATGGAGGAAGTTCGTTATTGACATCTTTAGCAAACTTAGGATTAGTACTAAATGTGTGTATGAGAAGAAAGAAAATAAATTTCTAAATTTAAATACATCTAAACATAAATTGAGGAGATTAGATATATGAATATAGCATTAGTAGCACATGACCAAATGAAAAACACTATGGTCGGATTTTGTATAGGTTATGAATCAATTTTAAAAAAGTATGGACTATATGCAACTGGAACTACAGGAAAAAGAATAATGGATGAAACTGAATTAAATATAAATAGATTAGCATCTGGTCCTTTAGGTGGAGACCAACAAATAGGTTCTTTAATAGTAACACAAGAAATAGATTTAGTTATTTTTTTAAGAGACCCATTGACATCTCAGGCTCATGAAACAGATATACAAGCGTTAATAAGACTTTGTGATGTTTATCATGTTCCAATAGCTACAAATCTAGCTTCAGCAGAAATATTTATAAAAGCTCTTGATAGAGGAGAACTATCATGGAGAGAAGTTAGAAAAAGCAAAAGTCAACGTATTTAAAAAATATTAATATTACAGTCTAAAGAAACAGATATATAAGTGTTTAATGCCCTAGTCTTTCTGTTGGAATAAACCTAGTACCTGTAGAAATCTTATGAAAGATTTAAATGATGAAGAGCTAAATTTGAGATTAAATAATTAGGAAATAGATTATAGATAGAGTAGTAGAATTTAACTATTACTCTATTTTAATAATATGAAATAGAATCAAGTCTATTATTATATATATTTAAACTTATAGGTAATACTATTTCAATCAAGTAAATGTTGTTATGACAACATTAATAAAACAAAAATTTATTTTTAAAATTTGATAAATAGCTGTATATTAGTATTTATAGATTAAATATTAATATACAGCTATTTATTATTTTTGAGTCTATTTTAGAATATAAACCTTGCATTATAGAGTACTATGTAATATTATAGTAAATATAAGTACTATACATTATAGAGTAGTAGGTGAAAAGGCGGTGGTACATAATGCAGTTAAATAAAGAAGTGTTAAAAGGTTATATCGATATATTAATTGTTTCTATATTAGAAAAGAAAGATTGTTATGGATATGAAATTGCAAAGCAAGTAAGAGAAAGAAGTGAGTTTGAATTAAAAGAAGGAACAATGTATCTTGCACTTAAAAGAATGGAATCTAAAAATTTAATTAAATCTTATTATAGCAATGAACAAAGTTCAGGTGGAAGAAGAAAATATTATAATTTAACTAATGAAGGTAAAGATTTTTTAGAAATAAAGAAACAAGAATGGAGATTTATTAAAAAGGTTATGAATCAATTTTTGGGAGAGGTGGATTAATTTATGAAACTAATAGATGAATATTTAGATAAACTATATAAAAAATGTGACAATAAAAGTACTATAGAATTAAAACAGGAAATGAGATGCCATCTTATAGAATCTGCAAATGAATTTAAATTAGAAGGATTAGATGAAGAAGAAGCATGTAAAAAAGCAATTGAAAGATTTGATGATGGTGATGAAATGCAGTATGAATTATGTAATATAATAAAAGAACTATCTTTATCATTGGATAGGCATAAATCAATTGTAATGGGGTTTAAAAAAGTATTAGGTTACATAAGTATAATTGCATTTTTAATTTCTGGATTTATGTGGTATTACAATAATAGTTTACAACATAATATGTATAATTTAGGAAAAGAACTTGATGGAGAAATAAAGCAATTGGCAGAAAGACATGATATGACAAAGATTGGTGAATATAAGTTAGAACTTGAAAAAATACTTGATAAAGATAAGTATAGTAAAGTCAAAGCTCTTAGACTATATGTAATAGATATGAAAGATGGAAACACTAATTTAAGTTCTTCAGGATTGAATGCTAATATGGTATATGAGAGGGAAGCAGATTATAATAACATAAGTAATTTTATACAGCATTTAGGATATAATGGAAAAGATTTTTTAGACAAGAATGGGAATATAGTAAATCCAGATATTTTCTTAGAATATTTCTTTTATTTTGAATCGGAGATGTTAATTCCAGTAGCATTTGCATTTGGATTATTATGTATAATAGCGTATTTTATATTAAGATTTAAAATTTCTTTAATAAAAAATAATAATTAAATAATTCACCAAATAATCTTAATTTGTAGAGTAAATAAGATGTTTCAAAATAAAATTTGAATCATCTTATTTTTTATTGTTTGTTATACTCTTTTCTTTTATATTTCTCCATAGTGGATTGTATCTATACATAATCACATTAAAAACAACACAACATATGTTAACTGGAACGCAGCAGAGGGAGCCAATACTGCTTATACATTGGTTACTAAAAAAGGTGCTTGTTCTGGAATGTGTAGGAGCTTGAAAGCTTTATGTGATGCTATGGGAATTGAATGTTATTATGTACATAGTACAACAAATGACCATCAGTGGAATCTTATTCGTTTTGAGGATGGACGTTTGTATCATGTAGATATTGATGCCAACAAATCAGCAGGAGCAGACATCATATACAAGAGTCTTACTCACCCATTACCATTTGACAAGAAAGCATATCCAGCTGTTGGCGAAGTAGTAAAGACACAGAATCCAACGCCAACTGTTAAGAAACCTACGCCAGCTAAGCCTTCTGCGCCAGTTGGACCTGGGAATCACACTATGATAGCAGATCAACAAGGGGCAATACTTGATGAAGTTTATGGAAATAATCTACGTCCAAAAATTGAAATGTATGAGGGAGTTCCGTGTAGTTTAATCAACTCATCAATAAATACAATTAAGTTTACAAGCAAAAATTCAAATTTAGACCCATCAAAGCATACAGTTACTGTAATAGGGTTTATGAATACACCATATGGTATGGTTGCATTAGCTCCAGATGGTGTACCTGATGAGTATCCTTTTGAATATGATAAGCCATTTTCTTTAGATTTTACTGGTAAGAACCTTTCTGCAGCAGAATTATCAAAAAAGTGTAAAGAAAATAATGTAATTATTAAAGTGGAAATTGGTGAAACGGCATCTAATTCTGGAAGAGGGATGGTAGCATACGCTAGATATGTGAATTAATACAAATATACTAGTGTACAAATAGAACATATTATAAATAATGCACCCTCGCACAAAGGGTGCATTTATCATTATATCAGTCATTTTAGAAAATAAAAAAGGAGTTGAACTTAAAATTAGATTAGAAAAATTAATTTTGAGACAACTCCTTTTTAATTTATTTTTAAATATAAAATCATTTATTTTAAATAATATTATGTGTGATTAATGGCTATTTAACTAATTTTGCAAATTCTGCACCAAATGCCATACACTCTTTTAATGTCTCTTCACTAGGGAAGAATTTTTTCTTAAGAGATTCTACAGGCATTTTGAATGACATAGATTTAAGTAAAGTCTCAGCCATAGTTATACCTTCACCACTCCAACCAAATGAACCAAATACTCCTGCTATCTTGCCTTGGTTAGCCATTGGGTCTATAACAGAGAATAAATCCCACATAGGTTTAACCATAGTTTTGTTTATAGTTGGAGAGCCTAGTAATATTACTTTTGACACTACTAATGTATCGTGCATTTCTGTTAATGTCATATCTTCTAAATCATATAATTCAGCCTTTGCACCTTCTTTATCAAGTCCTTCTTTTATCTTTTTAGCCATCTCTAAAGTATTACTATAAGCTGATAAGTAGAATATAGAAACTTGATTTTGATTAGTTGTATTAACAGCTTCTGTAGACCACTCAACATATCTTTTAACAGCAGCCATTGGGTCTTTAGTAAGCATTGGACCATGAGAAGTCAATATAGTATCAAATTCTATGTTTAGTCCTACCACCTTATCTACAGCACTTAAAACATGTTTAGCAAATGGCTTAACTATACAATCATAGTAGTGTTTAGCTGATTTTAGATAATCTTCACTATTCACTACCTCTGCATCAACACTTGCAAAGTGACAACCAAATGCATCACAAGTTAAAAGAGTCTTGTCCTCCTCAATGTAAGTAAACATTGTATCAACCCAATGTAAGAATGGAGCAGTTATAAATCTAAGATTTCTTTTACCGATATTTAAAATTTCACCATCTTTTATTACATGACAGTTAAAAGGTCTATTTATTTGACCATCTAAGTATAGTTTGGCAGCTTTAGTACAATAAACTTCTATATTAGGATTTATATCTAATAAGTATTTTAAACTACCTGCATGGTCTGGTTCTGTGTGATGAATTACAACATAGTCAATTTTAGCTATATCAGTAACCTCTGATAAATTACTTAAAAACTCATCTTTAAAATTTGCCTTTACAGTGTCAAATAAAACCGTTTTTTCGTCCTTGATTAAATAAGAGTTGTAAGTTGTCCCAAACTCAGTTTCCATTATTATGTCGAATACTTTTAAACCTTCATCTACTACGCCAGTAAAGTAGATATCTTTTTTTACTTCAAAAACTTTACTCATTTTTAACCCTCCTAAAATTTATCATTATATAAGTAACATACCCCATTTTGAGGTGAATGAAACAAAAGATGTCATGATAAGTCATGTAAAACAATAGTTTTATGTTTATAATATATCATACTTTGTAAAAAAATTGTATTTCAATAAAAATTTAATAGAAAATATTCTTAAATATTTTTAGCTATTCTATTTTGTGAATAATATGTATTTTAAATTCAATATTTTAGTTATATTTTTGATAGAAAATATTTTATCGTGTATAATATTACTTATAAATAAGAATAAAAATAAAGAGCTTGTTTGGAGGAATTTTAATAAATGAATAAAGTAGACTTGAAAAAAATCTTAAAAAAAGTAGAAAAGCCTGCTAGATATCTTGGAAATGAAATAAATTCAATTCATAAAGATACTAGTAATAGTGAATTGATAAGATATGCACATTGCTTTCCAGATTTATATGAAGTTGGTATGAGTCACTTAGGGAGTCATATATTATATGATGTAATAAATAAGGATGAAGATGTATTTTGTGAGAGAGTGTATTCTCCTGCAGTTGATATGGAAAATATAATGAGAGAAAAAAGTATACCATTATTTGCATTAGAGTCAAGAGAGCCTATAACAAACTTTGATTTTGTCACTTTTACACTTCAATATGAACTTTCATACACTAATATCTTAAATATATTAGATTTAGCCAATATACCAATATTAAAAGAAGAAAGAACTTTGGAAGACCCATTTATAATGGTTGGTGGTCCTTGTGCTTATAATTCCGAACCATTAGCAGATTTTGTAGATGTAGTAATATTAGGTGAAGGTGAAGAGGTTAATTTAGAAGTAGTAAATGAGTATAAAGAATGGAAGAAAAATAAAACGACTAGAGAAGATTTTTTATATAAAATATCTAGCATAGAAGGAGTATACATACCAAGTTTTTATGATGTCAAGTACAATGAAGATGGTACAGTTCAAAGTGTAACTCCTAATAGAGAAGGGATTACTAAAAATCCTACTAAAAGGATAATAAAAGATGTTGAGACTGTAGATTATCCAGAAAAACTAATAGTACCTTATATAGATACTGTTCATGATAGAATAGTACTAGAATTATTTAGAGGATGTACTAGAGGATGTAGATTCTGTCAAGCAGGTATGATATACAGACCAATAAGAGAAAAGAGTGTTAAAAGACTTAAAGAAATATTAGATAAATTAGTTAAGAATACTGGATATGATGAAATATCATTATCATCACTTAGTACGAGTGATTATAGTAAGTTATCAGAGTTGACTGATTATTTGGTAGATGAATATGCATCTAATAATATTGGGATTTCGCTTCCATCCCTTAGATTAGATAATTTTTCAATGGAAATTGCTGATAAAATACAACAAGTAAGAAAATCTGGACTTACTTTTGCTCCAGAAGCAGGAACTCAAAGACTTAGAGATGTTATAAATAAAGGTGTTACAGAAGAAGATTTGGAAAATGCAACAGAAAGAGCTTTTGAGATGGGGTGGAATAGTGTTAAGTTGTATTTTATGATTGGTTTACCAACTGAGACTTATGAAGATTTAGATGGTATAGCTAAATTAGCTTATAAAGTTATTGATATTTATAGAAAAGTAAATGGAGGAAAGCTAAAGAGAAGTTTTAGTGTTACAGTGAGTACTTCTACATTTGTACCAAAGCCATTTACACCTTTCCAATGGCATGGTCAAGATACTACAGAAGAAGTTATTAATAAGCAGAGACATTTAGTAAATAAATTAAGAAATAACAATATAAAATACAATTATCATGATTCAAAGACTAGTTTGATGGAAGCAGTAGTAGCTAGAGGCGATAGAAGAATAGGAAAAGTTATATATGATGCATTTAGACTAGGTGCTAAATTTGATGGATGGGCAGAACATTTTAATTTAGATATATGGAAAGAAGCTATGGAAAAGAATAATCTTTCTATAGATTTTTATGCACATAGAAATAGAAACTATGAAGAGGTATTTCCTTGGGACCATATAGATGTAGGTATTAGTAAAAAATTCTTAATTAGAGAAGACGAAAATGCTAAAAAAGAAAAAATCACTTCTGATTGTAGACATAACTGCAATGGTTGTGGAATAAATATACATGATATAGGAAGGGGGCTTTGCTAATATGAGTAAGATAATAAGAGTAAAATTTAAAAAGGAAGGCGACATGATATATATATCACATCTTGACCTTCAGAGATTGTTACAAAGAGCGTTTAGAAGAGCTGAAATAAACTTATCACATTCTCAAGGATTTAATCCTCACCCTAAAATGAGTTATGGCAATGCTTTGGCTTTAGGGACAGAAAGTCAAGGTGAGTATGTAGATATTGAAATAGAAGAAGATGATTTATCAGTAGAGGAATTTTTAAATAAAGTATCAATTCAACTTCCAGATGGGATAGATTTTATCAAAGCAAAAGAAATTGATAGACAAACACCTTCTCTTTCTTCTGTGATAGACTATGGAGAATATTTGTTTAATATAGATTTGAAAAGACCTATGACGAAAGAGTTTGTAAAAAGAAAAGTAATTGACTTTATGAATAATAAAGAAATAATCATAACAAAAAAGAATAAAAAAGGTAAGATGGTTGAAGTAGATATAAGACCTATGATAAGAACCTTTGATGTTTTAAATTTAGAAGATGAACATATTACTCTTACTGCTACTATAGCTACAGGCTCAAAAACTAATTTAAATACTAATATACTTATACCAAAGATATTAGAGATGTTTGAACTTGATATTGACCCATTAGATGTTGATATATTGAGAAGAGATTTATATGTATTAGAAGATGGGGAATTAGTGACTCCTATGTAAGCTCGAGAGGTGAAGTTGTGAAAAAGATAGTTATTGAGTCCCTAATAGGGTCCCAGAAAACAGCAGTACTTGAAGATGAAAGATTAACAGAACTTTTTGTTGAAGACAATTTAAATAAGAAGACTGTATCCAATATATATCGTGGAATCGTAAAAAAAGTTATACCAGGAATAGAAGCTTGTTTTGTAGATATTGGATTTAAGAAACTTGCTTATTTACAATTAAAAAAGGGAAGTACTATAAAATCTGGTCAGGATATTTTGGTTCAGATAAATAAAGAAGAAATAGGAACTAAAGGCGCAAAATTAAACACTGAGATTAGTATTTCTGGAAGGTATATTGTCTATATACCTTCCAATGATAGAACTACAATATCAAATAAAATTACTGATGAAAAAGAACGATTTAGATTAAAAAAAATTACTAAGGCAGTAAATAAGGAAAATCTAGGATTAATAATAAGGACTGAGGCTCAAGGTTGCACTCATGATGAAATAAAGAAAGATATAGAAGAGTTGAAATTAAAGTATGAAAACATTTTAAAAGAATATAAACTTGGTATAGGTCCGAAATTATTATATAAGTCTTTAGATTTTGCAACTAAATATGTAAAAGATAATGTGAATGATGATATTGAATCTATAATTACCAATAGTTATGATAAGTACTCTGAACTTAAGTCTATTTTAAGAGGTATAGATAAGACTTATGTTGATAAACTGTGTCTTGAGGAAAATAGAGATGTATTTGATTTATACAGAATAGAATCTAAAATAGAAAAATTATTAAATAAAAAAGTATGGTTAAAGAGTGGAGGTTATTTAATAATTGAAAAAACAGAAGCTCTTACGGTTATAGATGTAAATACGGGTAAGTTTATTGGAACTGGTAAACTTGATGAAACCGTTTATAAAACTAATCTTGAAGCTGCAAAAGAAATTGTAAGACAGCTTAGAATTAGAGACATAGCTGGGATAATAATAATCGATTTTATTGATATGCATAAAAAGAAGCATCAAAAGGAGATTTTACACATCCTAGAAGAAGAATTTAATAAAGATAAAAGAAAAGCTGAAGTATTAGGTATGACAAAACTTGGTTTAGTAGAAGTTGCTAGGCGTAGAGAAAAAGAATCCATTGATAAGTATTATTTAATGTCTTGTCCATGTTGTGATGGTGAACAAACAATAAAATCTGTACATTATATACTAGATAGTATTGAAAAAGAAATTATGAGAATAAGTGAACATACTGTTTACAAAAACATAATGGTAGAATTTAATGATTTTATTTTTGAACAAATAAAAGAATATTATATGGATATAATTGATAAAATTGGTGAAAAATATAATATAAAGATTTCTTTAAACGCAAATAGTACATTAAAGCACAATAAAACCAATGTTATTTTCGATAAAATAGTTGACAATAAAATGTAAATATTTTATAATTAATAATTGTAATGCCGCACAGTAAAGGTTTAAATCTTCAAATGAAGTACCTTGTACTGGCGAGTTTGAGGCCGAGGAGGTGTATTTAATGTACGCTATAGTAAAGACTGGTGGAAAGCAATATAAAGTTTCTGAAGGTGATGTATTATTCGTTGAAAAATTAGAAGCTAACGCAGGTGATGTTGTTACTTTAAACGAAGTATTAGCTTGCTCTAAAGATGGAGAATTAAAATTAGGTTCTCCAGTAGTAGAAGGAGCATCTGTTCAAGCTAAAGTTGTTGAACAAGGTAAAGCTAAGAAAGTTATAGTTTTCAAGTATAAAGCAAAAAAAGATTACAGAAGAAAACAAGGACATCGTCAATCATACACTAAGATAGTTGTAGAAAAAATAAACGCTTAGTTATTGGTTAAGTTATGATAAAAGTTAAATATTATTATAATGATGATTTCTTGTTGCAAGGTTTTTGTTTAAAGGGACATGCTGATTTTGCTGAAATAGGCTATGATATAGTATGTGCTGCAGTTACATCTAATGCTATTGCAGTTATAAATTCTTTAGACAAATTACAGAAGATTGAATTTGAAAAAGTAGTAGGAGAAGAAGGTCATATAGAGTGTATAGTCAAAGATACACATGTAAAAGACGCACAATTATTACTAAATCACTTTCAATTAGCGGTTAAAGAAATTAAACGGGAATACCCAAAAAATATAAAAATTTTAAAAAAGTAGGGGGTGACTCCATATGTTAAACATGAATTTACAATTATTAGCATCTAAAAAAGGGGTAGGTTCTTCTAAAAATGGTAGAGATTCTATATCTAAAAGATTAGGTGTTAAGAGATTCGATGGTCAATTAGTAACTGCTGGAAGTATAATAGTTAGACAAAGAGGAACTAAAATACATCCAGGAACTAATGTTGGAAAAGGTAGTGATGATACTTTATTTGCATTAGTTGATGGTACTGTTAAATTCGAAAGAAAAGACAAGAAGAGAAAAAAAGTTAGTATATATCCAGTAGCAATAGCTGAGTAATATACATAAAAGGAGTGTTGAGGCACTCCTTTTTCTTATAATACTGATGAATTTATAATGGTATTTTTGGTAATGCTAATTAAAAGTTTTTAATTAAGTAGGTGAAGAATTTGTTTATAGATAAGGCAAGAATATTTGTTAAGGCTGGAAATGGTGGAAATGGTTCGGTAGCATTTAGAAGAGAAAAATACGTTCCAGCTGGTGGTCCAGACGGTGGAGATGGTGGTCGTGGAGCAAGCATCATATTTGAAGTTGATTTGGGGCTTAGAACTCTAATGGACTTTAAGTACCAGAAAAAATATCAAGCTCAAAATGGTGGCGACGGAAGCAAAGGAAAAAGAGCTGGTAAAAATGGAGAAAATTTAGTATTAAAAGTACCAGCAGGTACAGTAATAAGAGATGAGGCTACAGGTCTTGTATTAGCAGATTTAAAAAAAGAAGGAGATACAGCTATAGTTGCAAAAGGTGGTATAGGTGGTAAAGGTAACCAACACTTTGCAAATGCAGTAAGACAAGCTCCAGCTTTTGCAAAATCTGGTACAGATGGAGAAGAAAGATGGATAACTCTTGAACTTAAAATGATAGCAGATGTTGGTCTTTTAGGATTTCCAAATGTAGGTAAATCAACATTTCTATCAGTTGTAACTAAAGCTAAACCCAAAATTGCAAACTATCATTTTACAACACTTACACCAAATCTAGGTGTTGTTCAAACTAAGTTTGGAGATAGTTTTGTACTTGCAGATATACCTGGAATTATAGAGGGTGCTTCTGAAGGCATAGGATTAGGTCATGAGTTCTTAAGACATGTTGAGAGAACAAAGGTATTGATACATATTGTAGATATATCTGGATTAGAGGGAAGAGACCCTATTGAAGATTTTGACAAGATAAATGATGAGCTTAAATTGTACAATGAAAAGCTTTCAAAGAGACCACAAGTTGTAGTTGCAAATAAATTTGATATATTAGAAGATGAGAGTAAGTTTGAGAAGTTTAAGAGTGAATTAGAAGGCAGAGGATATACAGTATTTAAAATGTCAGCAGCAACTCGTCAAGGCATAGATGAAGTAATAGCCTATGTTTCTAAAATGCTAAAAGAAGTAGAAGATGTGGAGCTAGTTTCAGAAGAAGAAATGTATAGACCAGAACTTGATATTGGTACTGAAGAAGAGTTAAGTATAGATATTGAAGATGGTGTGTATGTAGTTACAGGTAAAGCACTTAGAAGAATAATGTATTCTGTAAATTTTGATGATATGGAATCCCTTCAATATTTCCAAAAAGCTATGGAGAGTCAAGGTGTTTTTGATAGACTTAGAGAAATGGGAATAGAAGATGGAGATGTGGTTAAAATTTATGAATTAGAATTTGAGTTTTACAATTAATTTAAATATAGATTATAGATAATTTAAGTATAGAATTATAGAGGTGAGAATATGTTAAAAGGAAAACAAAGGGCGTATTTAAGATCTTTGGCAAATACTTTAAAGCCTACTACACAAATTGGTAAAGAAGGTGTTACAGAGAGTTTCTTAGAGCAATTAGATGGTATGTTAAGAACTAGAGAATTAGTAAAAGTTACTATATTAGAAAATGCAGGTCTTGATACTAAAGAAACTGCTAATGCAGTATGTGAAGCTTTAAGAGCTGAATTTGTGCAGGCTATTGGTTTTAAATTTACTATTTACAAGAGGAATATTGAAGAGCCTAAAATACTTTTTCCAGGACATGAACAAGCGAAAGCAAAGACTAAAAATAATAATGTTACAAAAAAGGGTAAACCAACTAAAAGAGCTGTTAGATAATAGTTTATATCCTTTTAGGGAAATAAGTTAAAAAAATAGTGACAATTGGAAGAAATTGTATTATACTATTAAACATAAATTTAAATTAGCAATCTTATCAAGAGTGGCAGAGGGACTGGCCCTGTGAAGCCCGGCAACCAGTATATTTAATTATACATTGGTGCTAAATCCTGCAGCATTTATGCTGAAAGATGAGTATAAACCCGTCATATGGCTTGAGTTTATACTCAAGCTTTTTTTATTGGTATATTTATATATATAAATAATTTAATATAATCAAAATGATGGGGGTATGTTACAGTGAAGATAGCAATATTAGGGTATGGAACAGTAGGAAGTGGATTAATTGATTTAATAGAAAATAATACTTCAAAAAGAGATATAGAAGTTGTTGGAATTTTAGTTAAAAATAAAGAAAAACACAAGTATAAGAAGTACTTTGATAAGATAACTACTGATATAGAAGATATATTTGACAAGGATATTGATATACTAGTTGAAGTAATTGGAGGATTAAATCCAGCTTTTGATTATGTAACAAGAGCGTTAAATAAAAAAATACATGTAGTGACAGCTAATAAAGATTTACTGGCTGAAAAAGGTAGTGACCTTATAGAATTAGCTAACTTAAATAATGTTAGCATCAAGTTTGAAGCATCTGTGGCAGGTGGTATTCCAGTTTTAAAACCATTGATAGAATCACTGGAAGGCAACAATATAAAGAGCATAAACGCTATTTTAAATGGGACTTGTAATTTTATATTATCAAAGATGTATGATGAAAATTTACCGTATGATGTCGCTTTAAAACAGGCACAAGAGTTGGGATTTGCAGAAGTTAATCCAGATGCAGATGTTTTAGGATATGATAGTGCTAGAAAGTTATCTATATTGTCTACTTTATCTTATGGAAAAATAGTATATTGGAAAGATTTATTATTAGAAGGAATAACTTCAATAGATGAAAAAGATATAGAATATGCAAAAAAATTAAATTGTAAGATAAAATTGGTTGCTAGAAGTAAGTATGAATCAGGAGAAGTAAGTGGATTTGTTAGACCAGCATTAGTGGACAATAATAATATGCTTTCAAAGATAGATAATGAGTTCAACGTAGTTATTTTAGTAGGTGATTCAGTAGGTGAACTTTCTTTTGTAGGTAAGGGAGCTGGAAGAGGTGCAACAGGAAGTGCTGTTTATGCAGATATTATAGATATAATAGATAATAGAAGTTCAAATATAAAGTCTTTTTCAAAAGGGAAATTGGATTTAAGTGGACTTATAGAAGATGAGTGTAGTGCAGTAGTTAGATTTGGTGGGTATAATAATAAAGATGGAATTTTAGAATGTTTAGATAAATATGTAGATAGTTATGATATTATAGATGATGAAGAATTGGCGATTTTTGTAAGTGCAAAGTCAGAACATGAGATTGATAGAGTTTTGGAAATTGTAAAAAGAAATAATTACAGTGAATCAGCTAAAAAATTATTGAAGATAGATTAATATGTTTATGCAAGAATTATGAAAATTTAATAGGGTGTCTCAAAATAGAGAGATAAGCCTTTTTTCCAGTGTTGAAATAATAAAAATATATTTGATTTTATAAAAAAAGAGTGTCTCATGAACTAAAAAGTTCATTTTGAGACACTCTTTTTTAATATCTGGTGAATTAATAAGATAATAGAAAAATGTATACGTTATAATTAACCAATAAAGAAATTTTCACTAGCTTCATTAATAGCTTGCTGAGTTACCCTTATATATCGCTGTGTAGTGGCTACAGAGCTGTGATTTAAAAGTTCTTTAACCAACTCTAAATTATTGTTACTCTTTTCAAATTGAGTAGTAGCATAGAGCTTTCTAAAGCTATGTGTACTTATATTATACAGATTTAAGTATTTACAAATTATCCTCAACTGTTTTTGAATAGCCTTTGTCTTTATATTTACTAAGTAGTCATTTGATTTAAGATTATACTTTCTTGCATGTTCATTTATGGACTCAATTATATTTTTATTAACTGGTCTATACTGTAATTTGCCCGTCTTTTTTTCATTTATTTCCAACATATTACCTTTAAAATTACCTATCTTTAATCTTAAAATATCTGATATTCTTAGACCTAAATTAGCTTCTAACATTAGTGCCAATGCAACTTTAGGATTTTTTCTAAATCTTTTTTCAACGCCATTTTCACTATAAGTAAAGCCAGTATGTAATAGTTCCATTATCTTTTTATATTCGTCTATTTCTATAGGTCTTGTTGCCATTTTCAACCACTCCTCTTAGTTTGATTTGGTAAGTTTAGGTCGGTATTTATTATATAATATAAATGAAATATTATATAATGGAAAAATTTCCCAGTAAACTTATACAAGTGTGATATATGTGATTAAGGAGAATTTTTTGAAAAATATTTCTAATAAAATTATTAAATTGTGATGAAATAACTATGCTGTTAAACTAATTAAAAAGGTTATTAAAATTATGACAAATATAATAAAAAAATGGAAGTATTTAGTTAAGTTTTATTAGTTTTATTTTTTTCGTGAAAATTTCTTAGTGAAAAAAGTATTTTTATATCGCATTAGTTTCCCATTTGTAGATAAAGTTTTCATATGTTTTTTTGCAATAAATACGGCTGAGATTAGATAAATTATTACTACAATTTGAATAATTGTATCATAATAGCTAAGGTAATAAAACCAGATTAAATTATTATATATAACGTTGTATGTATCAGCAAAGCTAGAAACCAACACAGCAGAGTTTGCAATTGGATAAAGTATAAATATAAAGATAGCAGCTAAAACTCCATGCGCAAATTTACTTAGTATGTATAATTTTAAATCTATGTCCGTTTTTGATAGAAATGTACAACATTGAGCTAGGATGGATAATCCACTAAATCCTATCAAAAAACTAGCTAAAGATGCTCTTAAAATTTCTGGAGAACTTGTTATACTAGATACTTTATTGCATCCTATAGTAATTTCAAATAGACCACTTACAAATGCTTGACAGAGTTCTTTACTAACACCTAAAAATGAAAGAGGCAAATATATAACTGATGCTATTAATGAGATTACATTAAAAAGAGATAGTATTTTAAATACTACTGAAAAAACAATTACAAATCCACCAACTGTAAGTAATGTATTTACTCCATTAAATACAGCATTTCCAAATAAAACAAAAAAACCATTCCCACTTGAATTTCTAATGTTGATTACATTTTTTATATTTGTTTTTAAATCCAATTTTGTCTTTGGAAGGTTTTCATTACCATAATTTCTAAAGAAAAGACCAACCAATATAGTTCCTAGATAATGGCAGAGAATCATTAAATAACCTAAGTTTGAATTTTGGAACATACCTGTACCAACCGAACCTATTATGAATAAAGGTCCTGATGTAGAACAAAAAGACACAAGTCTTTGTGCTTCATACTTAGAAATTTGTCCATTACTCCTAAATTCAGAAGCTAAACTTACTCCTACTGGATAACCAGATACTGTAGATATAGCAAAAGCTAAAGCGCTCTTTCCTGAAACATTAAATACAAATCTAGTTATGGGATTGATGATAAACCCTATAATATCCACTATTTTTAAATCAACAATTAAGTTTGCTCCAATTATAAATGGTAGTAGTGATGGAACTAAAACATTAGACCATATAGAAAAGCCTTCTCTTGCAGATTTTATAGCTTCATTTGGGTATAGGATAATCCCTAAAACTAGAACTCCAACTATGATAGATGGAGCAAAAAAAGCAATAATTTTATTTTTTTTCATAATATCACCTGTAAATTTGAGTTATAAGATATTATATTAAAAGTAATAAAAATATATGAATGTAATGGCTTAAGATATATAATAGATATATATTACAACAACGATTATCATATTGGAGGAAAAAATGTTTAATAGTATAGCTAGTAAAAAAGTTTATGAACAAGTAATTGAGCAAATACAATATAAAATACTAAATGGAGAGTTAAAAAAGGGGGATAAATTACTATCAGAAAGAGAACTGTCTGAACAAATGAATGTGAGTAGAACTTCCATAAGGGAAGCTATTAGGGTATTAGAGACTATGGGAGTGATAGAAAGCAGACAGGGTGAAGGAAATTTTATATGTACAAATATAGAAAAAACTTTAATAGAACCTTTATCTATGATTTTTAAACTTAATAATGGTACACTTGAAGATATATTAGAGCTTAGAATAATCCTAGAAATTGAGATTGCAAAACTTGCTTCAAAGAGAATAACTTCTTCTGAAGTTATAGAATTGAAACATATAATAGATGAAATGAGGGTAGAAACTAATAAAAAAGATAATAATCGAGTACTGGTGTTATTAGACCAAAAATTTCACAGTAAACTAGCAACATTAAGTAAAAATTATTTAATTCAAAGTCTTTTTATGACAGCATCAAAATTATTTGATGGATTTATAGAAGATGCAAGAGAAAAAATAATCGCAGAACCTTTTAATGAAAATATATTGCTTAAACAGCATGAAGCTATATACAATGCAGTTGTAGAAAATGATGTAGAACTTGCATGTGAGAAAGCAAAGGAACATATGGATTTTATAAGTAAAAATTATAGAAAAAATGAAAATTAAAAGTTTGTTATAAAATAAATTATTCTTGCAAATGGTAGATAATGGTACTATCATATAAATGTAAAACTGGTATGACCACATACCAATTTTATAGTTTATTATAATGGGAGATTAAAAATGGTAAAGTTAAAAGTACCGTATTCAAAACAAGGAATGATTTTAGAAATACCTGATGAACGTTTTCTCGGTGTTTTGGAGTCAAAATCGGATAATTATATAGAACATAAGACTCAAGAAGAGATAGTTGAAGAATCTATGAATAATCCTATAGGCTCTAATTCTCTGGAAGAACTGGTTAAGGGGAAAAAGAATGTAGTCATAATTACAAGTGACCATACAAGACCTGTACCAAGTAGAATAACTATGCCAATTATATTAAGAAGGATTAGGAATGTTAATCCAGAAATTGATGTGAAGATTATAGTGGCAACTGGATTTCATAGGCCAAGTACAAGGGAAGAGCTAATTTATAAAATGGGAGAAGAAATAGTAGATAATGAAGATATAGTTATGCATATATCTACTGATGATAAATCTATGTGTAAAGTAGGGATATTGCCTTCAGGTGGAGATTTATATATAAACAAACTAGCATATGAGGCAGAACTTTTGATAGCAGAAGGTTTTATAGAACCTCATTTCTTTGCAGGTTTTTCAGGTGGCAGAAAAAGCGTACTTCCAGGAATCGCATCTGCAAAGACTATAATGTACAATCACTGTAGTGACTTTATAGATAGTGATAATTCAAGAACTGGAAAATTGAATAATAATCCTATTCATGAGGATATGGTATATGCAGCTAAAGTTGCAAAATTAGCATTCATATTGAATGTTGTAATAGATAAAGATAAAAAAATAATTGCTTCCTTTGCTGGTGATGTCGAAAAAGCACATACTAAAGGATGTAGATTTGTAACAGAGTTATCAAAAGTAAATTCTATAAAATCTGATATTGTTGTAACTACAAATGGTGGATATCCACTAGACCAAAATATTTATCAATCTGTTAAAGGAATGACAGCAGCTGAAGCTACTTGTAAAGACGGTGGAGTAATAATAATGATTTCAGCATGTAATGATGGTCATGGAGGTCAATCTTTTTATGAAAATGTAGCAAATGCAGATTCTCCAAAACAACTTTTAGATAAAATTAGAAGTGTCGATAGAGTAGATACGATTCCAGACCAATGGGAATTTCAGATACTAGCGAGAATATTATCTAAATATACTGTGATAATGGTAACAGATAAGTGTAATCCTGAAATGATAAAAAAAATGCATATGAAACATGCATTTAACTTTAAAGAAGCTTTAGAAATGGCGAATAGTATAGTTGGTAAGGAGAGCAAAGTAGTAGTTATACCTGATGGAGTATCAGTTATAGTTAAATAAAAAAGGAGTGTACTTTATGGAAATTTTGACATGTATTAAACAAGTTCCTGGAACGACTTCAGTAGAAGTTGATGAAACTACAGGAGTACTAAAAAGAGATGGAGTAGATTCAAAAATGAATCCCTATGACCTATATGCTTTAGAAACAGCTCTTAGAATAAAGGAAGAGAAGAAAGCGAATCTAAAAGTACTTAGCATGGGTCCTCCTCAGGCAAAGAAGGTAATTGAAGAAAGTTTTATGATGGGAGCTGATGAAGGAGCATTAATAAGTGATAGGAGATTTGGAGGAGCAGATGTATTGGCTACTTCCTATACCATATCACAAGGTATTAAGAAGATGGGAAAGGTAGACCTAATAATTTGTGGAAAACAAACTACTGATGGTGATACAGCACAGGTGGGACCTGAAGTAGCTGAATTTTTAGATATACCTCATGTTACTAACGTTACAAAATTAATTGAAGTTAAAGATGAAAGTATAGTTGTTGAAATAGATATGCCAAATGATTTACAAGTATGTGAGATTGAATATCCATGTTTAATAACTGTAGAAAAAGACATTTTTCAACCAAGACTACCTTCATTTAAATTAAAACTTAATACTAAAGATAGAGAAATACCTGTATATAGCTTAGATGACTTTGAAGATAAAGATGAAAATAACTATGGACTTAATGGTTCTCCTACTCAAGTTGTAAGAATATTTCCTCCAAAGCCAAATACAGATAAAAATATTGTAAGAGGAAATGCAGATGAACTAAGTTTTGCACTTGTAAATAAATTAGAGGAATTAAAGTTGGTGTAAGGGGGAGTAATAAATGTCAAAGATAGTTGTAAATCAAGATAAAATAACTGACTTAAAGAGAATTTTAGAAATATGTCCTTTTGGGGCTATAGAAGAAAAGTCAGGTATAGTAGAAATAAGTGCTGGCTGTAAGATGTGCAAGTTGTGTGTCAAAAGTGGACCAAAAGGCGCATTTGAATTTATAGAGAGTAGTAAAGTACAAATTAATAAAGATGAATGGAGGGGAATTGCAGTATATGTTGAACATCATAATGGAAATATACATCCTGTAACGTACGAGCTTATAGGTAAAGCTCGTGAGATGGCATCAAAAATAAAACAACCTGTGTATTGTGTATTTGTAGGAAAAGACATAAAAGATAAGTGCAGTAATTTGATTTCTTATGGGGTGGATGAAGTATTTGTATATGATGAAGATGAATTTAAAGATTTTAGGATAGAACCATATTCAAAAGCAATAGAAAACTTTATAGATAAAATAAAACCAACGATAGTATTAGTTGGTGGAACTACATTAGGTAGGTCATTAGCTCCAAGACTTGCCGCTAGATTTAGAACAGGTCTTACAGCAGATTGTACAATACTTGATATTCAATCAAATACTGATTTAGACCAAATAAGACCAGCATTTGGTGGAAATATAATGGCTCATATAAACACACCTAATAATAGACCACAATTTGCCACTGTAAGATATAAAATATTTTCAGCACCAGAAAAAATAGAGAATACTACAGGAAAGATAACTTTATGTAAAGTAGAAAAAAAAGAACTAAAATCTAAAATTAAGGTACTGAGTGTAAAAGAAAAAAATAAAGAAGTTGGTCTGGAAGAAGCTGAAGTGATAGTTGTGGCAAGTAGAGCAATAAAAAAACAAGAAGATATGGAGATGATATATAAATTAGCTGATAAGTTAAACGCTCAAGTGGCAGGAACAAGACCTGTAATAGAAGCAGGTTGGATAGATGCTAAAAAACAAATAGGTCTTAGTGGTAGAACTGTAAAACCTAAATTGATAATAACTTGTGGTGTATCTGGAGCTGTTCAATTTGTTGCGGGGATGCAGGGTGCTGACTATATAGTAGCAATAAATAAAGATGATAAAGCGCCTATACTTGATGTAGCACATTTAGCTTTAATAGGTGATATTTATGATATTATTCCTAAATTGATTGAAAAAATAGAAAATAACAAAGATAATAATCAAAAATATATGGCATCAGCAGCTAAATAGGGGGATAGAAATGTATAAATTAATCGATAAAAAAGATATAGATTTTTTAATAGATACTTGTGGAGAAGAAAATGTATTAGTTGGAAGTGATATAAATGAAGATTTTTCACATGATGAACTTGGAGGGATTGAGAAGTGCCCTGAAGTTTTAGTAAATGTACTTGAAACTGAACAAGTATCTAAAATAATGAAATACGCATATAAAAATAATATACCAGTCACACCAAGAGGTCAAGGTACTGGTCTTGTAGGTGCTGCTGTTGCCATAAATGGTGGAATAATGATTAATCTATGTAAAATGAATAAAATACTTGAAGTTGATTATGAAAATTTAACATTGACAGTAGAACCAGGTGTTTTATTGATGACAATAGGTCAATATGTTCAAGATAGAGATTTATTTTACCCACCTGACCCAGGTGAAAAAAGTGCTACAATTGCAGGTAATATAAACACTAATGCAGGTGGTATGAGAGCAGTAAAATATGGCGTTACAAGGGATTATGTAAGAGGTCTTGAAGTTGTACTACCAAATGGAGAAATTATAAATGTAGGTGGAAAGGTGGTTAAAAATAGTTCTGGATATAGTATAAAGGATTTATTAGTGGGCTCAGAAGGTACTTTAGGAATAGTTACTAAAGCTATATTAAAATTGCTTCCTTTACCAAAGAAAAGTATAAGTTTGCTTATACCATTTCCAGATTTATCAATGGCAATAGAAACTGTTCCTAAAATAATAAAATCAAAATCAATACCAACGGCTATAGAATTTATGGAAAGAGATGTAATATTGGCAGCAGAAGAATTTTTAGGTAAAAAGTTTCCAGATAATACATCAGATGCTTATCTTTTGCTTACATTTGATGGAAATAGCACTGAAGATATAGAAAAAGAATATGAAAAAGTAGCTAATTTATGTTTAGAAAATGGTGCATTAGATGTATTTATATCAGATACACAAGAAAGAAACGATTCTATATGGTCAGCCAGAGGTGCATTTTTAGAAGCTATAAAGGCATCTACGACACAAATGGATGAATGTGATGTCGTTGTTCCAAGAGATAAGATAGCAGAGTTTATAAGATACACTCACGAGCTTCAAGACAAATTAAAAATAAGAATAAAAAGTTTTGGTCATGCAGGAGATGGAAATCTACACATATATATTTTAAAAGATGGTATGGATGATAATACATGGAAAATAAGATTAAAAGAAACTTTTGACTATATGTATAAAAAATCTAGAGAACTTAGTGGTCAAGTTTCTGGTGAACATGGCATAGGATATGCTAAAAAAGAGTACTTACATGAATCAAATTCAGATGCTTATATGATGTTAATTAAAAATATAAAGTTAGCTTTTGACCCTAAAAATATTTTAAATCCAGGGAAAATATATTAGAAATATTAATTTAATAATATTTACAAAACAAAAAATATTAAATTAGATTTAAATATAATATTTTAAACTTTACTTTTAAATCTGAAGCTAAATTGTAAAATTTTTAGGATGGCAATATTTACTTAAATTTAGAAAGTAATATAATATTTAAGTTGATGTTGTCATCCTAAAAGCATGTGTACATAAATAAAGTAAGACTATTGTATCTTATATAATAAAGAGTTAATAAAATGATTTTTATAAATATAGTTATTTTAAAAAACTACTTTACATATATTGGATGAGTATAAAAATCCATAGGGCCTTTTACTAAATCTTTATTGTTTTTATAATATATTAAATTATATATATTTGTAGCTTTTATATCATAACTTATGAGTGTTTTAAAAATCGTATCATCTAATGAAAATGATATACTTGAAAACTTGTTTATTATTTTTATTTCAGATTTATTTTTTATCTCTTTTAGAATTTCTCTACCTTTATCATTAAAAGCAAGTATTCTTATATAAGGTATAGTATCTATGTTTTTTATAAGTTGCATGTCGCTTTTTTTAATACCTAGCAATATATTGTTTAGAGTTCGTTTGATTTTGGTTAAAGTGTATCGCTTGGATTTAATTGCTAATTGTAGTTCATGTAGAAATTCAGATGTAAAGATATCTTTATAGATTCTGTTTTCTATGCCTTCATTTACTTCAAAATACTCTTTTAAAGTGTCCATATCTCTAAGTATAATTGTTTTTAAAATATCAAAGAAGAAGTCATCAAACATAGGTAAAAAACCATTATCTATTTTTTCATTTAGGATGTTATAAGTTTTTTCTGGAATAACATTTTTTAAATGAAAAAGGTCTGTATTTTCTTTAAGTGAAGTTCTTATAGCAGTAGCAGAACAAATATCACTCTCAATTTCTTCGGAATTATATTCTGATTGGACCCTGGAGATAGTAAATGGTTTTATACTACTGTTTAAATGGATGAGGTTTTTTATGTATTCTATACCCAGTATGTTGTTTGATGAATTTAATGTTTTTGATAATTGTTCCTTTGAATAATTTTGTATAAAATTATTTTTTTTGTCTTGATGTATATAATCAAAAAGTGCATTAGCTCTAGCTGTTGGAAATAACAGACCATCATCTAAATATTTTTTTAAAAGTAACTTAAATTCATTTGGTTCATTTGCTAAAATTTCAGCTATATTATAAAGAATTTCTGTATTTCCTTCTTCACTACCAAAACATATAGAATTTATGCAGTTTAGTGAATTTAAAATTGTTATAGCACCATGAGAAAAAATTTCAGCACTTTGACAAGCAAATAAAGTTGGTAATTCTATAACTAAGTCTACACCATTTTCGACAGCAATTTTTGCTCTAGTGTATTTATCAAATAAAGCTGGTTCGCCTCTTTGTAGAAAATTTCCACTCATTATTGCTACAGTATGTGTTGCATTTGTTTTTTCTATAGATTTAGATAAATGATATATGTGTCCATTATGAAATGGGTTATATTCAACTATTAATCCAAGTATGTTCATAAAATACTCCTTTTATCTTTAATTATTTTATATATATCACAATTTATTATAATATGTATAAAATTTAAATTTTTAATTATAAAATTAAAAAACGTAAAAAAATTTATAAAAATGTAGAAATGTTACCTACATAAAAAACTGGTTAAATGTTATTAAAATAACTTTATTAGCTCTTTATATTATATTATTATAACAAATGGGAAAGAATAATCTACATTAAGTTAACTTGTTAATATATTATTAGTGAAATACACAATTTACCATACTAGAAATATGATATAATATAAAAAAAAAGTATATACTTTTATATTAAAAGGTGATATATTATTTATGAAAATCGTTTAATGTATACAATAACATATCTATAACAAAATAATAAAAGATAGAGTTTTATTTAGACATTTATTACAAATCAAAATTTATTACATATTATTTATAAAAAAATCTAAGGAGGAAATAATAATGAAAATATTAGTATTAAACTGTGGGAGTTCTTCATTAAAATATCAATTAATAGATATGAATAATGAAGAAGTTTTATGTATAGGATTGGTTGAAAGAATAGGAATAGAAGGTTCTATATTAAAACATGAAAAAGCAGGTAGAGATGATAAATACGTTGTTGAACAACCAATGAAGGACCACAAAGATGCAATAGCATTAGTTTTAGAAGCTGTTGCTCATCCAGAATTTGGTGCAGTTAAAGAAATGAAAGAAATAGATGCAGTAGGACATAGAGTTGTACATGCTGGAGAAAAATTTGCAACTTCAGTAGTAATAACTCCAGAAGTAGAAGAAGCTTTAAAAGAATGTATAGATTTAGCTCCACTTCATAATCCAGCAAACATAATGGGAATAGATGCTTGTAAAGCTATACTTCCAGATGTACCAATGGTAGGTGTATTTGATACTGCTTTCCATCAAACAATGCCTAAATCTTCATACTTATATGGTTTACCTCATGAGCTATATACTAAATATGGGGTAAGAAGATATGGATTCCACGGAACTTCTCATAATTATGTATCTCAAAGAGCAGCAGAGATACTAGGAAAAGATATAAAAGATTTAAAAATAGTAACTTGTCACTTAGGAAATGGTGCTTCTATAGCTGCTGTTGATGGTGGAAAATGTGTAGATACATCTATGGGATTCACTCCATTAGAAGGATTAATAATGGGAACTAGATGTGGAGATATAGACCCAGCTATATTACCATTCTTAATGAGAAAAGAAGGTTTAGATGCTGATGGATTGGATAAATTAATGAATAAAGAATCTGGAGTATATGGA
Source organism: Clostridioides difficile ATCC 9689 = DSM 1296 (assembly GCF_001077535.1). GTDB lineage: Bacteria > Bacillota > Clostridia > Peptostreptococcales > Peptostreptococcaceae > Clostridioides > Clostridioides difficile. The sequence continues at coordinate 1,288,766 of NZ_CP011968.1, forward strand.
ATGACTGGAATTTCTAGTGACTTCAGAGATATAGAAGATGCAGCTAAAAATGGAGACGAAAGAGCTCAAGCTACATTAGAAGCGTATGTTAAAAAAGTACAAAAATATATAGGCGCTTATGCTGCTGAAATGAATGGATTGGATGTTGTAGTATTTACTGCAGGCGTTGGTGAAAATGGAAAGGCTATAAGAGCAGATATTGCTTCTAACATGGAGTTTTTAGGAATGAAATTAGATAAAGAAGCTAATGATGTTAGAGGAAAAGAAACAGTAATATCTACTGCTGATTCTAAAGTAAAAATGCTTTTAATACCAACTAATGAAGAATTAATGATAGCTAGAGATACATTAAGATTGGTAAAATAATTAAATTAAACCTATGCCTATCAAGTAAAAATACTTGACAAACAAATGCTAGATTTGTATAATAAATTTGGTGATATGTTGAGGTGAACTTAATGAAAGTTAGCATAGAAAAAATAAATAGAAAAGAAACTGACAAAATAGACTTGAATTTTTGTGAAAAAATTGATACTATTAGTTATTGTGATGAGATTTACAAATTAGTATCACCTGTAAATTTAAAAGGGAAAGTGTCAAAGACTAATAAAGGTTTGTATCTAGATATAGATGTCAATTTTACAATTGTTGACAATTGTTCAAGATGTCTTAAAGAAGTAGAAATACCACTAGAGTATTCTATACAAGGTTTTTTAGTAAAAGAAGAAGATTATGATGAAGATGAGTTTGAGGAATTTGATCCTTTTATATTCGATGGTGAAGAAATCGACCTTATTGATATAATAGAACAGACATTAGATTTTAATGTACCTCATAAAGTTCTTTGTAGTGAAAACTGTAAAGGTCTTTGTCAAGTATGCGGGGCAAACTTAAATGAAGAAGAGTGTTCTTGCAGTGAAATTACAAACGATGAGGAATACATAGATCCTCGTTTTGCTAAATTAAAAGATTTATTTAATTAAATTTTGACTAAGGAGGTGGCGTAAATGGCAGTACCAAAGCGTAAAACGTCTAAATCAAACACAAAAATGAGAAGAGCAGCTAACTCAAAGATGGAAGCAACAGGATTTGTAAGTTGCCCACAATGTCATGAGCCAAAATTACCACATAGAGTGTGTCCAGACTGTGGATATTATAAAGGTAAAGAAGTTGTGTCTAAGTAATAGCTTCTAAAAAGCATGTAGAGTATACTCTACATGTTTTTTTTGTACATATAAAAAAATAAGATGATTTACTAGAGAAAATAAGTGGATTTTATGCATATTAAAAAATAGAAAAATAATAATATAAGTATTGAAAATTTTTGTGTGTTACTATATACTACTATTAGTAGCTGGTACTAATTACAGCTATAAAATTTGGAGGGAACATGAAAAAGAAAAGTAAAGCCCAAAGACAAAAAGAGCTTATAGATATGCTAAAGACAGATCCTTTTTATACTGATGAAGAATTATCAAGTCTGTTTGATGTAAGTATACAGACCATAAGATTAGATAGAATGAGTCTAAACATACCAGAGCTAAGAGAAAGAGTCAAATCAATAGCAGAAACTCAGAGTTCAAAAGTAAAGACTTTAGGAGTAAAGGAAATTACAGGAGAAATCATTGATTTATCTGTAGGGCGATTAGGTATATCTATGTTAGAAGTTACACAGGACATGATTTACTCTAAGACTAATACTTTAAAAGATACGTATATTTTTTCTCTAGCAGATTCATTGGCAATGGCTATAATAGATGCACCTAAGGTTATTATGAGAGTTGCAAATGTAAAAAGTTTTAAGTTGATAGAACAACAAGATAGACTTATAGCAAAAGCAGAAGTGTATAGAAATATAGATAAAAAGCATTATGTAAAAGTTGTTATCAACAATAAAGCCCAAGAGCAAATATTTAGAGGAAAGTTTATCTTTGAAGAATTAGATTAGGAGGGAAATTATGAAAATAGTAATTGATGGAATGGGTGGAGATAATGCACCTAAATCTAATGTAGAAGGCGCAGTAAATGCTATAAAAGAATATCAGGTTGATTTAATAATCACAGGAGATAAAGATTTACTTGAAAAGGAATTTTCAAATTATGAATTTGATAGAAATAAATTAGAGATAGTTCATACTACTGAGATTATAGAAAACGAAGATAAACCAGTAAAGGCTATAAGAAGTAAAAAAGATTCATCTATGGTAGTAGCATTAAATCTTGTAAAAGAAGGAAAGGCAGATGCTATAATATCAGCTGGAAATACAGGAGCCTTACTTGCTGGTGGATTATTTGTTGTTGGTAGAATAAAAGGAATCGATAGACCTTGCTTATGTTCAGCAATACCAAATGTAAAGCGAGGAATGACACTTATAGCAGACTGTGGCGCAAATGCAGATTGTAAACCTAAGAATCTAGTTGAATTTGCAGCTATGAGTAATATTTATTCAAGAAAAGTTTTAGGTCTTGAAAATCCTAAGGTAGCATTAGCAAATGTTGGACTAGAAGAAGGCAAAGGCAATGATTTAGTCAAAAGGTCATATGAAGAAATTAAAAAATTAGATTTAAATTTTATAGGGAATGTAGAAGCTAGAGAAGTTATAAATGCATACACAGATATAATCATATGTGATGGATTTACAGGTAATATATTACTTAAATCTGCTGAAGGTGTAGCACTTTCAGTTATGAGTCTTATAAAGGAAACTTTTATGGCCAGTACAAAAAGTAAAATAGGAGCATTACTTATAAAGGATGATTTAAGAAAATTAAAAAGTTTTATAGATTATTCTGAGTATGGGGGAGCTCCACTTTTAGGTCTAAATGGAGGAGTTATAAAAGCTCATGGTAGTTCTGATGCTAAAGCTATAAAAAATGCTATAAATCAAGGAATAAAATTTTCAAAGGGAAAAGTCGTTGAAGATATTAACCAATTTATAAGCAAATACAATGAAGAAAATAAAAATAACGAAGATGAATAAACTCGTTTTGGAGGTTTAATATATAATGAATACAAAGGCTGGAATATTAGGAGTAGGAAGTTATCTACCTGAGCAATCATATGATAATTTTCACTTCGAAAAAATAATGGATACATCAGATGAGTGGATAAGTACTAGAACTGGTATTAAGGAAAGAAGATTTGCCAAAGAGTCTGAAGCAACTTCTGACTTAGCATCTAAAGCTGCCTTAAAAGCTATAGAATGTGCAAAGTTAAACGTAGAGGATATAGAGCTGATTATATTAGCTACAATTACTCCTGATATGTCTTTGCCTTCAACTGCATGTATAGTACAAGATGCAATAGGAGCAGTGAATGCTACTGCATTTGATATATCAGCAGCTTGTTCTGGATTTGTATATGGAGTAACTATTGCAAAGCAATTTGTGGAAACAGGTTGCTATAAAAATGTGCTTGTAATAGGAGCAGAAACTTGTTCTAAGTTTTTAAATTATGATGATAGAACAACAGCAGTATTGTTTGGAGATGGAGCTGGAGCAGCTGTTATTGGCCCTGTAAATGAGGGTGGAATACTGTCTACACATATGGGCTCTGATGGTAAAGGAAAAGATTGTTTAAAAGTACCTGCTGGAGGTTCAAGACTTAAGGCAAGTAAAGAGACTGTAGAAGCTAATCTACATACAATAGAAATGGCAGGTAGTGATGTGTTTAAATTTGCAGTTAGAAAGATGGCAGAAACTTCTTTAAGAGCTCTTGAAAAAGCAAATCTAAATACAACTGATATAGACTACTTAGTGCCACATCAAGCTAATATAAGAATCATACAAGCTTCTTCTAAGAGATTAGAGCTTGATATGAAAAAAGTTTATGTAAATATAGACAAATATGGAAATATGTCTGCTGCATCTATACCAGTAGCATTAGATGAAGCTTATAGAGAAGGTAAAATTAAAAAGGGTGATAATGTAGTTTTAGTTGGCTTTGGTGGAGGTCTAACTTGGGGGGCTTCAGTTGTCAAGTGGACTTTATAGTATAAAATATCTAAAATGATTTAATTAACAAAATTAAACTTATACACAAAATAAAGTTGATTAATAATAAAAAGTTTACTTTTATGATTTCAAATGAAGGAGAATTGTATGAATAAAATTTGCAAAATATTAAATATAAAATACCCAGTTATCCAAGGGGGAATGGCATGGGTAGCTACTGCATCATTAGCAAGTGCTGTATCTAATGCAGGAGGACTTGGCATAATAGCAGCAGGAAACGCACCAAAAGAAGCTATAAAGAAAGAAATTGTTGAGTGTAAAAAATTAACAGATAAACCTTTTGGAGTAAATGTAATGCTTATGTCGCCATTTGTTGATGATATAATTGATTTGATTATAGAAGAAAAAGTTCAAGTTATTACTACTGGTGCTGGAAATCCTGCAAAGTATATGGATAGATTAAAGGAAGCTGGAACAAAGGTTATTCCTGTAGTACCTACAATAGCTTTGGCACAAAGAATGGAAAAGCTAGGAGCTACAGCAGTAATAGCAGAAGGTACTGAAGGTGGAGGACATATAGGAGAACTTACTACTATGGTCTTAGTTCCACAAGTTGCTGATGCTGTAAACATACCTGTAATAGCTGCTGGAGGAATTGTAGATGGTAGAGGAATTGCAGCATCATTTGCATTAGGTGCCAGTGCAGTTCAAGTAGGAACTAGATTTATTTGCAGTGAAGAGTGTTCTGTCCATTCAAACTATAAAAACTTAGTACTAAAAGCAAAAGATAGAGATGCAATTGTAACAGGAAGAAGTACTGGTCATCCAGTAAGAACATTAAAAAATAAACTATCAAAAGAATTTTTAAAGATGGAACAAAATGGAGCTACTCCTGAAGAACTGGATAAAAAAGGTACAGGAGCTTTAAGATTTGCAACAGTAGATGGAGACATAGAAAAAGGTTCATTTATGGCAGGTCAAAGTGCTGCTATGGTAAAAGAAATAACACCTTGTAAGGAAATTATAGAGGCTATGGTAAATCAAGCAAGAGAGATTATGCCAGCAATAGAACTGTAAATCAGGAGGAGCAAGATGGGAAAAGTTGCACTAGTATTCCCTGGTCAAGGAGCTCAATATGTAGGTATGGCCAAGGATTTATATGAAAATAATGCTGTTGCTAAAAGTGTAATAGATGAGGCTAGTGATGCCTTAAATATGGATTTAAAAAACCTTATGTTTAATGGAAATGAAGAAGAACTTTCTAAAACTGAAAACACTCAACCTGCCATGGTTACACATAGTGTAGCAGTATTAAAAGCGGTACAAGCTCAAATAGATTTAAAATATAATGCATGCTTAGGATTATCCTTAGGAGAGTATAGTGCGTTGGTTGCAGCAGATGCAATTGACTTTAAAGATGCTGTATGTTTAGTTAAAAAAAGAGGTAAGTTTATGCAGGAAACAGTTCCAGCAGGTGTTGGAGCTATGGCAGCAGTTTTAGGTTTAGATAGAAATGTACTTGAAAATGTGGTTAAAGATATACAAGGAGGTATTGTAGAAGTAGCAAATTACAATTCTCCTGGACAAATAGTTATATCTGGTGAAAATGAAAAGATAGAAGAAGCAATGGTAAAATGCAAAGAAGCAGGAGCAAAAAGGGCAGTTAAATTAAATGTAAGTGGACCTTTTCACTCATCAATGTTAAAAGAAGCTGGTGTAAAATTGGCCAGTGAATTAGAAAAAGTTAACATAACTAAACCTAAAGTTGATGTGGTGGCAAATGTAAATGCAGATTACTATAAAAACGAAGGTAAAGACCTGCTTATAAAACAAGTAAGTTCATCTGTTCTTTGGGAAGATTCTATAGAAAGACTTTTAAATGATGGATATGATACTTTTATAGAAATGGGACCTGGAAAAACTTTAAAAGCATTTATTAAGAAGATAGCTTCCAATAAAAAAGCAAATGTCAATATTTATAATATAGATGGTATAGATTCTCTTAATGAATTTGTACAAAATTATAGAAATGGAGAGATATAATGATAAATCTTACAGGACAAGTAGCAGTTGTTACTGGTGGCTCTAGGGGTATAGGAAAAGAAATAGCAAAAAAACTAGCATCTTTTGGAGCTGATGTAGTAATCAATTATACTTCTAAAGAAGATGAAGCACTAAAAACTAAAAATGAAATAGAAAGTATGGGGGTAAAGTGTACCTCTATAAAATGTGATGTATCTAAATTTGATGAAGTGAATCAAATGATAGATTCTGTTGTAAGCGAATTTGGAAAAATTGATATATTGGTTAATAATGCAGGCATAACTAAAGATGGTCTGCTTATGAGAATGAAAGAAGAAGATTTTGATAGAGTTATAGATATAAACTTAAAAGGTGTCTTTAATTGTACAAAAGCAGTTACTAAACCTATGATGAAAAAGAAGTATGGAAGAATAATAAATATGACTTCAGTAGTTGGAATTATGGGTAATGCAGGGCAAACTAATTATTGTGCATCAAAAGCAGGTGTAATTGGATTTACAAAAGCTTCTGCAAGAGAGTTAGCATCAAGAAACATAAATATAAATGCAGTAGCACCTGGATTTATAGAAACAGATATGACTAAAGTACTAAGTGATGATGTAAAAGAATCAACACTAGCAAACATACCAAAGAAATCTTATGGTAAACCAGAAGATGTAGCCAATGCCGTAGCATTTTTAGTTAGTGACATGTCAAGTTATATAACAGGACAAGTAATAAATGTAGATGGTGGAATGGTAATGCAATAATAATTTAAAAAGTAGAGAAATCTATTAAAATAAAAAATTTTAGGAGGTACACAATGTTTAATAAAGTTGTAGAAATAATAATAGAGCAATTAGGAGTAGAAGATAAAGAAATAACTATGGAAACATCATTAATGAAGGATTTAGAAGCAGATTCATTAGATGCAGTAGAAATAATAATGGCACTTGAAGATGAATTTGGTATAGAAATACCAGATACAGAAGCAGAAAACTTCAAATCTATAGGAGATATAGTTAAGTATATAGAAGCTAATAAATAGTCGAGCTTTAAAAAAGTGGAGGTATCCGATGAATAAAAGAGTAGTAATAACAGGACTTGGATGTGTTACGCCGTTGGGAACAGGAAAAGAAGAGTTCTGGAGTAATATAAAATCTGGAGTATCTGGTATAGATAAAATAACTAATTTTGATGCTAGCACATATCAAACTCAGATAGCAGGAGAAGTTAAGAATTTTCATCCAGAAGAATATATAAGTAAAAAAGAATTGAAGAGATTAGATAAATTTGCTCAATTTGCAATAGTATCTGCTAAATTAGCAGTTGAAGATGCAAATCTTGATTTAGATAAAGTTGATAGAGAACGTTTTGGTGTTATAATAGGTTCTGGAATAGGTGGAGTTGAAGCCATAGAAACTCAACATAAAATTCTTTTGGAAAAAGGAAATAAAAGAGTAAGTTCACTTTTTGTACCTATGATGATAGGAAATATGGCAGCTGGTCAAGTTTCAATATTTTTAGGAGCAAAAGGGCCTAACACTAATGTATGTACAGCTTGTGCATCAGGAACTCATTCAATAGGTGATGCTTTTAAGGTAATTCAAAGAGGTGATGCAGACATTATGGTAGCAGGGGGTTCTGAAGCTGCTGTAACAGGTCTTGCTTTTGCTGGATTCTGTAACATGAAGGCTATGTCAACTAGAAATGATGACCCTAAAACTGCATCAAGACCATTTGATAAAGACAGAGATGGTTTTGTAATGGGAGAAGGAGCAGGTATTGTTATCTTAGAAGACTTAGAACATGCTTTAGCAAGAGGCGCTAAAATATATGCAGAAGTAGTTGGATATGGTTTAACTGCTGATGCATACCATATGACAACTCCAGCTGAAAATGGAGAGGGAGCAGCTAGGTCTATGAATATGGCTTTGAAAGATGGAAATGTTCCATTAGAAGAAGTAGATTATATAAATGCTCATGGAACTTCAACTTATTACAATGATTTATATGAAACTATGGCTATAAAAACTGTATTTGGAGAAAAGGCATATGACTTATGTGTGTCATCAACAAAATCTATGACTGGTCACTTATTAGGAGCATCAGGTGCTATAGAGGCTGTTGTTTGTGCTATGAGTATAGAAGATAGTTTTGTGCCTCCAACTATAAACATACAAGAAGTTGGTGAAGATTTGGATTTAGATTATGTTCCAAATCAAGGTAAAGAAAAAAATATTAGATATGCACTATCAAATTCTTTAGGATTTGGTGGGCATAATGCTACAATAGTACTAAAAAAATATGTATAAATAAATATTAAATATAAAACTAAAAAACAAGCACTTGTTTTAACTGTATAAATTTATATTAGCTTAAATTTAAAGTCTCCTAAATTATTTTAGGAGACTTTTTTATTAAGATTTAAGTCTAGGATATGTTGTAAATCATTTTGATATATTGTATTATTAATTATTAAGAGGTTATTTATATATGCAAGTTTTCATTCTACAATATACAAAAGGAGGACTAAAATTTTGAATTTTAGACTACCAAAGAAAAGGTTACCCAAAAAGATAATTTTTATATGTATAATACTTATTAGTATTATTTTGTTTATAAAGTATGACCAAAATGGATTGAAAGAAAGAGAAATTATAAATAAGGGAAAATATATGTCTGAAAGCCTTGTGGCAGATAAGGAGTATGATGAAGCAAAAAAAGTGGTTAAGACTTCTTTTGAATCTATTCCAGAAAAAAAATACAATAAAGTATATAATGAAGTTTGGGATATGTTAAAGACTATTTCATATGTTCCAGATGGAACGAAGATAGTCATTGATTCTTTAGAAAAGATGAGAGAATCAGATGTGAAATTATCTGATGAATGTAGATTTAATATAGAAAAAAGATTAGCATCAGTGTATATAATGGATAATAATTATTCTAAGGCAGTAGATTTAACTGTAAAGTCTATAAAGTTGGCTGAGAAATTGGGGAATAATTATGAAAAAGCAAGACTAGATGTTGATTTGGCGAGCATATTTTTAAAGATAGGTGGCTATGAAACAGGAGAGAAATTAATAAAGGATTCTTTTAAAATAGATATTGATGAAGGTGAAAAAAATGGAATGGTTAGATTATATGCTATTATAAATCTAGCAGAAATATATGTAGAAGAGGGAGAATATGATAAAGCTATTGAAATAAGTAGCAGGATAAAAGATTATAAAAAGTTTGTAAATACGGATAATTACAATGATTTTGATATAATGGCCTCTATAATGCAGTCAAATGCGTATGTGGGCAAAAATAATATACAAAAGGCAAAGACTTTTTTAGAAAAAGCTGATTATCTTATAAAATCAGATAGAACAGTTTATATATTAGATAAAGATATGTACTATTATATGGCAATGGGAAACTTAGAATATAAAAGCGAAAATTATAATTCTGCAATAGATAATTATAAAAAAAGTTTAGAGATATCTACCAAAAGAAAGTTAACCCAGGAGAAAATAAAAAATTTAAATAAGATATTAAATATATATGAAAAACAAGGAAATATAGAATCTTTAAATGAGTATCAAAAGATGTTAATAAATGAATATAAAGAGAACAAAAGTATAAGAGATTCAGAGACTAGTTTCTATATAATTGATAAAGTATCAAACGAAAGTAAGCTATTTGAAAAAACTAAAAAAGAAATAAAATATTATAAAATATTATTTACCGTAATTTTAATTGCTATATTAGGGTCTACTTTTTTATACAACCGATTGAAGTATTTTAAAGCACAAAATTTACATGATGGTCTTACAAATGTTTATAATAGAAAAAGTTTTGATATTATGTATGAAAAGTACAGAGAGAAAGATGATAATTTTGCACTTGTGATGATAGATATTGATAATTTCAAGCTCATAAATGATAATTATGGACATAAATTTGGTGACACTGTTATAAAGGGAATAACAAATACCATTTGTGTTATGTTAGAACAAGATGATAAAGTCTTTAGGTACGGAGGAGAAGAATTTTCTGTATTAATAAGAAATAAATCTGGTGAGGAAGTAGCAGATATAATTGACAGTATAAGGGTTGCAATTGCAAATAAAAAGTGGAATGATGATGTGACTGTGACTATAAGTGCAGGTGTAGCTCATATTTCAGATAGCAAAGATGTACTAGAAGAAGCTGATAAAAATTTATATAAAGCAAAACAACTTGGTAGAAATAAAGTAGTATATAAGTAATTATATACTATATAAATAAGAGGTATAAATATGAAACAATCAATAGCTATAGTAACTGATAAAATAACTAAACTATCATCTTTCTTAGAAGAAAATATACGTTTGGTTTTAGGTAATTATATTGATATAAACCACTATTATCTGGAAGTTTTAAAAGAGAATGATAAAATACAAGGTGATTTTGTACTAGTAATGAATGACGATAGATTAAACAGTATGAGAAAGCATTTAGTACAAGATAGTAAGATTATAGTGATAAGGAGAACACTTAAAGAAAATGAAATATATGGATTATTTTCAATACCAAATGGAACTGAAGTATTGGTTGTAAATGATACAAAAGAAACTACCTTAGAAACGATAAGCTTATTTTACAAAATAGGAGTAAAAAATTTAAAGTTTACTCCATATATTGAAGGAAAAATTTATAAAAATATAGACATAGCTATAACGCCTGGAGTAAAGGGAAAAGTACCAAGTTATATAAATAAAGTAATCGACCTTGGAAATAGATATATTGATATATCTACCTTTATAGAAATAATAAATGGTCTTAGAATAGATGTTAAAGAAATACGTAAAAATTTAATGGCATATTCTGAGAGTTTAATAAGTTTAGATAATGGAGTTAAAGATAATTATAGGCAACTGTTTTTAAAAATAGAAGAACAAGATGTTATATTGAATCTATCAAAAGATGGAATAATATTTACTTCAGCAGATGGTATAATAAACACATTTAATAAAGAAGCTTTAAAAATTTTAGGTATAAATGAAAATCCACAAGGCAAAAACATAGAAGATATCATTTCTGAAGATTTAAATATTTTACTTGAAGACAAAGAAATAATTGATGAAGTGGTATTTACAAATAAAAAATATATAAATGTAAATAAAAAAAATATTTTTTCTATGGGGAATAAAGCTGGGATATATTATAACTTACAAGAAATAACGTATATAAAAAAATTAGAACAAAATCTTACTAATAAATTAAGAGAACAAGGTCAGATAGCAAGATATACATTTAAAGATATAAAAACTAAAAATAAAAATATGGTAAAGTGTGTAGAATTGGCTAAAAAAATATCTAAATCAGACCTTTCTGTATTAATAATAGGAGAAAGTGGTACTGGTAAAGAATTATTATCACAATCAATTCATAATGCTTCCAATAGAAGTAATCAACCGTTTATAGCAGTTAATTGTGCAGCAGTTCCAGATAGTCTATTAGAAAGTCAACTGTTTGGATATGAAAAAGGCTCTTTTACAGGAGCTTTAAGAGAAGGAAAAAAGGGTCTATTTGAACTTGCTAATAATGGAACTATATTTCTGGATGAAATTGGAGATATGCCTCCATTGCTACAGACAAAGTTACTAAGGGTATTACAAGAAAAGCAGGTTATGCCTATAGGTTCCCATAATGTTATAAACATAGATGTTAGGGTCATAGCAGCAACAAACAAAAACTTACTAAAGATGATTAGAGAAGGAAAATTTAGAGAGGACCTGTATTATAGACTAAATGTATTGCCAATAGATGTACCATCATTGAGGAATAGAAAAGAAGATATAATAACACTTATGAATTTCTTTTTGAAAAACAATATAAGACTTTCGCCAGAAGTTATAACTATTTTAGAAAAATATAATTGGCCAGGAAATATAAGAGAGTTACAAAATGTTGCTTCTTATGTAAGTCTAATGTGTGATAGTATGGTTTTTAGAGATGACTTACCACCATATATAAGGGTAGAATGTGCTAACAATTATGAAGATGGATTTGGTTATACAAGAAAAGAATTTGAGGAAATACTGAGGATTCTATATGAAAGAAGAGAGTCATCCTCTGGAATTGGAAGAGGGTTTATAATCGAAAAGCTTATACAGGAAGGTATTGAGATTTCTGAAAGCAAAGTTAGAAAGGTGCTATCTTATTTAAGTGAATGTGGATACATATCATCTAAATCTGGTAGAGGAGGAAGTCAAATAACCTCAGAGGGGATAAAACTTTATAATAATATAAATTAAGCTAAGTATTTGATATTGAAATCACATATTTTGAATTTAGATATTTAAATAATAATAAACTTTTATATTTATAGAGATTAATTTATATTATGTCAGAAAGAATATTGTAATTTACACTTAAATATTAATAGGTTTTTAAAATAGGATTAGATAGGTAATAGGTTAAGTTAGAATAACCCATTACCTATTTTTATTTGTAAGAAAAGTGTACATAGAATTAGAAGTAAAAAATACAACTAATAAAACTATTGAAAATACTAGATAAATAATAAATAAAAATAATTATAGATTTTGGCATACATATTGCTAATTATAGAGATAAGACGACAAAATAATTGGGAGGTTTAATGATGAAATACAAAACAACAGGGACTTGTGCTACAGAAATTGAATTTGAAGTAAAAGAAAATAAAGTTACAAATGTAAACTTTATAGGTGGATGTGATGGAAATTTAAAAGGGCTAAAAGTATTAGTTGAAGGCATGAATATAGAAGATGTAATACAAAAGTTAAAAGGAATAGAGTGTAAAACAAAGCCAACATCTTGCCCAGACCAACTGTCTCTAGCATTGGAAAATTATATGAATATAAAGTAATACATAAAACAATCGATTAGTTAGGAGTTTAATTATGAAACCAATAATAGGGATTTTAGGAAATTTAATAATAATGGAAAATGGTATGTTTCCAGGTCTTGAAAGGTCATATGTAAATAATGATTATATAAATGCAGTGCTAAAAGGTGGCGGTAGTCCAGTAATAATTCCTGTAAATACAGATAAAGAAGTTATAAAAAAACAGATTGAAATGGTTGATGGAGTCTTAATATCTGGGGGATGGGATATCAATCCTCAACTGTATGGAGAAGAAACAAGAGAAGAAACGACATTTATATATCCAGAAGTGGATGAATTTGATTTAATTGCAATAAGTATAGCATTAGAACTTAAAAAGCCTATATTAGGTGTATGTAGGGGACTACAAATTTTAAATGTAAGTTTAGGAGGAACTTTATATCAAGATAATAATCTTATAGAAGGAAGTTATATAAAACATACACAATCTTCTAAAAGACATGTAGCTACTCATAAAGTTGATGTTAAAGAAGGAAGTATTTTAGAGGGAATTTTAGGAAAACAATTACTTACAAATAGTTATCATCATCAAAGTGTCAATCAGCTTGGAAAAGGATTAAAAGCCATAGCATACTCAAAAGATGGTATGATAGAAGCTATTGAGAAAGAGGATGAAAATTTTGTAGTAGGAGTACAGTGGCATCCAGAAATGATGGTAGATTACTGTGATAAAATGGAAAAACTATTTAAATATTTTATAAATATTTGTTCGAATTTATAATATACCTTGGGGGGATTGAACATGAACGAAAAGAACAAAATGGGATTAATAAGTATTATACTTTTAGGTATTAATGCAGTAGTAGGAGCTGGAGTTTTTCTATTACCAGGAGATGCAATGAAATCATTTGGTGTAGCAAGTATATTTGTATATATATTTGATATGTTGTTAGTTTTATCTATGGCATTCTGTTTTGCTGAGGTTGCAGGTAAATTCAATAAAAATGGTGCTGCCTATGTATATACAAAAGAAGCTTTTGGAGATTTTTGTGGTTTTGAAGTAGGTCTTATGAAATGGGTAATAGGATGTATTTCTTGGGGAGCTTTAATAGTAGGTTTTCCTACATCATTATCAGCAGTATGGGCTCCAGCAGGTGAACCACATATACAAAAAATTATAATTGTAGCCATGATAGTTGGGCTTACAATTATAAACTTATTAGGTGTATCTCTATCAAAAATTGTACAAAATGTTATAACTGTAGGTAAACTAATTCCATTAATACTATTTATAGGAATAGGTATATTTTTTATAAAAGGAGTTAATTTTACTTCTTCAACAATGGTACCTCCAGGAGCTGGAGCAACAGAGTTTGGAGCAGCAGCACTTTTAATGTTTTATTCATTTACAGGATTTGAATCTATAGCAGTTGCAGCAGAAGATATGGAGAATCCACAAAAAAATATACCAATAGCAATTATAAGTGTAATAGTAATTGCATCAATAATATATATATTAAATCAAGTTGTATGTGTTGGTATACTAGGAGATTCATTATCTAGTACATCTACACCAGTGGCAGATGCTGCAAGAATATGCTTTGGAAATATGGGAGCTGGATTGGTTACCTTTGGAACATTGGTTTCTGTTGGTGGAATTTGTATGTGTGGTGCTTTTGTAAATCCAAGAAGTTGTGTAGCTTTAGCTGATGATAAAATGTTACCGAGAATATTTGCAAGAAAAGATAAAAAAGGTACACCATATGTAGCGATAATAGCTACTATGTTAATCACTATACCAATAGCTCTATCTGGAAGTTTTGCTGAATTAGCAGCAATAAGTGCAGTTGCTAGATTCATACAATACATACCAACATCTTTATCCGTATTAGTGTTTAGAAAGAAAAGACCAGAATTAGTAGGTACTTTTAAAACTCCTTTTGGAGCAGTGATTCCTCTAATTGCTGTATGTGTTGGAACATGGTTATTATTCCAAGCATCTATGCATCAATTAATTATGGGATTAGGAGCTTTGGCAATTGGAGTACCATTATACTTTATAATGAAGTCTTATAATAGAAAAGTCTATGGTGAAAATTTAAAGAAAATAGTTTAATTATGTTATAACAGTTTATTGAGTTAAAGTTAGACATTGGCAGAAAATTAAATACAAATAAGTATCTATAAGGCTATATTAAAATATTATTAATTTTTTATTTTAATATAGCCTTAAATTGTTATCAATAAGTGAAAAATATTGTAACAATAGAAGAACAATAGTATTATGTTTATAGACAAAAAACTTATTAGGAGGTAAATTTATGCCAACAATAACATTAAAAAATGGTGTAGACGTACTTATTAGAGAAGGAGTAAGGGAAGATGCTCAAAGCATTATAGATTTTTATAATGAAGTGGGTGGAGAAACTCATTTTCTGTCATTTGGAAAGGATGAATATAAAATATCTTTGGAGGAACAAGAAAATGCTATAGAATCAGCAAAAGCATCTGATAATTCTGTTAAACTGATTGCATTTATAGATGGTGAAATAGTTGGGATTGCAACGATTGATTCTAATCAAAAAGCAAAAGGAAAGCATGTTGGAGTATTAGGAATTGTTGTAAAAGAAAAATATTGGGGAATTGGATTGGGTAAAAGGCTTATGTTAGACCTTATAGAATGGTGTAAATCAAATGGAATAACCAAGAAGATAACTCTTGTCACTAATGAAGAAAATTATAATGCTATAGGATTATACAAAAAAGTTGGATTTGAAGTAGAAAGCATACTAAAGAAAGAATGTTATTATAATGGTGTTTATACTGATTTAATAGGAATGTCACTTTTATTGGGAATATAATTAGTGTACATTTTATCTCGAAAAAAGTATATTAAGTATGGTATAATTAAAAAAGAATATAACTTAATATAATTTTGGAGGACGAATTATGAAAAATCTGTGTAAAATATCAGATGATTATTTAAACAGCAAGCTTAAGTATTTAAAGTTATTATCAAAACAATATCCAAGTATATCAAAAGCAAGTACAGAAATAATAAATTTAGAGGCTATATTAAATCTTCCAAAGGGAACAGAGCATTTTATAACAGATGTACATGGTGAATATGAACCATTTGTACATGTATTAAAAAATGGTTCTGGTGTAATAAAGAGAAAAATAGAAGAATTGTTTTCAAATACAATAAGAGACAGCGAAAAAAAAATGTTAGCAACTCTTGTATATTATCCTGAACAAAAGTTAGACCTAATAATTAAGCAAGAGGAAAATATAGATGATTTTTATAGAATAAATATTTATAGACTTATAGAACTTTGTAAATATGCTTCTAGCAAATATACTAGGTCTAAAGTTAGAAAACTGTTACCAGAAAATTTTAAATACATAATAGAAGAACTTTTGCATGAGCATGTTAAAAGTGAACATAAAGAAGAGTACTATAAAAGTATAGTTGAAACAATAGTTGACATAGGAATAGCTAAGGAGTTTATAATTGCTATTTCTACAGTTATACAAAAATTGGTTGTAGATAGACTTCATGTAATAGGAGATATTTATGATAGAGGTCCAAGACCAGATATAATTGTCGATAAGCTTATTGAACATCATTGTGTAGATATTCAATGGGGAAATCATGATATATTGTGGATGGGTGCAGCCTCAGGTGAAAAAACTTGTATAGCAAATGCACTGAGGATATCAGCTAGATATGCGAATTTAGACATTGTAGAAGACATATATGGAATAAATCTGTTGCCTTTGGCCACTTTTGCTATAGAAATGTATAAAGATGACCCTTGTAAAGAATTTATTCCAAAGGTTAATGACCAAAGTGTAACAACAACAGAAAAGTCTTTAATGGCAAAAATGCACAAAGCAATAAGTATAATTCAATTTAAGCTTGAAGGTGAGGTTATAAGACGAAGACCTGAATTTGAAATGGAACATAGACTCTTGCTTAATATGATAAACTATGATGAAGGTACGATTAATTTAAAAGGTAAAACATATAAATTAAAAGATACTTATTTACCTACAATAGACAAAAAAGACCCATATAAATTAACTATGGAAGAAAGAAATGTTATTGATAAATTAGTATCTTCATTTAGAGGTAGTGAAAAATTACAAAAACATGTTTCATTTTTGTTTTCTAAAGGAAGTATATATTTAAAGGCTAACTCAAATTTACTGATTCATGGATGTGTACCGTTAAATGAAGATGGAAGCTTTATGTCTATGAATATAATGGGAAAAGAGTATAAAGGTAAGGCTCTTATGGATAAGATGGAGTCTCTAGCAAGAGAAGGATTTTTCTTTAAAGATAAGGCAGAAGAAAAACTGTATGGCATGGATATTATGTGGTATTTATGGACTGGGAAATGTTCATCATTATTTGGTAAAGATGATATGACTACATTTGAAAGATACTTTATAGCTGAAAAAGAGACTCATAAAGAAAATAAGAACCCATATTTTAAACTTAGAGAAAATGAGATGGCTTGTAAAAGATTATTTGAAGAATTTGATTTAGAACTTGATGAATCTCATATAATAAATGGTCATGTTCCTGTGGAGAGTAAAAATGGAGAGAGCCCAATAAAAGCTAATGGTAAAATTCTCGTTATAGATGGTGGTTTTTCTAGGGCTTACCAAAAAACTACTGGTATAGCTGGATACACTTTGATATACAATTCTAGAACTTTGCAATTAGTATCGCATGAACCATTTAATTCTGCTGAAGAAGCCATTGCAAATGAAAGTGATATCTTATCGACAACTGTTGTAGTAGAGCATAAGGCAAAGAGAAAAATGGTGAGAGATACTGATGAAGGAGTAAAGATACAAGAGGAAATAGAAGATTTAAAACTACTTTTAATGGCGTATAAGAAAGGGCTAATAAAAGAAATGTAGATGTTATAGAGGCACTTCATGATTGAAGTGTCTTTTTGTTAATACTTATTAAATATATTATAAAGATTAATAATAGTAGTTTATATTATACTTACTAAGTGAATCCAAGATAAATGGGTTCACTTTTTTTATTTATAAACATTATTAAAAAAATATAGATGTTTTGGTTATATTCCTTGTCCTTTATAAATAGAATTATATAAACAAAGGAGGAGGACAAGAGATGAATAAACTTTCTGATGAAATAATAAACTCTCTTTCTACAACTATAAGAGAAAAGGTAGAAAAAGTCTCAAACAATAATCTGAACATAGAAGAAATTAGGTTACGCTCACAAAAACCATTGATACTAAATGCAAACTCTAAAGATTATTTTTACAATCAAAAAACTATGACACTTGATTTAAATCAACAAAACTCATATGTAGTAACAAGAGAAGATGTAGAGCAAACTTTTCAAATAATATGTAAATATTCAATACATTCATTTATGGATGACATAAAAAAAGGATTCATAACTTTGAGAGGAGGTCATAGAGTAGGGTTAGTTGGAAAAGCAATAGTAGAAGATGGACAAGTCAAAAATATAAAGCATATATCATCTTTAAATATAAGGGTATCAAGGGAAATTATTGGATGCTCGGATAAGATTTTAAGTCATATCATAAAGGGAAAAAATCAGATTAATAATACTTTGATAATATCACCACCTCAATGTGGAAAAACAACTTTAATAAGAGATATAGTAAGAAATTTAAGTAATGGTAATGAAGATTATGGATTTAAAGGTTTAAAAGTGGCTTTAGTAGATGAGCGTAATGAGATAGCAGGATCTTATCTAGGTGTTCCACAAATGGATGTGGGAATAAGGACTGATATAATAGAAACTTGCCCAAAAGACTTGGGTATTACAATGCTTTTAAGGTCTATGTCACCAAATGTTATTGTGACAGATGAAATTGGAAGTGAAAAAGAAATAAAGGCATTATACACAGCATTAAATGGAGGTATAGGATTAATAACTACTGTGCATGGAGATTCAATAGAGGATATACAAAATAGAAAAGAATTAAATAGACTTCTGGATAAAGAGTTATTTAAAAAGGTTATAATTCTTTCTGCAAAAAGAGGAGCAGGAACAATTGAAAAAATTTATGATTTAGAAGAAAAGAGATGGTATTTTGCAAATTAAAATAATTATTATAGCTTTCTTGATAGGAAGTAGTTATTTGATAGGTGAACAAATATACAAAACTTATACTCGTAGACATAAACAATTAAACGATTTAATAAGAGTTTTAGAAATTTTGAGGATGGATTTATCTTTTGGACTTTATACATTAGAAGAAATCTTTAATAGGATAGGTGGAAATAAAGAGTTTTGTTTTTGGAAATTTTTCTATCAAATATCAGAAGGACTTCACAATGAACAAAGTAAAACTTTGGAAATAATAATATCAGAAAATATTGATGTATTAAGTAAAGAAACTTATCTAGGCAATAAAGAAATTGAGGAACTGAAAAATCTAATACTTACTTTAGGGAAAAGCGATATAGAGTCACAACAAAGAATGATAGATTTATCTATAGAAAATTTGAAAAAACAAACCTATGAGACAAAGGAAGATATAAACAAAAAAGGCGTATTGTATAAAAAATTAGTGACATTCATAGGTATAGGTATATGTATTATATTGATTTAATATGGGGAGGTTTATTATGGAAATATCATTGATATTAAAGGTTGCAGGTGTCGGTATTCTAATATCAGTATTGAATATGATATTGGAAAAAACAGATAGAAAAGATTGGGCAGGTCTTACTACATTAGCAGGTGTAATAATCGTATTGGGTATGGTAATAACAGAAATAAGTGACTTGTTTAATACTGTAAGAACAATGTTTCAACTTTACTAAAGAGGAGGGAGTAATTTGGAAATAATGCAATTAATAGGAATTGCAATCATTTCAACTACACTCTGTTTAGTAATTAAAAAAGATAGACCAGAGATAGCAAATTTCATAGCTATAATAACTGGAGTAATAATACTATTGTCAGTTATGTTTAAGCTAAATTTTATAGTAGATAGTATACAAGATTTGGCTAACAAGGCTAACATCCCGACTATGTATATATCATTAATAATAAAATTAATTGGGATAGCATACTTAATGGAATTTGCGATACAACTTTGTAAAGATTGTGGGGAAGGAAACATTGCTTCAAAACTAGAATTTGGAGGTAAAATAATAGTTATGTCAATGTCTTTCCCTATACTTTTGTCCATTGTAGAAATGGTGGTGAATATAATTCCATAGATGTGTATCTTGGAATGAATATAAGTATATTAGAGAGCTTTCGTTGTATTGAGGTTTATAGAGTGAAGAGAGGCATGGTTGCTTATGAAAAAAAGATTTTTACCAATGATTATAGGTTTTTTATTTACTTTCTTTTTTGTAAATATCTTTGCTATTATGATATTTGCTAATGAAGTACCAAGTAGTGAAGATAAAGAATATGGTGAAACAAAAAATAGCATAGATAAGTATATAGATGGTCAATTAGACAAGCTAGATATAAATGAGATTCAAGACTATATAAATAAAGAAATAGTTATTAATGATGTTAATTTAAAATCATTTGTAAAAGATTTAATTAGTGGAGAAAAAAATATCTTAGATTTATTCAATAAAGATGGATTGAAGATATTGATGTTTGATGAATTTAAAGCAAGTTTAAAGGTAGTAGCAGTAATTTTGGTACTGGCTCTGCTATCATCTATTTTAAAGAGTCTGGAAAACTCTTTTTCATCAGGTGCAGTAAGTCAAATAGCAACATATATAATATTTATCACAATGGTATCACTTACACTTATTGGTTTTAAAGATGTATTACAGATTTGCTATGATGCAATAGACCATACTGTAGGTCTTATGCAAGTTATAATGCCAATATTAATAACATTTTTACTTTTAATTGGATTCCCAATAACGTCGACTACTTTGAATCCTATCTTCATAGGAGGAGTAACATTTATAAATGTATTTTTTAAAAATTTTCTATTTGTATCTATTACTGTTGCATTTGGAATTTTAATAATAAACAATTTATCAAAAAATATAAGGCTAAAGAGATTTTTCTCCTTTGTAAAACAAATAAATTATGTTTCTATTGGAGCTATGTTTACTGTTTACTTAGGTCTTGTATCCATACAAGGACTGTATGTAACCAGTTTTGATAAATTCAGTGTGAAGACTGCTAAATTTGCTATAGGTAATTTTATTCCTGTTGTAGGTGGATTTGTATCTGACTCTGTGGATATTTTATTATCTTCATCTCAGCTTATAAAAAATATATTTGGAGGAATAGGGCTTATCTTACTTGTTGGAATTTGCTTACTTCCAGTAATAAAAATTTTATCAGTAATAGTAGTGTACAAATTAGCAGCAATAATTGTAGAACCTGTTGGAGAGGATGGAATATCTAATTTTTTAAATGAAGTGGCAAATTTAATGATAATAATGCTAGCATCAGTAATTGCTATAACAGTAATGTTCTTTGTAACTGTAGCTATCTTGACCTCGATAAGTGTCGTAAGTCAAGGGTAATTTATATATCAGTGAAAAATAATTACATTTAATCTAATATTTTTAGAGAGGAGGATGCTATGTTAGAGGGCATAAAGGCATGGATAGTTAGTGTTTTGATAGGAGCATTTATAGTAAATATAGTAGATATGATTTTACCAAGTTCTAAGATAAAACCTTATGTCAACCTAGTTTTAAACTTTATGTTTGTATTTATTGTAATAACTCCAGTAGTAGGATTTTTTTCAAAAGATATGAGTTTAGAAGATAGAATATTAAAATCTATGGGAAACTACAACAAGCAGTATGTAGATAGTACAAATGCTTTGGCAAAAGAGACTGGAAATAATAGTCTATCCAAGGGATATGAGGATGGGTTAAAAGAAGTACTTAAATTAAAACTTGATGAATATGGTTATGATTTAGAAGATATAGAGCTTAATGGGGCAAATATAAATAATATAAAAATAAAAGAAAAGAATAATAGTGCAAAAAGTAATAACAGTTCCAATGAAGAAAATAAAAATAATAGTACTAAAAGAGAGGAAGAAAACATAAACTCTAATGACAAAGAAAATTCTAAACAAGTCTTCAAAAAAGGTACAGAGTATGGGTTGAACCTAAATGAAGAAAAATTAAAAAACGACTTAATAAAGGTGCTGGATGTTTCTATAGAAGATATACAAATTGATAAATAGGAGTTGGGAGAATGTTGAAAAACTTAAATGACAAAGATAAGAGAAAGGTATATTCACTAATAACTATAGCAGGAATATGTGTGGTTTCATTAGTATTATTATCTTGTTTTCCTAGTAGCAAAAGCGATAAACAAGTTGGAAAAACAGAGACTAATAAAAATGCTGAAAAGCAAGTCACTAAAGAACAAGAAAAAGATGATTTAGAGTCAAAATTAACAGCAATACTATCTAAAATTGATGGTGCAGGAGACGTTGATGTAATGGTTACATTTGAATCAAGTGAAGAAATACAACCTGCTTTTAATTCAAATAATACAACAGAAACAACAGAGGAAAAAGATGCACAAGGTGGAGAAAGAACAGTTACGACTTCTAGTGAAAATAAAACAATGATAACTTCAAATTCAAGTGACCCTGTAGTTATAAAAACTACAGAGCCAAAGATAAAGGGAGTGATAGTGGTAGCAAGTGGAGCAAGTGACCCAAGTGTTAAAGAGACACTTTATAGTGCAGTACAAACATCATTACAAGTAGCTGGTCATCAAGTAGAAATATATTCTAAATAAATACATATAACCGGGGGGATAAATGAATGAAGTTTAATTATAAGGGAAGAGGATTTGTAATAATAACTTTAACTGCAATGTTAGTGGTAGTAGGAACAGTGAATTATCAATTAAGTAAGAAATCTTTATTAGAAACATCAAAAGAGTTTAAGGCATATGAAGAAGCACAGTTACAAAAAAATACTGATGAGAGTGATAGTAGTAAGACAGAGGATTCTAGTAATATAGATAAACAAGATGGTAAGGAAAGTGCTGATATTGATATAGTTGATAGCAAAGCTAGTAAAGTAAAAGAAAAGGCAACTGAGACAAGTAAGGAAATAAAAGCTCAATTATCATCAGAGAAAAATATGAAAAAGGCATCTTATATTTTAGATATGAAAATGAATAGAGAAAAACAAAGAAATGAGTTAGTTCAAGATTTAAATGAAATGATAAATAATCCATCTACAACAGAAGAATCTAGAAAAGAAGCTTCTAATATGAAATTAAATATAGTTAAAATTCAAGAAAAAGAACTTCAAATAGAAAACCTTTTGAGTACAAAAGGGTATGAAGAAGCGTTAGTTTATATAAGCGATAACAAAGTTAATGTAGTTGTAAATGAAGCTAAATTAGAAAAGAAAGATGCAGCAAAAATATTTGATTTAGTTGCAGAACAAGCCAATGTGAAGTATGAAAATATTAAACTTACAAATAATAATAGTAATAAGTAAAGTATAAACCTCAGAATTAACTGAGGTTATTTTCTTGCAAAGTAGACTTGTATTTGGTATTATTATACTTATAAAAATAGTTCCTTAAAATCAGGAGGTAAGTTTTAATATGGAAGATAATAAATTTGGACAAGTAAAAATATCTAATGATGTAATAGCTACAATAGCTGGTTTAGCAGCATTAGAAGTTGAAGGCATAGAAACTACAGCAACATTAACAGATAAGTTGTTAAAAAATAATGGAGTAAAAATACAAATCGAAGAAGAGGATGTTAATTTAGATGTAATGGTTACGATAAAGTATGGAATGTCAATACCAGATACAGCTTTTAAAGTTCAAGAAAATGTAAAAAATACTGTTGAGACAATGACAGGACTGAAGGTTTCTCAAGTAAATATACACATTCAAGGAATCAGCTTTAAGAAGGATAAAGTTGATAAAGAAGAAGCAAAAGCAACTAAGAAAAATTAATATTAGCCCTCTGAAAAGTCAGAGGGTTTTTTGCTGGTAATTGATTTTATATGGATAATTAAACTTAAAGGAGAATTTTGATTGATGAAAAAAGATAGGGCACAAAAGAGTACAACAAGAGAATATATAATGAAACTTATATACCAAATAAATATTAATAAAGAAGATTTTGAAACTTTAGAAGATAAAGTAGATAATTTTTTAAAAGATAATTCAGAACATATTATAAATAGATATAAAGAACTTGCACTTCAATACTCAAAAAATACAAATTTAAAGTTAGAAGATACTGAAATTGAAGATGTTATAGACAAAAAATATATAAATACAGTATGCAAAGCATTGAAAGAAAATCATGACAAAATAGATGAGTTAATAAATAAGCATGCTAAAAACTGGACAGTAGATAGAATGCCAAAGGTAGATGTTTCTATACTTAGATTGTCTGTGTGTGAAATACTTTATCTAGACACTCCTAATAAAGTATCAATAAATGAAGCAGTAGAACTTGCAAAAATATATTGTGATGATAAGTCTCCTAAATTTATAAATGGTATATTGGGAAGTGTTGTTGATGAAATTGGGAAATAATATAATAATTGGAATTGATACTAGCTGCTATACTACTTCTATAGCAGCTATCTCTTTAGATAAGAAAGTTATATTAAATGAAAAAATAATGTTAGAAGTAAGGGATAATTCAAAAGGTTTAAGGCAAAGTGAAGCTGTATTTCAACATATCAATAATTTAGGGATTCTTAGTGATAGGATAAAATCTTTTAAAGATAAGTTTAATGTAGAAGGAGTTTGCTCATCAAAAAAACCGAGACCTGTTGAAAACTCATATATGCCTGTATTCAATGTAGGTCATAATTTTGGAAAATTATTGTCTAGTATATATGGTTGTAGGTTTTATGAGACTACTCATCAAGAGAATCATATTGAAGCAAGTTTATTAAATAGTAAATTAAAAAATAATAATAAATTTATTTCTGTTCATATGTCTGGTGGTACTACAGAGATACTTTTAACAAGCAAACAAGATAGTCATCACAATGTATGTGATACTAATTTAGGTAAAATTGCCAAAATAAGTATTAAAAAAGATGATAAAAGTAAGTTATACAATAATTTTGGATATAATATAGATATAATTGGAGGAAGTAAAGATATTAGCTTTGGTCAACTTATAGATAGAGTAGGAATTAAGCTTGGATATAAATTTCCTTCAGGAAAGTATTTGGATGAAAATGCTTTAAATTGTAATATTAAAATAGAAAGTGGTCTGAAAACTTCTGTAAGAGATGGGTATATGAATTTATCAGGATTAGAAAATCAGGTAAATAAGATTATAAATGATAATGGAGATAATACTAATCAAAAAGAATATATATCTAAATTGGTATTAGATTCAGTAGTTAGAAATATGTTTAAATCTTTAGTGTATTTATGTGAAACTTATAATGTAAATGAAGTAGTATTTGCTGGTGGAGTTTCTGCAAGTAAGTATATTCTTAGAGAATTAAGCATGAAGTTAAGAAAAAAGCATATAGAAGCTTATTTTACAGAACCACAATATTCAACTGATAATGCTGTCGGGTGTGCTATAATAGGATTGAATAACTTTTTAGGAGAAAGAGTATGAAACTAAGAGCTTTAGATATAAGTGAAGCAAACTCATATATTAAAAGAATTTTAATAAACGACCCAATACTTTCTAATCTTAAAGTTAAAGGAGAAATTTCTAATTTTAAGGTTCATAGTAGTGGGAATGTATATTTATCACTTAAAGATGAAACATCAAAGTTAAACTGTGTAATTTTTAAAAGTAATTTTAATCGCAATTTAAAATTAGATAATGGTGTAAAAATTATAGCTAATGGATATATATCAGTCTATGAAAGAGATGGTGCGTATCAATTATACATTAATGAAATTGAAATAGAGGGAATAGGAAATTTACACATAGAGTTTAATAGATTAAAGGAAAAACTTAATAAAGAAGGATTATTTGACCCTAAATACAAGATACCTATACCTAAAATGCCAAACTCAATTGGCGTTATAACATCTCCAACAGGTGCTGTTATAAGAGATATAATAAATGTAATAAAAAGAAGATATCCGAAAGTTAATATAAAGCTTTATCCAGTAACGGTTCAAGGAGATAAATCAGCTGAAGAAATCTGTGAAGCAATTAGATTTTTCAATCATATGAAGAATGTTGATACACTTATAGTTGGTAGAGGTGGGGGTTCAATAGAAGAACTTTGGTCTTTTAATGATGAAATGGTAGCAAGAGAGGTTTTTAATTCTCAAATTCCGATAATATCAGCAGTTGGGCATGAAACGGATTTTACTATTTGTGACTTTGTGTCTGATATGAGAGCCCCAACGCCATCAGCAGCAGCTGAGATTGCTACTCCATCATTGGATGATATAAACTATAAACTTGGAAACATAAAAAGTAGGATGAGTAAGTCTCTTACAAATCAAATAGAGCTAGACCAATATAGGTTAGAAACAGTATTTAATAAGATAAATAACTATTTAGATTCGTACACAATAAAAGATAAAGTTATACAATTAGACAAAATATATGATAAAATAATTTTTGGAATAGAAAATAATTTAAAATTAGAAGATGAAAAATTAGTAAAAATTGGAGCATTACTCCATAATTTAAGTCCATTAGCTACTATGGATAGAGGTTATAGTATAACTCAAAAAAATGGAAAAGTAATAAATAGTATAAAAGGATTAAAAGTAAAGGATAGTATAGATATAGTATTAAAAGATGGAAATTTAGAATGTATGATAGATAAAATTGAAAATAAAGAGGGATAGTATGAATTTAACCTACGAAGAAGCTTATAAAAGATTAGAAAGTATTTTAAGTGAATTAGAATCTAAAAATGCTAGCTTGGATGAATCTTTAAGCCTATATGAAGAAGGTATAAGCCTTTATAAACATTGTAATAAGCTTTTAGATGATGCTAAATTGAAAATAAGTAAATTTAATCAATTGGGAATAGAAGAAGACTTTAAAATAGAG
Organism: Clostridioides difficile ATCC 9689 = DSM 1296; assembly: GCF_001077535.1. Taxonomy (GTDB): domain Bacteria; phylum Bacillota; class Clostridia; order Peptostreptococcales; family Peptostreptococcaceae; genus Clostridioides; species Clostridioides difficile. The sequence goes on from NZ_CP011968.1 coordinate 1,315,637, forward strand.
GAGGAATAAAATTGGAATTTAAACAATGTCTAAAAGAAAAAGCAAGTTTTGTAGAAAAAGTACTTAAAGAATATATGCCTAAAGAAGAAGGGTATCAAAAAACTGTTATTGAAGCTATGAACTATAGCTTAAGTGCTGGAGGTAAAAGATTAAGACCAATACTTACATTGGAGGCTTGTAAAATAGTTGGAGGTAATGAAGATGAAGCTATTCCTTTTGCTATTGCAATTGAAATGATACATACATATTCACTAATACATGATGATTTGCCAGCTCTTGACAATGATGATTTAAGAAGAGGAAGACCAACAAATCATAAAGTATATGGAGAAGCTATGGGGATTTTAGCAGGAGATGCTTTGTTAAACTATGCTTTTGAAGTAATGCTTGCAGGCTCAATCAATAAAGAAAATCCAGAAAAGTATCTAAAAGCTATAAATGAAATTGCCAAAGGTGCTGGTATATATGGAATGATAGGTGGTCAAGTAGTAGATGTAGAAAGCGAAAATAAACAAATTGAAAAAGAAAAATTAGATTATATACATATGAATAAAACTGCTGCAATGATGGTAGGCTGTATGAGAGCAGGAGCTACTATAGGTGGAGCAAATTCTGAACAAATGGAAGAAATAACTAAATATGCAAAAAATATCGGATTATCATTCCAGATAGTAGATGATATACTAGACATAGTAGGAGATGAAGCTAAGTTAGGTAAAAAGGTTGGAAGTGATATAGAAAATCATAAATCAACATACCCATCTCTTTTAGGTTTAGATAAATCTAAAGAAATTGCACATAATTTGATTGATGAAGCAAAGAAAAGTATAGAAAAATTATCTGATGATGTAGATTTTTTAAAGGGATTGGCTGAATATATAATAGATAGAGAATACTAAAATATACAGCTAAAATCGAGGAGGGAAAAATGGATTTTTTTTCGGAGATTTTTAACAATGGGGCTTTGGGAATAAGTCTGATTGCTTGTTTCTTAGCACAATTTATAAAAATATTTACTGGTAAGGAAAAAAGAATTGAGTTATCAAGAATACTTATTTCAGGAGGTATGCCTAGTTCCCATAGTTCTTTTGTTACAAGTTTAGCTACAGTGGTAGGTATTGAAAAAGGGTTTAATTCTACTGATTTTGCTATAATTACCGTGCTTGCCTTAATTATAATGTATGATGCAGCAGGTGTTAGACGGGCTGTTGGTAAACAAGCTACTATATTAAATCAAATGGTGGCAGATATACAGCATGGAAAGCATATAGAGCAGAAGAAATTAAAAGAATTAATAGGTCATACACCACTAGAAGTTTGGTTTGGAGCTTTACTTGGAATAGTAACAGCTTTAATATTGATGTAAATTGAAAATTTACAGAATAAAGGTGAGGATAATATGTATAAATATTTAGATAAAGTAAATTCTCCAAAGGATATAAAAAATATGAGTATAGAAGAAATGGATTTACTTGCAAAGGATATAAGAAAGTTCTTAGTAAAATCTGTTTCAAAGACAGGAGGACACTTAGCTTCTAATCTAGGAGTGGTTGAGTTAACATTAGCACTTCATAAAGTATTTGATAGCCCTAAAGATAAGATTGTATGGGATGTAGGGCATCAATCTTATGTTCATAAAATAGTTACTGGAAGAAAAGATTGTTTTGTATCTTTGAGACAGTTTAATGGACTAAGTGGTTTTCCAAAGGAGAATGAAAGTCCTCATGATATTTTTGATACAGGACATAGCAGTACATCTATTTCTATAGCTACAGGTATTGCCTGTGCTAGGGATATAAAAAAAGAAAACTATAGTGTTATATCTGTGATAGGAGATGGTTCTATAACAGGAGGTATGGCACTTGAAGCTTTAAATCAATTAGGATATATAGATACCAATATGATAGTAATCCTTAATGATAATGAGATGTCCATAGATAAAAATGTTGGAGGAATGTCTAAATATCTGTCAAGTATTATAAGAAACTCAACAGTTGAGAAAATGACAGATGAAGTTGATAAAATTTTAAATGTTACACAAACAGGTGAAATTTTATCTAAGACTGCACATAGATTTAAAGATAAACTAATGTATAGCTTTTCTCCTCAGGACTGTTCATTTTTTGATTCATTAGGTATAAGATATTATGGACCTATAGATGGCCATAATACTAAAGAACTAATAGATATATTGAGAAAAGCTAAACACAAAAAAGGGCCTGTTCTTTTACATGTAATTACGAAAAAAGGAAAAGGGTACAGATTTGCAGAAGAACAACCTGATAAATATCATGGAGTATCAAAGTTTGATATAAAGACAGGTGTTACATCTGCAAAAGTTAAGTCTATGTCAATTAGTGTTGGAGAAAAACTTGTTGATATGGCTAATAGTAATGAAAATATAGTAGCAATAACAGCTGCAATGCCATCTGGTACAGGGCTAAACCTGTTTGAAAGTGCATATCCAAAAAGATATTATGATGTTGGTATAGCTGAACAACATGCAACAGGATTTGCAGCAGGTCTTGCAAAAAATGGTATGAAACCTTACTTTGCTGTGTACTCATCATTTTTGCAAAGGGCATATGACCAAGTTATTCATGATGTATGCATAACAAAAAAGCCAGTTACTTTTCTTATAGATAGAGCTGGATTAGTTGGAAATGATGGAGAAACTCATCATGGTATGTTTGATTTAAGTTACTTAAATTCTATTCCAAATATTGTAGTAATGGCTCCAAAAGACACAAGAGAGATGGAGCTTATGATGGATTTGTCATTAAAATTAGATTGTCCACTAGCAATTAGATACCCAAGAGGAAGTAGTTATTACCTAGATAAGGGAGAGTATGGAGAGATTGTACTGGGTAAATATGAGGTATTAGATGACGGTCAAGATACAGTCATACTTTGTATTGGAAGTATGGTAAAACATGCTTTAGAGGCTAAAGAAATATTATCAAGAGAAGGAATAAATCCGACAATAGTTAATGCTAGATTCTTAAAGCCAATTGATGAAGGTATGTTAAAAGCATTATTAAAAAATCATAAAAATGTAGTTACTATAGAGGATAATATTGTAACTGGAGGATTTGGAAGTAGAATAAATAAGTTTATTATAGATAATGAATATAACGTAAATATACTTAATATAGCAATACCAGAAGAATTTGTAAAACATGGCAATATAGATGAATTATATGATTTTGTAGGATTATCGCCAAAAAGTATTGCTGATAAGATAAGGAAATTAGTTATTGAGTAAAAGTCTAATGTAGATATTGTAAATTAAAATTTATATAAAATATAGAATTTATCAATTAGAATAAATATCAAGTGTGTTACTTCAAGCTACTTTAGTTATCATTAAAGTAGCTTTTAACAGAAAGGTAATTGTATGAAAAAAAGAATAGATTTATTATTAGTAGAACAAGGGTACTTTGAAAGTAGAGAAAGAGCCAAAAAAGCAATAATGGCTGGATTGGTTTTTGTTGATAATCAAAGGTGTGATAAGGCTGGTACAGAAGTAAAAGAAGATTGTAGTATAGAAGTAAAAGGAAATCCAATACCATATGTCAGTAGAGGTGGTTTAAAACTTGAAAAAGCAATGAAAAACTTTGATTTGACTATTGATGGAAAGGTATGTATGGATATAGGGGCATCCACAGGTGGTTTTACAGATTGTATGCTCAAAAATGGAGCAATAAAAGTATTTTCTATAGATGTTGGTTATGGTCAACTTGCATGGAAATTGAGACAAGATGATAGGGTTGTGTGTATGGAAAGAACCAATATAAGAAATGTGACAATAGAAGATACAAAGCAGTTTGCTGATTTTGCGTCAATTGATGTGTCTTTTATATCGTTAAAGTTAGTACTTCCAAAGGCAAAGGAGTTAGTACGTCATGATGGGGAAGTTGTCGCTTTAATTAAACCTCAATTTGAAGCAGGAAGAGAAAAAGTAGGTAAAAAAGGAGTAGTTAGAGAAAAATCTACACATATAGAAGTTATAAAAATGATTTCTGATTTCTCAGTCGAAAATGGATTTGAGATTTTAGGGTTAGATTTTTCTCCTATTAAAGGTCCTGAAGGTAATATAGAATATCTAATTCATTTGAGAAATGGAAATGAAGGATATGAATTTGATGGTGAGACATACAATAACAAAATAGTAGAAGTTGTTGAAGCTTCTCATAATTTAGACAAATAGGTTAAAAGGGGGCTTAGATTTGATCCTCGAATTATATATGAAAAATTGTGCCTTAGTTGAAGAACTAAGGTTGAATATTGATAAAAACTTAAATATACTTACAGGTGAAACTGGTTCAGGAAAATCTATAATAATAGATGCACTTGGACTTTGTTTAGGTGATAAATATGATAGGTCTTTTTTAAGAAAAGGAACAGATAAGGGACTTGTTGAGGCTGTATTTTTTTCAGACAATAGATATCTTAAAAAAATATTAGAAGAAAATGATATAAGTATGGAAGATGATAATTTATTGGTAATAACTAGGTTGATATACTCAGATGGTAAGAGTACTGCTAGAGTAAATGGAAGGACTGTTAAAGTGTCTCTTCTTAAAGAAATTGCATCTACACTTATAGATATACATGGTCAACATCAAAATCAAGCTTTGTTTAATAAAGATACTCATTTAAAATTTCTAGACCTTTTTGGAGAAAATGAATTGGAAGAGTTTAAAATTGCTTATAAAAAGGTGTACCATAAGTATAGTGAAGTAAAAAAAGCTTTAAATTGCTTGACAGAAAATAAAGATGAGATGCAAATTCAACGAGAAATAGATTTATTAAGATTTCAAATAAATGAAATTGAAGCTGCAAATCTAAATAAGAATGAATATGAAGATTTATTAAAACAAAGAGAAGTTTATAGAAATAGTGAAAAGATATATAATAATCTAAATTCGAGTTATAGCAAGTTACATAATGGTGAGTATAATGTTATTGACCTAATAGGTCTTGCATCTAAGGAACTTAATGACATATCTAAATATGACAGTGTTTTAAGTGAATATAGTGATACTGTAGAAAGAATCATGTATGAGTTACAAGACATATCTGGTGAGATAAGAAATTACAAAGATAATATAGACTTTGAACCTTATGAGCTAGAGCAGATTGAGCTTAGAATCGACGAGATTAATAACTTAAGAAGAAAATATGGAGACAGTATAGATGATATATTTGAGTATTATGGAAAAATTAAAGATAGATTAGATGAAATATTAAACAGAGATGAAAGAGTTGAACAGTTAAGAAGCAAACTGATGAATATAGAAGAAGATTTAAAAATAAAAGCCAGTAAATTGACTAAAGCAAGAATAGAAGTAGCAACTACTTTAGAAAAAATACTTCTTGATGAATTAAAAAGCTTAAATATGAAAAATGTAATGTTCAAGGTTAATTTTGAAAAAGGTCCATTTACTTTAGATGGAGTAGATGATATTGAATTTATGATATCTTTTAACTTAGGAGAAGATATTAAGCCTATATATAAAGTTGCATCAGGTGGTGAGATGTCCAGATTTATGTTAGCGTTTAAAACCATATTGGCTGATATAGATGATATTGATACATTAGTGTTTGACGAGATAGATACTGGAATAAGTGGGATAGCAGCACAGATAGTTGGTGAGAAATTGAGTGATATAGCAAAGAAAAAACAGATAATATGTATAACTCATTTACCTCAAATTGCTGCAAATGCAGACACTCATTATTGTATAGAGAAAGATACTTCAAATAATAGGACGTTTACCAATGTTAGTAAGTTAAATGAATCTCAACGAAAAAATGAAATTGCCAGACTTATAGCAGGTAATAATATAACAGAAAAAACTATTGAACATGCAAGTGAAATCATTGAATTGGCTAAAAAATGTTAGTGAAAAACAAGCATTTTAATAGGTGTAAAGAATTTTTATAGAAATGCTTTACACCTATTTTTTATAATGAAATTATTTTAAAATATCTAGTGCCTATATTGAAGAAAAGTAGGTTTGAAAATGGAATAAAATTTGTATAACTTTGTAACTTTGAAATTTCTAAATGCTTAAGTATAATATTATTTATTAAGGTAGTAGTGAGGGGAGGCATAAAATGAATAAAAAAGATACTATGCACTTAATTTTTATAATTGTAATTTTTATTTTATTATGGTATATTGTGGTAGCAGTAAGTGAGATTAATAAAAATATTGAAAGTTGTAGTAACAAATTAGATTATTTGTCACAAGAGCTTATGAGTACTAAGTCGGATATTAGTAATACTATAAATGAAGAAATGTCAAAAAGTTATATAACAAAAAGTATTGACTTAAAAGTAAAAAAAATCGAGAAAAAAGAATGTATTATTGATGTAGATGTTCAATTAAGTAAACTTGGAAAAAATGGAAAAGTATTTTTTATGTATAAAGAAGATAGTGATAAATGGAATGAAACTGAGATGACAAAATATGGAGAATTATCATATGCATGTGAAATAAAGATAAATACAGGAAGTGAATATGACTATAAAGTAGTTACAAGTGGAGCTATATCTGAAAGTTCTGATGTGCAAAAATTTACTAAATCTGATTATATGCCTGAACAACCCATATTTAATTCTGGGATAAGAGATAATAGAGAATACTTTATTGAAATAGTAGAAAATAGTAATCTTTTCAATCATGAGAGTGAAAAGTCAAAAAATAAAGCTTACGATAATATTAGATTAGAAAAAGTAGATATTATTGTAAATGAAGGAAAAAAAGACACTATATACAAAGCCAAATTAGCTGAAGGCTTAGATGATGGCAAAACTAATAATTCAAATAGAAATCAAGTGAATTATGAAGTAAGTTTTCCTAAAAGGGATATTGATGACATAATTTATATTAAAGCTAAACTTACATACAATAATGGAGTAGAATATACAAAGGATATAACTGAAGATATAACTATGGGATTACAAGATTTAGAAAAATAAATACATATTTAAATAAATATTCAAATAGATTTGTTCAATAAAATAGAGTATAAATAAAACTGTAGTAGTTTTACTTATACTCTATTAAAAAATTATAATTTTAATTCCATATATCTAGCCCCTTCAATTGGATTATAAGTATAAGGTTCTATATCATAAAAACCAAACTTTTCATATAATCCTTGTGCACTTTTCATGCTTGGAAGAGTATCTAATCTCATGTGTGTATATCCAAATTTTTTAGCTTCTTCAATGATTTCTTCCAATAGTATTTTTCCTATTTTTAATCCTCTAAATTGATTTCTTACATATAATCTTTTTAATTCACATATTTTACCTTCAAGTTTTTTTAAAGCAACACAACCTGCCAAATTTTCATCAACAAATGCCAATATCAATGAGCCTGAAGGTTTTTTATATTTTCCTGGAAGTGTTTTTAATTCATTATTAAAGTCTTGAAAACATAAGTCTATATTTAGAGAATTTGAATATTCAGTAAATAGAAGTTTTACATTTTCAAGGTTTTCTAAATCTTTTTCTTCAACAAATTGTAAAGTTATATTTTGAGCCATTTTATCCGCCATTATATACACATGTTTATATAATGACTTCACCTCCTTGATATATGTATATTTTTCTTAATATCAATTAGATTTTAATACCATTACTTTTTCACCACCATAGTCAAGCTCTCCATTAAACTCAAATCCAAAATCTTTATAAAGCTTAATAGCCATTTTATTGTCTTCGAATATACTAAGATATAGTTCATCACAGTTATATTCATTTTTAAGATGATTTACAAGAAAATCTAATGATGCTTTTCCATATCCTTTACCTTGATATTTTGAATCAATCATAAATCTATCAAGCCAAACTCTATCATCTTCTAAACGACCATACATAGCAAATCCTATTAAAGAATTTTCATCATATATTCCAACAGGTACCCAAGCTGTTATAAATTTAGATTCAGCAATAGAAAGTGCATTGCTTTCTATATAATCTAACTGACTTTTATCTACAGACAAACTAACTAAATCATGCCAATTATTTATGTCTGCAATTCTTACATTTAATTTCAAGATATTACCGCCCTTCAAACTTTTTGTTACAATCTAATACTATCATATTATGTATTAAAAATCACTTATTAAGATTTTAAATAAACTTTTTAAATGAATAAATTCTCAGGAAAAAGGAATTATAAATACATAATAATACAGCATAGGAGTAGATGGATATATGAACAAAATAAATAAAAATTTCAAAAATATTTGGATAATATTAGGAGCTGTATCGATTTTTACCATGGTTATAATTTTTAATAAAAATTGTAATGTTAATAAAGAGACTCAAATAGAAGCTTTTGCAATTAAGAATCATGATAAAAAATTTGTATATCCTATGGGAAATATAATTGGAGTAAAAGCAAATACAGATGGTGTATTGGTCTTAGGATATGAGGAAGAGGATGTAGACTATATTGGAGGCATACAAATCGGTGATAATATAGTAAAAATAGATAATAAAAGGATAAAAAATAGTCAAGATGTATCAGAGATTTTGAATAAGATTAAAAAAAGTAAAGTTGAAGTGACTTTTGAGAGAAAAAATAAGTATAAAACAGAAGTAATAGAGACTAAAAAAGAAAATGGCAAGTATAAACTTGGATTATGGGTAAGAGATAAAATATCTGGAATTGGAACTATGACTTTTTACGACCCTAGTATGGAAAAGTTCAAAGCAATCGGTCATGCCATAAAAGATTCGGATACTAATGAACTATTAAAGATAAAGCAAGGATATATATATAAGCCAGAACAATTAAAAATAGTAAAAGCTAGTAATGAAAAAGTAGGTAAAATAAAAGGAGATTTTAATGACAGCAATTTAATGGGTAATTTCTCAAATAATTCAGAGCTAGGTATAAGTGGTAATATTACAGAAAACCATAATAAAGAGTTTAATGTAGCAAATAAAGAAAAGCAATTAATAGAAGTTGGAAGGCCGCAAGATGTAAAAATAGGAGATGCAGTAATTCTTTTTGAGGATAAAAACAAAAATATAACAAGCTATGATATAAAAATAGAAAGTATAGTATATGATAAAGGAAATTATAGAGATATGGTAATAAAAGTAGTAGATGACAAGTTATTGGAATACACAGGAGGTATCGTACAGGGGATGAGTGGAGCTCCAATAATACAAAATAATAAAATTATTGGTGCAATAACTCATGTTTTTAGAGATAATCCGAAAAAAGGATATGGTATTTTTATAGATGAAATGATAAAATTGTAGGTGAGGCATTAAAAAATTTTATTATTTTATCAATTATCTAGGAGGAATATAATTTTGGAGTGTCGAATATGCTTTAGAGTAGATAATTAGGAAGCAATTGTGTAAAAAGTTTAGTTTTCTGTAATAAGAAGATGTTTTTTAATGGGGGGATTTTTAGTGGAAAAAATCAAAATAGTTTTAGCAGATGACAATAAGGATTTTTGTCAGGTATTAAAAGAGTATTTGTCTAATGAAGATGATATCGATATATTAGGCATAGCTAAGGATGGAATTGAAGCATTAGACTTAGTAAAAAAGACACAACCGGACTTATTAATACTAGATGTAATAATGCCACATCTAGATGGATTAGGTGTAATTGAAAAATTGAATACTATGGATATACCTAAAATGCCAAAAATAATAGTACTATCAGCAGTAGGTCAAGATAAGATAACTCAAAGCGCAATAAATCTAGGAGCAGATTACTACATAGTAAAGCCATTTGATTTTGTTGTGTTTATAAACAGAATTAGAGAGCTAGTTTCTAATAGAGTTACACAAGTTGAGCCAAAACCTAGACCAGTTCAAGAGACTCAAATGACTAGAAGTGATTTTGTTAAGAATGTAGGAAATATAGAGACAGAAATCACAAATATAATACATGAAATAGGAGTACCAGCTCATATAAAAGGATATTTATATTTAAGAGAAGCAATGAAAATGGTTATTGATAATGTTGAGCTTTTAGGTGCAGTAACAAAAGAGTTATATCCAAGTATAGCTAAAAAATTCAATACAACACCAAGTAGAGTTGAAAGAGCAATAAGACATGCAATAGAGGTTGCATGGAGTAGAGGAAAAGTTGACACAATAAATCAATTATTTGGATATACGGTACACAATACTAAAGGAAAACCAACTAATTCAGAATTTATAGCAATGATTGCTGATAAATTAAGACTAGAACATAGTATGGTTAAATAAACAAGACATAAAAAGTAAGGCTTTTTAATTAAGGCATTGGCTATAAATGCGTATTACAAGCAGCGAAACGGTATAACCACTAGGGTTATACCGTTTCGCTATTTTAATAAATATAAAAATTTTCTTTATTATTTGCTTACTATATCAATATAATAATTTTATTATACTATGGATATAGTATGTGTCTTTACAAGTTGTAAACTGACAGTGGTTTATTTTTTAATATAAATATTGACTTTGATGCAGGTAAACTTTGTATTTTTAAGCGTATTATGGAATATGTTAAATAAAAAAATGATGAAATATAGTATTGTAAATGCCAAAGATGCAAAACAAACTTAAAACATTTATTTTATTGTTAAGTAATGCTATAATATAATGTGATTTTAATAATGATAGTGGAGGTTTAAATATGAGAGTCGAGGCCCCTATAAAAGTAGATCGAAAAACCAAAAAACTTGCTAAAAGAGTTGAAAGTGGGGAAATAGCAGTTATAAATCATATAGACATAGATGAAGTTGCTGCAAACTCTTTAGTAGAAGCTAAAATAAAACTTGTCATAAATGCGGCTCCTTCTATAAGTGGTAGGTATCCCAATAAAGGTCCAGGGATATTAACTGAAAATAATATACTAATAATTGATAATGTTGGAGAAGAGTTATTTGAAGAATTAAAAGAAGGAGAAACTATAGAAGTTGTAGATGGAAAGATATATAGAAAAGGAAAATTTTTAGGTGCAGGAGAAGTTTTAGACAAGTATGAGGTTTCACACCAAATAAAGGCTGCCTATGAGAATTTAGCTGTAGAATTGGATAGATTTATAGATAATACTATAGATTATGCTAAAAAAGAAAAAGGATTTATACTTGGAGAAGTAGAAATTCCAAAAGTGAAAACTAATTATGCTAATAAACATGTATTGATAGTTGTAAGAGGTCAGGACTACAAAGAAGATTTAAGTACTATGCTTTCTTATATAGAAGAGGTAAAGCCAGTATTGGTTGGTGTTGATGGAGGAGCAGACGCTTTAATTGAGTTTGGATATACTCCAGATGTGATTGTAGGTGATATGGATAGTGTAAGTGATGAAGCTTTAAAAAAGGCTAGTGAAATAGTAGTACATGCTTATACAGATGGAAGAGCACCAGGTCTTAAGAGGGTTGAGGAATTAGGCTTAGATGCAGTTGTATTTCCTGCGCCAGGAACTAGTGAAGATATAGCTATGCTTATCGCCTATGAGTATAAGGCTGAGTTAATAGTAGCAGTTGGTACACATTCAAATATGATTGATTTTCTTGAAAAAGGAAGAAAAGGTATGGCAAGTACTTTTTTAGTTAGACTAAAAATAGGTTCAAAGCTTATAGATGCTAAAGGCGTTAATTTGTTATACAGAAGTAAATTAAAAATAAAGTACATATGGGCATTAATAGCAACAGCATTATTTCCTGTGTTGGTAGTTGCATCATTGTCACCAGGAGTTCAACAGTTCATACAACTAATGCAATTAAAGTTTAGAGTATTATTACAGATGTAAATTTTAGGAGGATAAATATGCATATTAATATGAAATATTATATAGTCACTATAGGGGCTATATTTATAGCTTTGGGTATAGGCATGTTAGTAGGATTTAATTTAAATAATAATCAACAATTAAGTGAACAACAAGCAAATATAATAAATGATTTGGATGATAAGTTTGATATCTTAAAAGAAAAAAATGATAAACTTGACAGTGACTTAGCAAGTGTAAATAGAGATTATGAAGAGGCAGTTAATTTTATAAATAAAAATGTAGATAAGATTTTAGCTGGTTCGCTGAATGGTAAAAGTATAGGAATAATATCTGCTAATGAAAATGACGATTATACAAAAAATATAGAAGACATAATAAATAAATCTAATGGAAGCATTGCATTTAATATAATATTAAAAGAAAACATAACAAATCCAGAAAAGTTAAAGGAAATGTCAACTAAACTAGGTACAGATGTAAAAAATGCAAATGATGCAGTTAATTATATAATTGACACTCTTAAAAAGGAAGATGCAAGTGACATTTTAACATATCTTCAAGAACTAGATGTAATAAAGTTTAATTTTATTGGAGATACATATCTAAAATATGATTCCGTTGTAATAGCTGGTGGAAATGATGCAAAAGACAGTACAAAACAGTTTGAAAAAATAGAAAAATTTGTAGTTTCAAAACTTAAATCAGAGAATAAATATTTAGTAGAAGTTCAAAATACAGGAGTTAAAACTTCTTATGTAGAACTATATTCTAAAAACAAAGTTGCAACTATAGACAATATTGATGAAGGTATAGGAAGTATATCTCTAGCGATTCTTCTACAACAAGGTAATATAGTTGGTAATTTTGGTAGATTGGATACTGCAACTTCATTGTTGCCATCTATTAAATAGAAATAATTTTAAGGAGAGAAAAAATGGATTCTTATATAAGTATAATAATACCAGCTTATAATGAAGAAAGTAGAATAAAATATACATTAGAAAGCATATTGGACATTAAGCAAATAAATGAAATAATAGTTGTGGATGATGGTTCAATTGACAATACTGCTAAGGTTGTATCTGAGCTAGAAAATGAAAAGATTAAATTTTTTAAGTTAGATAAAAATAGAGGTAAAGGATATGCTTTAAATTATGGTATCAAATTAGCAATGAAAAATGCAGATATTATAGGTTTTCTGGATGGAGATTTAGGAAGTTCTGCTAAAGAAGTTGAAAAATTAATAGTACCTATATTAAATGGTGAGGCAGATGTTACAATAGCCAAGTTTCCTCCTGCAAAGAGAAAAGGAGGTTTGGGATTTGTAAAAGGTTTAGCTAAAAATTCTGTGTTTGAGATGACTGGTGTTGAGTTAGATGCAACTTTGTCAGGTCAAAGAATATTTAAAAGAGAAGTTTTAGAAAAGTTTGATGAAATACCTTTTGGATATGGAGTAGAAGTTGGAATGACCATTGATATATTAAAGTATGGATTTAAAATTAAAGAAGTATTAGTAAATATGACTCATAATGAAACAGGAAGAAATTTAAAAGGTTTTATTCATAGAGGGAAACAGTATTATCACATAAAAAAGGTTTTAGGACAAAAAAAGAAAGAATGGAGGTAATATCTTAGTGAAAGATTATATACTTTATACCATTTTATTATTAACTGGATTATTTGGAACCTATGCTGTAATTCCACTATTTAAAAATTTATTGATAAATGGAAATGTACTTAGACCAAACTATAAAAAAGATATGATACCAGTAAGTATGGGAATTGTATTTTTGCCTATGATTGTAATCAATGGAATAATACTTGCTTTCTTTACTACAGAATTTAAGGATTTAGCGTATATATTTATGTTTATGTTTGGTATGATATCCATGTTTTTTGCAGGGATACTAGATGATGTCATTGGAAATAGAGATGTAAGTGGTTTAAAGGGGCATTTTAAAAGTTTATTTAAAGGAAGTCTTACAACAGGAGGTTTTAAAGCTTTATTTGGTGGATTTGTAGGGCTTATAGTTTCTGTTGCTATATCAAAAGACATAATTGATATAATAGTAAATACACTAATAATAGCTCTATCAACTAATTTAATGAATCTTTTGGATTTAAGACCAGGAAGGGCAATAAAAGCATATTTATTCATAATGGTAATTATATTTTTAACATTGACAGGATTTGTTCAAGTTCTTCCATTACTTATAGTACCAAATGTACTTGCATACTTTAATTATGATTTAAAAGCAAGGGCTATGATGGGAGATACTGGTTCAAACGTCCTTGGAATATCTATTGGAATGCTCATTTCTTTTGGGTATCCATTTAACATTAGATTAGGATGGTTAATATTTGTAGTTATTATGCATATATTCACTGAGAAATACTCATTAACTAAGATAATAGAAAAAAATAAACTATTAAATTTTATAGATAAATTGGGAAGGTAGTATTATGATAAGCAAAAGAGTGGGGATTGTTGAATCAATAGTAAGTCAAACTGAAACTCTAGATGATATAAGAGTAAATATAAATGGAGAAATACAAAGGGCATATAATTATCCCAAAATATCTGGAACTATAAATATAGGTGACGAAGTGGTTTTAAATACAACAGCAGTAGAACTGAGCTTAGGTACAGGTGGATACCATTTTGTAATAACTAATTTAAATAATATAGAATCTACTTTAACTGAAGGTGGACATATAATGAAACTTAGATATACGCCTCTTCAAATAAAAGTGGATTCTGTTGAGGAACAAGAAAGTATTTATCATGATAAATTTGCGAATTTTAAAGGATTAGAAGGTCTTTCTGTTGTAGTAGGGACTCTTCATAGTATGTTAACTCCATTTGCAGCTTCATTTAAAAGAAATAATCCAAATAAAAAATTAGTGTATATAATGACTGATGGAGCATCTCTTCCAATTTATTTAAGTAAAAATGTGGATACTTTAAAAGAAAAAAAATTAATAGATAGTACAATAACTATAGGAAATGCGTTTGGTGGAGATTATGAATGTATAAATATATATACTGCATTAATTACAGCAAAAGAAATACTAAAAGCGGATGCAGTATTTGTCAGTATGGGACCTGGAATTGCTGGGACAGGAACAAAATATGGATTTACAGGGATTGAACAAGGCTCTATTCTTGATGCCGTAAAAAAACTTGAAGGAAGAGCAATTGCAATTCCAAGAATTAGTTTTGCTGACAAACGAGAAAGACATCAAGGTATTTCACATCATAGTATGACTGTATTTAAAGAAATTGTAAATGTAAATGTAGACATACCAATAACTATATATGATGATGAAAAATTGAACTTTATAAAAGAGCAAATCAATTTAAATGGTTTAGACAAAAAGCATAATATAATTTATATAGATAATAATAAAACGAAAGAGGATTTAGACTATTTTAATCTAAAAGTAAAGAGTATGGGAAGAAATTATGAACAAGATGAGGCATTTTTCAAAGCTGCAAGCACAGCAGCATATTACTTAATGGAGGTTTAAGATGGTATTAGAAGAAAAAACTATTAGTAGTGATAGGGTTTATACAGGTAAAGTAATTACTTTAAAGGTTGATACTGTTGAAATTCCAGGGCAAGGATATCAAAAAAGGGAGTTAGTAGAAGTTGGTGGAGCAGTAGGAATAGTTGCAATCACAGATGATAATAAAGTTGTGTTAGTTAAGCAATTTAGAAAACCTATAGAAAAGCCAATCTTTGAAATTCCAGCTGGTAAACTAGAAAAAAATGAAAGTCCAAAAGAATGTGCTGAAAGAGAATTAAAAGAAGAAACTGGGTATAGTGCAAAAAATATTAAGCTAATACATAAATTTTTCACTTCAGCAGGTTTTTCTAATGAGATAATGTTTGTATATTTAGCAACAGGTCTTACTCCAGGAGAGAATAATTTAGATGCAGATGAGTTTTTAGATGTCTATGAAATTGAGCTTGAAGAAGCATATAACATGGTATTAAAAAATGACGTTGAAGATGCAAAAACATCTATTGGATTATTATTAGTAAAAGATATGTTTAAAAATTAATATTTATAAAATGAATAACCCTTTGTCCTAAAGCATACTATTTTATAAAGGACAAGGGGGAATTAAATTGAGAAGAACATATAGAAAAAATGATTTTAGAGAATTAAATAGACAAATAATTATTATAGGATTGTTGTTTATGATGTCTATTGTTATTGGGTCTTACATAAATAAAATATTGCCAGGTTCTAGTAACAATATATTAAACAATATAAATCCTGCTGTAGAGTATTATAATCTAAATATAAGCATAAAAGATACAGTGATACAAAATTTAAAATCAGATGCAATCTTTATGGGCTCAATAGCTCTATTAAGTCTATTTGTAGTAACAATTCCAGCAGTGTTGGTAGCTTTTGTATTAAAAGGGATGTCAATTGGTTATACAATAAATAGCTGTATATTGGCATTAAAATTTAAAAGTATAAAAATGATTTTAATAATATTATTTAAAAATTTGATTATTATTCCATGTGCAATCATATTAGCATTAATTAGTTTAAGTTATTTTAAAGAAATGGTTTATGAATTTAAAAAGAAAAATAGAAAAAATATGCAATTTTTAATTAAGAGGTATATACTAAATATTATAATTATAATAGCACTATCATTGGGGTTGCAATTAATATTAAATACTGCAAGTATTGGTATTATTAAGTTCCTAGCTAAATAAAGGAGTTTATAATGGATATTATAGAGGGATATATAGATTACATAAAAGATAAAAAAAAATTATCAGAGAATACAGTGGCATCATACTTTATGGATATAAAAAAATATATGGAATATATAAATCAAAAAAGCATTAAACTAGTAGATATAGTAGAAAATGATATTATAAGTTACTTAATAAAGTTGGAAAAAGATAATGTATCAATAGCTACAATAGCGAGGATGATATCCTCTATAAAATCTTTTCATGATTATTTATTTTTAAATCATATATGTGCAAATAATCCTGCAAAGGATATAAAAAAACCTAAAATAAAAAAAGAAAATATAAATATACTTACAGAAGAAGAAATTGAAAGACTATTAAATTTTCCAAAGTTAACAACGCCTAAATTGATTAGGGACAAGGCTATTTTTGAAGTATTATATGGTACTGGTATAAAAGTATCTGAATTAGTAGAGATGAATATAGAGGATATTGACCTAGATATTGATTATATATATTGTAATTCATGTTGTAAAAATCAAAGAGTGATACCACTTTGTGATATTACAAAACTTTACTTAGAAAAGTATCTAAAAGAAGCAAGACCTAAAATGGCTGTAGAAGGTGAAAAATCATTATTCGTAAGTTCATTAGGTCAAAGGTTTACACGACAAGGTCTTTGGAAAGTCATAAAAAAATATTCTAATCTAGCCAATATAGATAAAAATATAAATCCTACAATGCTTAGACATTCATTTGCTATTCATTTGTTAAATGAAGGTGCTAACATTGCTGTTGTAAGTAAAATTTTAGGAAATGTTAATTTATCTAGTTTGCAAGTATATTTAAATCATATAGATAAAAACGTGAGAAGAGAAATAAAGGAGAAACATCCTAGAAATGATGTTGATGTAGAATTACAAAAAGCAGAAGCTAAATAGACTATATAGCAAATTTTATAATTTAGAAGGAGCATATTTATATGAGCAGAGTAATTTGGATTGTAATTGATAGTGTTGGGATAGGAGCATTGCCTGATGCTGAAAAATTTGGTGATAGTAAGGATGTAAGTACCCTTGGAAATATATTTAAGGAATATCCAGATATTCAGATTCCTAATATGAGAAATTTAGGTATAGGAAACATAGATGGTATAGATTTTTTTGAAAGTATAAAAGAACCAATAGGTTGTTTTGGAAAGTGTAAGGAAATGTCTCAGGGAAAAGATACTACTACAGGTCATTGGGAAATGACTGGTATAATAGTTGACAAACCATTTAAGACATTTGAACATGGATTCTCTAAGGAGATAATAGAAGAGTTTGAGAAAAAAACTGGAAGAAAAGTAGTAGGAAATAAACCAGCTTCAGGAACTGTAATAATAGATGAGTATGGAGAGCATCAAATAAAAACTGGAGATGTAATAGTATATACATCAGCTGATAGTGTATTTCAGATTGCTGCTAATGAAGAAGTAATTCCCCTAGAAGAACTCTATAATATGTGCAAAATCGCTAGGGAAATAATGATGGGGGATAATGCAGTAGCTAGAGTAATTGCTAGACCATTCATAGGTAAGAAAAAAGGTGAGTTTGTGAGGACTTCAAATAGAAGAGATTATTCACTAGACCCATTTGAACCAACAGTTCTTGATAATATAAAAGAATCAGGACTTGATGTTTTAGCAGTTGGAAAAATAGAAGATATTTTTAATGGAAAAGGAATTACAGATGCTATCCACACTAAAAGCAATATGGATGGAGTGGATGAAACTTTAAATTATATGAAACAAGATAATAAAGGTCTAATATATTCAAATCTCGTTGATTTTGATTCTAAATATGGTCATAGGAGAGACCCAGAAGGATATAAGAAAGCTCTTGAAGAGTTTGATAGTAGACTTCCTGAAATAATGGCTAATATGAGAGAAGATGATATTTTAATAATCAATGCAGACCATGGAAATGACCCAACATATAAAGGTACAGACCATACAAGAGAATATATACCTGTTATGATTTATGGCAATAAGATTAAAAAAGGTTTTAATTTAGGAGTAAAAGATACTTTTGCTGATATTGGAGCAACTGTTGCAGATATACTAAATGTAAAGTTGCCTAAACATGGGTCAAGCTTTAAAGAAGATTTATTTTAAACTATAAAATGATAAAAACTTAGCTTAATAGGATGGAGAGATTGGAATGTTTGAAAAGATAGCACAAAGTAGTAAATTTATAAATTCTAAAAGTAATATAAAACCTAAGATTGGTTTGATATTAGGTTCTGGACTAGGTGATTTAGCAAATGATATAGAAGACCCTGTCACAATTAAATATAGTGAAATTCCAAACTTCCCTGTATCAACAGTAGCAGGACATGCTGGACAACTTGTAATTGGAAAACTTGAAGGAAAAGAAGTTATTGCTATGCAAGGTAGATTTCATTACTATGAAGGATATTCTCAGAAAGAAGCTACTTTTCCAGTAAGGGTTATGAAAGAATTAGGAGTCGAGATTCTTATAGTAACTAACGCTGCTGGAGGCGTAAATAAAGAATTTAAAGCAGGAGATTTGATGCTTATAAGAGACCATATAAACTTTAGTGGAAGTAATCCATTAGTAGGAAAAAATGATGACAGATTTGGTGCTAGATTTCCAGATATGTCAGATGCATATTCTTCTAAATATGTAGATGTAGTTAAAAACTGCGCTAAAGAATGTAATATAGATGTCAAAGAAGGCGTTTATATGTTTTTTAGTGGTCCAAACTATGAAACACCAGCAGAAGTGAGAATGGCACAAATTTTGGGAGCTGATGCTGTAGGTATGTCTACTGTTCCAGAAGTCATAGTGGCTTCTCACTCTAATATAGGAGTTATTGGTATATCTTGTATAACAAATATGGCTGCTGGCATCTTAAATCAACCACTAAGTCATGAGGAAGTAATAGAAACTACTCAAAAAGTTAAATCAGAATTTATGAATTTAGTTAAAACAACGGTTAAAAATTTATAAGTTAAAGCTTATTATAGATTTTTTGAGGAAGTTTATAATAAAATAGTTAATGTTTAATTTGAAAAGAATTAATAAAAAGCTGTCTTGATATAGAAAGTTATTTCTAATAAAGGACAGTTTTTTTATAATACTACAACATTTGAAAGTGTTTTAAAGTTTAATATTTATTTAAATTATTATAGGTTAGAATGGAGATTTCAATTATGAGAATGTATGATATTATAAAAAAAAAGAGAGATAACCTAGAGCTTAGTAAAAAAGAGATAAACTACTTTATAGAAAACTATTCAAAGGGAGATATACCTGACTATCAAGCTTCTGCACTATTAATGTCGATTTACTTAAATAAGATGAATAAACAGGAAACTGTACATCTTACAGAAGCAATGATGAACTCTGGAGACATGATAAACCTATCTGAGATAGATGGAATAAAGGTAGATAAGCATAGTACTGGTGGTGTTGGAGATAAGACTACCATAGCTCTTATACCTTTGGTTGCTTCATGTGGAGCACCAGTTGCAAAGATGTCAGGTAGAGGTCTTGGTCATACTGGTGGTACTATTGATAAATTGGAGTCTATACCAGGTTTTTCGACAGAAATGGAGATAAGTAAATTTATTGATTCTGTAAATAAGTCTAAAATAGCAGTTTGTGGTCAAAGTGCAAAGGTAGCAATTGCAGATAAGAAAATATATGCTCTTAGAGATGTTACAGCAACTGTTGATAATATATCATTGATATCATCAAGTGTAATGTCTAAAAAGTTAGCTTCAGGAGCTGATGCAATTGTGCTAGATGTAAAAACTGGTGATGGAGCATTTATGAAGACATTAGAAGAGTCTTTTGAGTTAGCTAAATCTATGGTTGATATAGGTACTGGTATGAATAGAGATACAATAGGGATTGTAACAGATATGGATGAACCTTTAGGTTTTGCAGTGGGAAACTCTTTAGAAGTTATAGAGGCAATTGAGACATTAAAAGGAAATGGACCTAAAGACCTTGTTGAGCTATGCGAAGTATTAGGAGCATATATGTTGGTTTTATCAAAGGTAGCACATGATTTTGAAGATGGTGTTGAAAAAATAAGAGAATCAATAAAATCTGGTACTGCTATACAAAAACTCAAAGAGTTTATAGAGAATCAAGGTGGTAATAAAGATGTAGTAGATGATTATTCTTTATTCAAAAAATCAAAGTATAAATATCCAGTTAAATCAACTAAATCAGGTTATATAAGCAAAATTAAAGCTGAAGATGTTGGTGTATCGGCTATGATTCTTGGAGCAGGTAGAGAAACTAAAGATGATATTTTAGATTTATCAGCAGGGATAATTTTAGAAAAGAAAGTAGGAGATTATGTAAATGAAGGTGAAGTTTTAGCTTACATGTATTATAATGATGAACAAAAGCTTTCATTGGCAAAGGGAAGATTTATTGATTCCTACTCTATTGTAGATTCAAAAATAGAAAAAAATAAATTAATATATGGTATTGTAACTAAAGAAGAGATTAAAAAGTTTTAGAAAAGTGATTATAAAAGGCCTAACATGTCAAAAATAATGTTAGGTTTTTTATTTTTTGATAAACTATAAATTATACCAAAAATATATATTTTAAAACATTTTTTACAATATAAATAAGTTTATTCTACAAGATGATTGAAAATTAAAGTATCTAGTTTTATAATAGAAAATGGATAAATATACATAAGGAGTAGATTATATTATGAACTTTAAAGAAAATAGATTGAAAATAGCAGTATTAATAATTGTTATTTTGATTATCTTAGCAGGTATATTTGTGTTTATACAAATAGGTCCTTATGATAAAAATAACAAAAAAGATGTAATTATCGACGTTCCAAGTGGAGCATCTGTTGGAAAAATATCTGACATATTATATGAAAATAAATTAATAAAGAATGAACTATTATTTAAACTTTTGGTAAAGGTTAGCAATAAAGCTCCGTCTATAAAATCAGGAACATACTTACTTAATCAATCGTATTCAAACAATGATATAATAAGTCTTTTAGTTTCAGGTAAAATATATCAGGATGGTATAAAAGTGACTATTCCAGAGGGAGCTACATCTAAAGAAATTATAGCAATGTTAGTAAGTAAAAATTTAGGAGATAAAGCTACTTTTGAAAATTTAATAAAAAAACCTCAAGAATTTTATGATAAATTTCCATATTTGAAGGAAGATGGAATAACCTCTTTAGAAGGGTTCTTGTATCCAGAAACTTATTATTTTAATTCAAAGAAACAATCAGAAGAAGATATTTTAAGCGAAATGTTAAAAGTATTTGACAGTAAATACACGGACAAGTTTAAAAAGAAACAAAAAGAATTAAATATGACTCTTCAAGAAGTAATGGAAATGGCATCAATAATTGAGAAAGAAGCTGTTCTTGACAAAGACAGACCTATAATAGCAAGTGTGTTTTATAATAGACTTAAGGTAGGTATGCCTCTTCAATCAGATGCTACAATACAATATATATTTGAAGAGAGAAAGAAAATTGTAACATATGATGATTTAAAAATTGATTCACCATATAATAGTTATAAAAATAAGGGATTACCTCCTACACCAATATCAAATCCTGGTATAAAATCTATTGAAGCAGCATTATATCCAGAGAAAACAGACTATTTATATTTTGTAGCTAAGATTGATGGTGGAAATAATTATAGTACAAACTATCAAGACCATTTAAAATACGTTAAAGAATATAAAGAAGCAAGGGATAAACAATCAAAAGATACAAAAGCAACAAATAAAGAAAATACAAAAAAATAAACCATGATTATAAAAAGTCTAACAGGGTAAGAATAATGTTGGGCTTTTTTATTGAAAATTGTTATTCTTAGATTTATAATAAAGAAAGTGTAAATATATATAACAATATGAATTTAAAAAATAATAAATTAATATAAAACTTGAATATTTATTATTTTAGGGAGTGTTTTTATGAGTAATATAGTTAATGATTTGGTTGAAGATTATATAAGAGTGACATTAAAAGAAAAAGAAGGATTTTTAAAAGATTTAGAAATTTATGCAGAGGAAAATAGTGTTCCTATAATACATAAAGAAGTTTCAGATTTATTAAAAGTCTTGTTAAAGGTTCAAAAACCAAAGAGAATTTTAGAAGTAGGATGTGCAATTGGTTATTCTTCTATTTTTTTTGCAACTATTATAGGAAAAGATGCAGATATAATAACTGTTGAGAGAAATGAAAAAATGATAGAAAAAGCAAAAGAAAACATAAAATTAGCTGGATTTGACAATAACATAACTATACTAGAAGGAGATGCAGAAGAAAAACTTAGTCAAGTCCAAGGTGAATTTGACCTTATATTTATAGATGCAGCCAAAGGTCAATATAAGCTATTTTTTGATTTAGTTATAGATAAATTAAAAGATGGGGGACTTTTAGTATCTGATAATATTTTGTATAAAGGTATGGTTGCTCATGATGATTTTGTTGTAAGAAGAAAAAAGACTATAGTTAAAAGAATGAGAAATTATTTAGATTATATATGTAATTGTGACTATTTAAGCACATCATTGGTACCAATAGGTGATGGTGTAGCACTAAGTTATAAAGAAAGTAAAAGAGGTGATGTAGATGGAATTAAATAAAGTAGAACTTTTAGCTCCAGCAGGTGATTTGGAGAGATTGAAAATAGCTATAACATATGGAGCAGATGCCGTTTATATAGGTGGAGAAATTTTTGGAATGAGGTCTGCAGCGAAGAATTTTAGTAAGGAAGATATGGCAGAGGGAGTAGCTTTTGCACATGAAAGAGGCAAGAAAGTATTCGTAACAGTAAATATAATACCTCATAATGAAGATTTTCTACAATTAGAAGACTATTTGTTGGAACTAGAAGAGATAGGAATAGATGCAGTTATAATAGCTGACCCAGGAGTGCTTAGTGTCATTAAAAAAGTAATTCCGAATATGGAAATACATTTAAGTACACAAGCAAATACAACCAATTATCTAAGTGCAAACTTCTGGTACGAGCATGGAATAAAAAGAGTTGTAGTGGCAAGAGAATTATCTTTTGATGAAATATCTGAGATAAGAGCAAAAACACCTTTAGATATGGATATAGAAGCGTTTATGCATGGTGCTATGTGTATTTCTTATTCTGGCAGATGTTTAATAAGCAACTATATGACTGGAAGAGATGCAAACAAAGGTTCTTGTGCTCAATCTTGTAGATGGCAATATCATTTGGTGGAAGAAAAAAGACCTGGTGAGTATTTTCCAATATACGAAGATGAAAGGGGTACATTCTTCTTTAACTCAAAAGATTTATGTATGATAGAGTATATACCAGAGTTAATCAAATCTGGTATAACAAGTTTAAAAATAGAAGGTAGAATGAAGACTGCATACTATGTAGCTACTGTTGTAAGAGCATACAGAATGGCAATAGATGAATTTTACAGAGACCCAGAAAACTGGAAGTTCAATCCAATGTGGATGGAAGAACTAAAAAAAGGTAGTCATAGACATTTTACATCAGGTTTTTACTTGAATAAACCAACAACAGAAGACCAAAATTATCAATCAGCATCATATGTTAGAAACTATGATTTTATAGGTATAGTTAGAGAAACAGAAGATGAAGATGGTCTTATTGTTGTTGAGCAAAGAAATAAAATGTGTGTTGGTGATGAAATAGAAGTTATGGGACCATATAAAG
Organism: Clostridioides difficile ATCC 9689 = DSM 1296; assembly: GCF_001077535.1. GTDB lineage: Bacteria > Bacillota > Clostridia > Peptostreptococcales > Peptostreptococcaceae > Clostridioides > Clostridioides difficile. The sequence goes on from NZ_CP011968.1 coordinate 1,339,887, forward strand.
AAACTATGTTTACTAAAATTGAAGAAATGTACAATGAAGAAGGAGAAGCTATAGAATCAGCTCCTCATCCTAGACAAATAGTGAAGTTAAAACTATCAGTAAAAGTTGGTAAAGATTATATGCTTAGAAAAGTTATAGAAGAAAAGGTTGAAGAATAATAAAAAATTGATAAAAATAGTATTAGCCCCTTAGAAATTGTCAATAATGAAATTATCTAAGGGGTGATTTCATGTCAAAAAAGAAGACTCCATTTTTGAAAAAAGTGGGAAAGAGAAGCTGGTGTATATTTACTATAATTTTAATAATTTATAGTGTTTTAATTTATAGGCTAGTTGATATACAAGTATTAAAAGGTGATAAATACAAACAAAGTGTTGAATCACAAAGCGTTGAGAAAGTCGAGTTAAATAGTGGAAGAGGAATAATCTATGATAGAAACAACAAGAAGCTTACAGATACAAGTAAATCTCAGATATTAATTGTTGAAAAAGAAAAATTAAATAATAACTATAAAATTTTGGAACTTATTAAGAAAGCTACTAAGATGAATGATTTAGATATATATAAAGCTGTACAAGAGCAATTGACACGCCCTATAATACAGATTCAGACTAAAAATATCGATAAGAGTATGAAAAAAGAACTTGAGAAAAATGGAATAATGGTAGAAGAAAAAACTATGAGGTACGCAAAAGATGGTTTATTATCACATACAATAGGATATATAAAAGAAGATGATAAATCAGGTCAATCAGGAATTGAAAAGAGTATGGATAGTGTACTTAGAAATTCAAATGAAAAGTATATAAGTGCTTTTAAAGCTGGAGATGCAGGAAATGAAAAATCTCTAAACATACTAAAGGGAAGTGTAAAAACTGTTGATAATAAGGATAAAGATAGACATCTAAAAACTACTATTGATTATAACATTCAAAAAAAATTAGAACAAATACTAAATAAAGAAGAAAATCCTACAGCAGCAATAATCTCGGAAGCATCTACAGGTGAAATTCTTGCAATGTGCTCTAGACCTAATTTTGACCAAAATGACATATCAAAAAGTTTAAAAGGAAAAAATGGAGAATTTGAAAATAGAGTTATAAAAGCGACATATCCACCAGGGTCTGTATTTAAGATGGTAGTTTTATTTTCTGCACTTGAAAATGGTGTTATAGATGAGAACTATACTTACAACTGTACAGGTAAGACTAAAGTTGGGAATACTAATGAAATACTGCGATGTAATAAAAGAGATGGTCATGGTTTTCAAAACTTAAGACAAGCTTTTTCTAATTCATGCAATCCTGCATTTTTAGATATAGCTATGAAACTTGGAAAAGAAAAGATACTCAAATCTGCTGAAAAATTACATTTATTTGAAAAGGTTGATATTGGTCTTGATGAAGAAAAAATTAGAGAAGCTCCAAAAAACATATCAATAAGAAATTTAGCTATAGGTCAAGAAAATATAGAATTTACACCACTTCAAATAAATCAAATGACTCAAATAATAGCTAATAATGGAACATTCAAACCACTATACTTATATAAAAGTCTTGTGGACAATAATATGAATACAATAAAAACTTATAAGTCTTCAAAAAAAGAAGAACTTATTTCTCCTTATGTGTGTACACAAGTTAAAGAATATATGAAGTCTGTATCTAGGACTGGTACAGCTAAAGACCTAAAAGATATTGAAGGTGGTTGTGGAGTTAAAACTGGTACAGCTCAAAGTAGTTTAAATAAAAAAGCTATAGACCACGGATGGATAACAGGATTTTATCCTGAAGAAAGACCTAAGTATGTAATAACTGTGTTAGTAGAAGGAACTCAAAAAGGAAATAAATCTGCAACACCTATATTTAAGGAAATATGTGAAAGTATAAAATAAATTATGTACTATAAAATTTAAGGATATATCGTAACTTTGATTTTAGATAGAAAATTTTGTCTAATGATGTACGATATATCCTTTTAAAATATAGTATTAACTTTCTTGAACAAGCTCTTTTTCTAGTTTTTTAAGAGCTTTTTTTTCGATTCTAGATACATATGACCTTGATATATCGAGTTTTTGTGCAATTTCTCTTTGTGTCTTATAGCCATAAGGAGTTAACCCATATCTTAACTGGACAATTTCTCTTTCTCTAGGAGTAAGAATTTTGTTTAGTTGTTCGTAAAGTTTTCCAACTTGAACTTTTAGTTCAACTTCATCAAGAACATAGTTAGCCTCTGTACCAAGTATATCTAAAAGACTTATTTCATTACCTTCTTTATCTGTTCCGATAGGGTCTTGTAGAGATACTTGAGTTTTATTTTTTTTGTTAGATCTAATATTCATTAAAATCTCATTTTCAATACATCTAGAAGCATATGTTGCTAATCGAGTTCCTTTATCTATGTTATAAGTTTCTATAGCTTTAATTAATCCTATTGTACCTATGGATATTAAATCATCCTGATCTTCCGTTGAATTATTATATTTCTTTGCTATATAAGCTACTAATCTCATGTTTCTTTCAATTAATGTATCTTTTGCACTTTTATCGTTTTCTATTTTAAATTTAGTTAAATACTCAATCTCTTCTTCAGGGGTTAAGGGTTTTTCAAAAGATTTAAGAGCTGCCAATAGGTCACCCCCTTTTCAACGGTCACTTTAAATTATATGAAGGAGACTTATCCAAGTTGACTGTTATCTAATAAAATAATATGCATATTTTTAGAATTTAAAACATATATTTGCAAACTTTTGAATGGAATATGACATAAAGAGTGGGAATTTAAATTTAAGTTTTTGTTGTATATATATGAAACAAGGCGAAGAAATTATTGATTTATAAAGTATAAATTGGAATTGAGGTGTCAATAAATATAAAAGGAAATAGTATTTATATATGTTTTGGTGTTGAAGTAAAAGATTAATGCAAAGTATTAGAGTCTATAAAAATATGAATATAGGAGGTGTAATTTTACAATATTTAAAAAAGTAAATGTAATTAATTGTTTGTATAAAGTTGATTACAAGCAAAAGTATCAGTCATAGTTAATACTGTTAAGGATGAAGGTGGTGTGTTAATTTATATATGTATGGGAAGAAATTTTGATTACAATGAAAAAACTTACAAAAGATATTTACAAAAAAACTTATAGTTAAATGTTTATATATAAAATACTATTTAGGGGTTGTTTTTATTATTGAAAATAAGAAAGAGTGGTTTTATATCAATCGAATGTATAATAAGTATTGCTATATTATATGTGGCTGTTTATTTAGTTTCTACATCATTGTATAATTGTTATAGTTTTATCAGTAGAAATATATCTGACAGAGAAATGTTAAGTACAGCAAAAAAATATATAGAAGATGAGAAGTATAGAATACAAAATAGTAAGTATGAGTTAATTGAAGATAAGATAGAAAAAAATTACATAAATGGATATGAAATTAACAGTAGAATAGAGCAAATTTTAGATTATTATCAATGCTATGAAATAAATATAGAGATAAAAAATGAATTTAAAAAACTGAGGTTTAATAGCTATGTTACTAGAAAATAAAGGCTCTATATTAATAATAACATTGATAATATTTTCTATTATAAGTACTGTGTGCATTATGTGTATAGGTTTAATTTATACACATAATAATATGTTTGAGTTAGGATACAAAGACATTCAACTAAAAGAAATTTCTTTAAGTGGAATAGAAATATCAGTAAGTAATGTACTTTCTTGTGTTGAGGAAGCTATTGATGTATCTAATAATGAAGACGAATTTAGAGAATATTTCTTAGGAAATAATATGATTGAATGTATAAAAAAAATAAAAGATACATCTTATAGTAGTTTAGAAGAACTTTCTTTAAAAGTAGAAAATAATACTATTTATGACAGAGGAGATTTTTTTGAATTTGATATAGAAAGTAATGTTAGAGAAAAAGAATTTTTAAAAGCAATAAAAGTAAGAGTGAAAATCAAAAATCCATGGATAGGAATTGACATTGAAGATTATATGGATAAATCTAATAACAATAAAATTGATGACAAAACATTCAATAATTATAAAGCATCTGAAAATAATGAAATTCTAAATCAATTTAAAAATGAAAGTGAAAATATAAGGAATCAAGAGGTTGGTGGATTTACAGAAGAAGATGAAGAATATGAAGAAGAACTTAAACAAAACATAATTGAAAATATAAAGAAGAATTTTGATGAAAAAAACCTAGTACAGGTATATAAGTATAGGGGTGTATAACTTTGAAAAAAGAAGGAATGTGACTGTAATAGAATTAATAGTATCTATCAGTATAATACTCTTGATAGTTACATTATCTTTTCCAAAAGATAATCTTGAAAATCATAAAATAAATTTATTTGCACGTCAACTTTGTTCAGATATAAGGTATGTTAGGCGAATTAATATGTTTAGTAACTACAATACATATATATATTATATAAATCAAGGTAAACACGAAGGTTATGTATTGAGAAAAGATGGTAAAAACATTAAATCAATAATGCTACCTAAAAATGCAAAAATAGCTAGGAGTATTGAAATAATAAAGTTTAAATCTGATGGGTCGCCTCAAAAGGCGTCTACAATAGAGATATATAATAATAGATTAAGAAAAACTATAACAATAACACCTGTAAGTGGAAGAGTACTTCTGAAAGAGGGAAAATATGAAACATAAATATGGTTACTTGCTTTTGGAAAGTGTAGTATCATTGTCTTCAATGGTGATAATTATACTAGTTTTATATTCTATATTTTTGTCTACAATAAACTTAAAGTTAAAAGTAGAAGATAAGATAGAACTACAACAACAAAGTCTTGAAATCATAAAATCTATGGAAGGAATTATTGGCAATTCTATGGGAATAATGAATATATCTAATTATGAAGAAACATTTAAAAAGACAACGTCTATAAAATGTAGATATGTAGATGAAAATAATAATGAAGAAGGCATAAGTAATAAAGAAATTATATTGAATGAAAGACGAAATAAGTTATTTGTAAATTCTTTAAATGGCGAAAGTAGTCAAGCAGGTGGTTATGAAATTGGAGATTATGTAGATGAAATGTATGTATCAATTACTAATAATGGTCAATATGTTAATATTAAATTGAAATTATCAAAACGTAGTCAAAAATATGAGACTGATTTCAAAATAAAAGTATGGAATTTTAGTGAAAGTATATAAAAATACATAAATTTAAGAGAAAGAAATGACATCAATAAGTCATATAAAATATAATTATTGAGAACTATATAACTAAATAATATCAATATGTAAAGTGTATAGATTAAGAATATAGAGGATAATAATAAAAATATAGAATAAGTAATTTGCCAAATACTTGTTTATATTGTATAACTTATGATATTATGATATTAGTAAAAATTTGTAATCCTGACTTGACAGAATTCAAGTAAGAGATATAATTTTAAAGGCATAGTAATGTAAAATTTACTAAAAAATAAGAAATTTATTTTAATATGGAGGAACAAAAAATGGTATCAGCAGGTGATTTTAGAAAAGGTGTTACATTTGAAAAAGATGGACAACCATGTTTAGTAGTTGATTTTCAACACGTTAAGCCAGGTAAAGGAGCTGCTTTCGTTAGAACTAAATACAAAAACTTAAAAACAGGAGCTATAAGAGAAGAAAGTTTCAATCCAAGTGAAAAATTCCCTAAGGCTGTTATAGATACAAGACAAATGCAATATCTATACAATGATGGTGAGTTATATTATTTTATGGATCAAGAAAATTTTGAACAAATACCATTAAACTATGAGCAAGTTGAAGATGCAATTAAGTTCTTAAAAGAAAATGAAGTTGCTACAATAAGATTTTACCAAGGACAACCATTCCAAGTGGAAGCGCCAAACTTTGCAGAGCTAGAAGTTACAGATACAGAGCCAGGTATAAAAGGTGATACAGCAAGTAATGTAACTAAAGCAGCTACAGTTGAAACTGGAGCAGTTGTTCAAGTTCCATTATTTATAAATACTGGAGATAAAGTAAAGATAGATACTAGAACAGGTGAATATTTATCAAGAGTATAAAAATTTATGTATATAAAAGCTTATATGTCTTAATAATATAAGATATATGAGCTTTTAGTTTATATATAAAAAAGAAAGCGAGGGGTGTTACATGAAACATTTATATGAAGAAGTTGCATACTTAAAAGGCCTAGCAGAAGGACTAGAAATAAGTGCTGAAAGTAAAGAAGGGAAAATGATACATAAAATAGTTGATGCATTAGAAGTATTTGCAGATGCTATTGTAACATTGGATGAAGAACAAGAAGAACTTCAAGATTTTGTTGAATCTATAGATGAAGATTTAGCAGATTTAGAAGAAGATATTGCTGACATGGAAGAAGATCTTTATGAAGAAGATGACGATGAGGATGATGAGGACTTCAGCTATATAGAAATGGAATGCCCAAATTGTGGAGAGTTAGTAGAAATAGACGAAGATTTGTTATATGATGATGAAGTAGATGTTGTTTGTCCTGATTGTAAGGCTGTGATATTATCATCAGAAGATGATTGTGATGATGATTGTACATGTGGTGGTTGTTCAAGTTATGATGATAGAGAGTAAAAATTCATAAGAATTAAAACTGCCTATGATGCCTATGAGATATTTTGCTTCATAGGTAGTTTTATTTTTATGAGGAAGGGTATTATGTATTTTGGTTTTGCAATACTTGGACAAAAATAGTACACTAGAATTTATAGAATAGGATTTTGGAGGGATGTAAATATGAAAATAAGTAAAAAATTACTAGATAATATACAAAGATTTGAAAATGTTATAAATTATAAATTTAAAAATAAAGAATATATACTAGAAGCTCTTACTCATAGTTCATATTCTAATGAAAATAAAAAATATAATTTTAACGAAAGATTGGAATTTTTAGGGGATTCGGTTTTAGGCATAGTGATAAGTGATTATTTATTTAATGAAGAAGCTAATCTGCCCGAAGGGGAACTAACTAAACTTAGAGCAAATATAGTCTGTGAAGATTCATTAAGTGAAGTAGCTAATGATATAAATTTAGGTATTCACATGTTATTAGGTAGAGGAGAAGAAGCAACAGGAGGAAGACATAGGACTTCAATATTAGCAGACGCATTTGAAGCTGTAATAGCTGCTATATATCTTGATGGAGGTTTTGAAAGTGCAAGACAGTTTATACTTCATCATATGGAAAATATAATTTATGATTCAAGAAAAGGAAATATATTTAGAGACTACAAAACGCATCTTCAAGAGGTGTTACAAGGGAATGGAGAAAATAATATCTGGTACAGGCTTATAGAAGAAAAAGGACCAGACCATAATAAAAGATTTGTAATGGAAGTTGGAATTAATGACGATGTACTTGGTATAGGAGAAGGCAAGAGTAAAAAAGAAGCTGAACAGTTAGCTGCTAAAATAGCTTTAAAGAAAAAATTATGGGAAAAATAAATATAATATGTAAAAATATAAAAAGAAATATTTATATTAGAAGGATGTTGTAGATGAAAAAGAGAATTATACCTATATTTGTTCCTCACAAAGGATGTCCTCATGATTGCATATTTTGTAATCAAAAAAAAATAACAGGTGTGAGTACTGATGTTACTAGTGAAGATGCAAGAAATATAATTGAGGAATGTTTAGAGACTATAGATAAAGATGCAGATGTAGAAATAGCATTTTTTGGTGGTAGCTTTACTGCTATAGATATTGATATACAAAAAAGTTTATTATCAGTTGCTAAAGAATATGTAGAAAAAGGTCTTGTAAAAGATATTAGAATGTCTACAAGACCAGATTGTATTGATGAAGATATATTAAGTATGTTAAAAGAATATAAGACAAGTATAATTGAACTAGGAGTACAATCCTTAGATGAAAAAGTATTATTAGATAGTATAAGAGGTCATCAATCTGAAATTGTATACAAGAGTTCAAAGATGATAAAAAATAGTGGAATCAAACTTGGATTACAGATGATGATTGGTCTTCCAGCTGACACAGAAGAAAAGTGTATATTTACAGCAAAAAAATTTGTAGAGCTAAAACCAGATTGTGTTAGAGTCTATCCAACTTTGGTAGTAAAAGATACAGGTCTTGAAAAGTTAATGGAACAAAATAAATATAATCCATTTACTCTTGAAGAGAGTGTAAATATAGTAAAAAAAGTTCTTGTACTGTTTTATGTTAATAATATCAATGTAATAAGAGTTGGGCTTCAAGCTACTGATGATATACAAATTGGAAAAGCTGTTTTAGCAGGACCATATCATCCTGCATTTAGAGAGTTGGTAGAAGCAGATATGATAAAAGATTATTTAGAATTTGTTATTTTTCAAAATAAAAATATAAAGCAAATGTTGGTCAAATCTAATAAAAAGAATATTTCTAAAATCATAGGAAATAAAAAAACAAATGTTAAATATATGGAAGAAAAATTTGGTGTGCTTTTAAAAACACAAGAATCAGATTTAGATATAAATCAATTAGAAATTGTGTTAGATGGGAAAAGTTTAATTAGTGCTAATATGAGAGACATTCATAGAAAATTGTATGACATTTATGACCTTTAGTTTTAATAATGAAGGGAGAGAAAAGATTTGTATTTAAAAAGACTAGAGTTAAAGGGATTTAAATCCTTTCCAGTAAAAACAGATATTATTTTTAAAGAAGGAATAACAGCCATAGTAGGACCAAATGGGAGTGGAAAAAGTAATATATCTGATGCTGTAAGATGGGTATTAGGAGAACAGAGTATTAAGAGTCTTAGAGGGGATAAACTCGAAGATGTAATATTTGCAGGTACAGATACAAAAAAACCTATGAATTATTGTGAAGTGGCTCTTACTATTGATAATTCTGAAAATCAATTGGAATTAGATTTTACAGAAGTAACTATAAGAAGAAGGGCTTATAGAAATGGTGAAAGTGAATTTTTTCTAAATAATAAAAGTTGTAGATTAAAAGATATAAAAGAAGTCTTTTTAGATACTGGTATTGGAAAAGATGGTTATTCAATCATAGAACAAGGAAAAGTAGATGAAATATTAAGTAATAATCCTTTAAGCAGAAGAAAAGTTTTTGATGAAGCTTGTGGCATATCAAAATATAGATATAAAAAACAGGAAGCAGAAAGGAATTTAAGTAATACAAAGGAAAATTTAGAAAGAATAGATGATGTATATATAGAAATTGAAAATCAATTAAAGCCTCTTTTTAATCAACAGACAAAGGCAAAAAAGTACTTGGAAATAAGTGAAAAATTAAAGACACTTGAAGTAAATAGCTTTATAAGAGAAATTGAAGGAATAGAAAAAGAATTAAGTGAGGTTAATGAACATCGTAATGTTATTGAAAAGGAGCTCAATGAAAAAGAAGAACAAAAAAATGTTGTAGAGAAAAAGCAAGAAGATATTAATAAAGAGGTAGAGGTATTACAAGATGTAATTGAAAAATCTGTAGATTATATAAATTCAATTAAAGGAGTTATATCAAAAAAAGAATCCCAAATAAATTTAATTAAGGAAAGAATAAGAAATTTTACGAATGAAATTAGTAGAAAAAATTTAGAAATAAAGGATATAAAAGAGAAGCTAAATGAAAATAAGCAATACATAAAAGAATTAGAAAGCAATAAATTATCAGGTAGTGAAGAACTATCTACCTTGCAGGAAAATATAAAAGTATTGGAAGGAAGTAAAGATAAACAAAAAATTAAGTTAGAATCCCTAAATAATGAGATAGAATTATTGAAAGAAAGTATAATTGATATATTAAATAAGAAACAAGAGTTTAGTAATAAGCTGTCTACTTTAAACGCAAATAAAGAAAATATGAATATCAGAGATGAAAATATAAATTCAGAGATAACAGAGTTAAACAAAAATATTGAAATAAAATCATCTGAATTAGATACTATAAATAAAGAATTTAATATGCAAAATGAAAATTTAAAGAATGTAAATAATAGACATAAAGAATTATCAATTAATTTGCAGGATTCAATTAGTGAACACAATAAACTAGAAGATGAAATACAGAAAAGTAAATATAATTTAAATGGATATAATTCAAAGTTAAATGTCTATATAGATATGGAAAATCATTATGAAGGATTTAATAGAGGAGTAAAAGAAGTACTAAAAAATAAAAATTTAAAAGGAGTTCATGGAGCATTAGGACAGATTATAAATGTACCTGAAAAGTATGAGAAATCTATAGAAGCAGCTCTTGGTGCTTATATGCAAAATATAATAACTGATAATGAGTTTAGTGCTAAGTCTGCAATAAACTATCTAAAACAGAATAATTTAGGTAGAGTAACATTTCTTCCATTAAATATAATTAAATCAAATAAAATAAGTCTAGGAAATTTAAAAGCAAATACTAAGTTCATAGGAATAGCAAGTGATTTAATTACATTTGATGAAAAGTATAGAAATATAATTGAAAATATACTTGGAAGAACAATACTTATAAATAATATAGATGAGGGCATAAAATTTGCAAAAGAAACTGGTCATAGGTTTAAAATAGTAACTTTAGATGGTGAAATCTTAAATCCAGGAGGTTCTTTGACTGGGGGAAGTCTAAAAACTAATGGGAATATACTATCGAGAAAAAGATACATTAATGAATATACAGAAAAGATAAGTAATATCAAGAATGAAATTTCACATCTAGAATTAAAAAGAGAATCTTTAGACAAAGATGTGAAAAATATCAAAAATGAAATTGATTCACATGAAAGTAAAATAAAAGATTTAGAAAAAAGTATAATAATAAAAAGTACAAGTATAAAGAATGTTGAGTCTGAAATTGAATCGTTAAAAGGTAGTATTACTAAATTAGAAAATGAGAAGAATGATTTAAATTCTAACCTAAATTATACACTTGAAAAAAGTGATGATGTTAGAAAAGATATGGAAGAGTTAGATGATTTATACAATAAAAATAAAGAAAAAATTGATGCATTGAATGAGGAAATAAAAAGATACAATGATTTATATGATAAAGAAAAATCTGAATTTGATGAATTGAACTTAAGTTTAGTGAAGAAAACAGAAGTTTACAATAGTATAGTTAGAGATATAAAAAGAATATCTGGTGAAAATTGTGAGCTAGAAGAAAAAAATAAACAATTAGAAGAGTCATTAAATTATGAAGAACATGAAATAATTAAATTACAAGATTCTATACTCACTGAAGAAAAAGAAAAAGAAAATTTAACAAAACAACTAGGGGATAGTAATAGAAATCTTGAAACTAGAAAAATAGCAAAAGATGATTTAAAAAATAGTTTTGATGAAATTAATAAAGAATTAAAAACTATAGATAGACAGCATATAGAACTTAAAGAAAGTTTATTTAAAGTTGGTGGAAGATTAGAAAGATTAAAAACTAGTCAAGACACATATATAAATAAGTTGTTTGAGCAATATGATATGACCTTAGTACAAGCATTGGAAATTAAAGATGAAGATTTGGATATAGATAGAAAATTCTTAGAAAGTCTAAAGAGAGAAATAAGAAGTCTTGGAAATATAAATATAGACTCTATAAAGGAATATGAGGAAATAAAAGAAAGATACGATTTTTATAGCGAACAAAAGCAAGATTTAGAAGAGTCTATGGAAGAGATAGAAAAACTTATACATACTTTAGAAGAAAATATGAAATCTGAATTTGAAATTAAGTTTGAAGAAATAAGTAAAAATTTTAAATATGTATATAAGAGATTATTTGGTGGAGGTTGTGGAGAATTAACTATTTTAGATAAAGAAAATTTATTAGAAAGTGATATACTAATAACAGCTCAACCCCCAGGTAAAAAAATGAAAAATTTAAACCTATTATCTGGTGGAGAGAAAGCTTTAACGGCAATAAGTATATTATTTGCTATATTGATTACAAAGCCAACACCATTTTGTATATTAGATGAGATTGAAGCGCCACTTGATGACGCAAATATATTTAGATTTGGAGAATTTTTGAAGGATTTATCTAAAGAGACTCAATTTATATCAGTAACTCATAGGAGAGGAACTATGGAAGCTGCTGATTATATCTACGGAGTTACAATGCAAGAAAAAGCCATTTCAAAAGTTATTAGTTTAAAATTAAAAGAAGCTCAGGAAATAACAGATATTATATAACTTAGATTGACATAGGAGGAATAACAGTGTTAAAAAAATTATTTGGTTTTGGAAAAGACAAGGAAAAGGAAATAGAAAAAAAAGATGCTGAAGAAGAAATAGAAGTTGAAGACAGTGTTGATAATTTAGAAAACTTGGAAGAAACTATTTTTTCAGGATTTGAAGAAGAAGTGATAGATAAAGTGGAAGATGTTGAAGAAAAAAATGAGGAAAGTGTCAATAATGAAGGCACTGAAGAAATCGAAAACTTTGAAAAAATAGAAGTTGAGATGGATAGTAATGGAAAAGAGGTAGAAAATATTTCAAATAATGATTCTCAAGAAGAGATAGTCGAAGAATTAGAAAATTATGATGAAATTGAGTCTAAAGAGATAGAAGATAAAGAAGATAAGAAAGTTAACTTGTTTGAAAGACTAAAACAAGGATTGACAAAAGCAAAGCAAGGAATAACTGATAGAATAGATGAAGTTTTAAAATCATATACAAAGATAGATGAAGAATTACTTGAAGATTTAGAGGAAATTTTAATAACAGCAGATGTTGGTGTAAATACAACTATGGATATAATTGAAAGACTAAGAGATAAAATAAAGCAAAAAGGTATTACTGAACCAATAAAGGTAAGAGAAGAACTTAAATCTATAGTTGAAGATATTCTTACAAATGAAAACTCTACACTAGATATAGAACCAGCACCATGTATAATATTAATGGTGGGTGTAAATGGGGTCGGTAAGACTACTACAATAGGTAAACTAGCAAATAGATACAAAAAAGATGGTAAAAAAGTTTTATTAGCAGCAGCAGATACATTTAGAGCAGCAGCAACAGAGCAATTAGAAATTTGGGCAAATAGAACCAATGTAGACATAATAAAACATCAAGAGGGAGCAGACCCTGGAGCTGTAGTATTTGATGCTATAAAAGCTGCAAAAGCTAGAAAAACAGATGTATTAATATGTGATACAGCAGGAAGATTACACAATAAGGCTAATCTTATGAATGAACTTGGAAAAGTATTTAAAATAGTAGATAGAGAATTTCCAGAAGCAAAACGTGAAGTACTTCTTGTGGTGGATGCTACAACAGGTCAAAATGCAGTTGTTCAAGCAAAGACATTTAAAGAAGTTGCAGATATAACAGGTATAGTACTTACAAAACTTGATGGAACTGCAAAAGGTGGAGTAGTCCTTGCAGTAAAATCAGAAGTAGATGTACCTGTAAAACTTATTGGAGTTGGAGAAAGTGTAGAAGACCTACAAGATTTCAATGCAAAATCATTTTCAGATGCATTATTTGGTAACTAATGTTCTTTTAAAAATAATGGTTGACAAGAGTGTTGTTATGATATAAAATACAATAGTGTAAAGTAAATAACCTTTACAGTATACTGCTAGGAAGTGTAAGATATGAATATAGAAAAAATGGTCGAAATTGGATTGTTATTTGAACAGTATAAAGAATTATTAACTGACAAGCAGAAAGAAATAGTTGCTCTATACTATGAAGAAGATTATTCTTTAGGTGAAATTAGTGAAAATCTGAATGTATCAAGACAAGGTGTTTATGATACCTTAAAGCGTTCAGAAAAAATACTAAGAGATTATGAAGAAAAGTTACACTTAGTATCAAAGATTCAAGAGCAGGAAAAAAATATTAAGATTATAAAAGATAAAATTATTGACATTAAAGAAGATTTATTGCACAATAAAGATTGTGCTAATTTAATCCCTAAGCTAGAAAATATAGAAGATGTATGTAGGGAGATGATAAAATGATATTTGAAGGATTGTCTGATAAACTACAAGGGGCATTTAGTAAGTTAAAATCTAAAGGAAAACTTACAGAAGTAGATGTAAAAAATGCTATGAGAGAAGTTAAACTTGCTCTTCTTGAGGCAGATGTTAACTTTAAAGTAGTTAAAGATTTCATAAAAAAAGTTCAAGAGAGATGTGTTGGGCAAGAAGTTATGCAAAGCTTAACTCCAGCTCAGCATGTAATCAAAATTGTAAATGAAGAGCTTACAAGTTTAATGGGAGATGTACAAAGTAAAGTAATGATTTCCTCAAAGCCTCCTACAATTTTAATGATGGTTGGATTGCAAGGTGCAGGTAAGACTACTACAGCAGGAAAACTTGGAGGATATTTTAAAAAGCAAGGTAAAAAACCTCTATTAGTAGCTTGTGATATTTATAGACCGGCAGCTATAAAGCAACTTCAAGTTGTTGGAGAAAAATTGGATATACCTGTATTCAATATGGGAGATAAAGAAAATCCAGTAAATATTGCGAAAGCAGGTTTAAGTCATGCGATTAAAAATGCTAATGATTTAGTTATTATAGATACAGCTGGTAGACTTCATATAGATGAAGTACTTATGGATGAGTTAAAGTCTATTAAATCAGAAGTTAAGCCACATGAGATACTTTTGGTTGTAGATTCTATGACAGGTCAAGATGCTGTAAATGTTGCAGAAAGCTTCAATGAGGCACTTGGTGTTGATGGAGTAGTATTAACTAAATTGGATGGAGATACTAGAGGTGGTGCTGCACTTTCAATAAGAGCAGTTACACAAAAGCCTATAAAATTTATGGGGATGGGAGAAAAGCTAGATGATATAGAACCTTTCCACCCAGATAGAATGGCATCAAGAATATTAGGTATGGGAGATGTCTTAAGTTTAATAGAAAAAGCACAAGAAAATATAGACTTAGAGAAAGCTAAAGAATTAGAGCAAAAAATTAAAAAACAAGAGCTTGATTTTGAAGATTTCTTACAACAAATGGAACAAATACAAAATATGGGACCTCTTGACAAGATACTTGGTATGATACCTGGTATGGGAAATGTAAAAGACCAACTTGGAGATGTAGATTTGAATGGCAAAGAAATGAAGAGAACAAAAGCCATAATTCAGTCAATGACTACATATGAGAGAAGAAACCCAGGAGTATTAAATGCTTCAAGAAAGAAAAGAATAGCTAAAGGCAGTGGAACTAGTGTACAAGATGTAAATAGACTTATAAAACAACTTAATGAAATGAAAAAAATGATGAAGATGTTTGCTGGTTCACAAAAGAGTATGAAGAAAAGGGGCGGCTTAGGCGGTTTACCTTTTTTTAAATAAAATATAAAAAAGTAAAAATTATTCGGAGGTGACTGTAATGGCAGTTAAAATAAGATTAAAAAGAATGGGAGCTAACAAAAAACCTTTCTACAGAATAGTAGTAGCTGATTCAAGAGCTCCAAGAGATGGAAAATTTATAGAAGAAATAGGATACTATAATCCAATTTCTGAACCTAAACAAGTAAGAATAAATGATGAAAAAGCTATAAAATGGTTAGCTACTGGTGCTCAGCCAACAGAAGTAGTTAAAAAATTACTTGTAAAAAACGGAGTAATAGAAAAATTCGAAGCTTCTAAACAAGCAAAATAATTTTTTCTTGGCAATTAGTTTAAGTAAGGGCTCATTGCTAAGGTTACTTTAGGAGATGAAATATATGAAAGAGCTAGTTGTAGATATAGCTAAGGCTCTAGTTGATAATCCTGACTCAGTTGTTGTTGAGGAATTTGAAGATAATGATGGTATCGTCTTAAAGCTTACAGTTGCTCAAGAGGATATGGGTAAGGTTATTGGGAAGCAGGGAAGAATAGCTAAAGCTATAAGAACTGTCGTAAGATCTGTTGCAAATAGAGAAAATATAAAAGTTTCTCTTGAGATAGTATAAAATAGGAGGATTAGGTATAATGCCTAGTCCTTTTTATATAAATGCGTAGTTTAAGATTTTATGATGATATGACCACATAAGATTAAATTTTTTAAGAAGGTGATAACATGAAAGAAAAATTAACTCATTTTAAGGTAGGTCAAATAGTAAATACACAAGGTTTAAAAGGTGAAGTAAGAGTTTATCCGCTTACTGATGATATAGAGAGGTTTGATGAATTAAAAGATTTCTATCTGGGAAAAGATTTAAATAATAAATTGGCTGTTGAAAAAGTAAGATACAAAGGTTCTATGGTTATAATGAAGATAAAAGGCATAGACAGCATAGAGAAAGCAGAAAAACTAAAAAATAAATTTATGTATGTAGCTAGAGAAGATAGCAGAGAGCTTGAAGAAGGCGAATTTTTTATAGCAGATATGATTGGAATGGAAGTTTTAACTGTAGATGGAAAATATGTAGGGATACTAGAAGATGTTCTTCAATACTCAGCAAATGATGTCTATGTAGTAAAAGGTGAGGAAGATAAAGAATTTATGATACCAGCTATAAAAAAATTTGTACCTACAATAGATATTGATGAAAGAAAAATGATTATAGACCCTATTAAGGGAATGATAGATTAGGTGGTAATATGAGATTTCATATAATGACACTTTTTCCAGAAATATTTAATTCGTACATGGATGAAAGTATAATGAAGAGAGCAGTTGAAAAAGGTATAATTGAGGTTCATATATATAATATAAGAGATTTTTCTAATAATAAACATAAAAAAGTAGATGATTATCCATTTGGAGGAGGAGCGGGGATGGTAATGACTCCTCAACCTATATATGACACATATAAGCATATAATAACAACTCATAATATAAATAACCCAAGTGTAATTTATCTTACTCCAAAAGGTAAGGTATACAATCAATCTATGGCAAAGCAGATGTCTTTAAAAGAAGATATAATACTACTATGTGGTCATTATGAAGGAATAGATGAGAGAATCATTGATTTAATAGTTACTGATGAAATTTCAATTGGAGATTATGTATTAACTGGGGGAGAGCTCCCAGCACTTATAATGATAGATTCTATATCGAGATTAATACCAGGTGTATTAAACCAAGAAGAATCATTTGAAGAAGAATCATTTAAAGATAACTTATTGGAATATCCTCATTACACTAGACCTAGAGATTTTGAAGGATTAAAAGTACCAGAAGTGCTTTTATCAGGGAATCATAAGAAGATAGATGAGTGGAGAAGAGAAGAATCTATAAGGATAACCAAAGAAAGACGATTTGATTTATATAAAAAATCTAATGAAAAATAAAAATCTAATGAAAAATTAATATATATGTATACAATAAAGTACCTATAAATGGAATTAAAAACATAAAAGTGCTTGTAATAACTATTGAAGTATAGTATAATATAAAATGTTGAAAATACGGGCGTTCCTCTGTTTACACTGGTCGGGTAGTTAAGAACGTCTATGATATCTAGGAGGAAGAAAGATGAATGAAATGCTAAGAGCAATTGAGCAAGAACAATTAAAAAATGAAGTTCCTAATTTTGGACCTGGGGACACAGTTAAAGTACACGTTAGAATTATAGAAGGAAAAAGAGAAAGAATACAAGTATTCGAAGGTGTAGTATTAAAGAGACAAGGTGGAGGAGCAAGAGAAACTTTCACAGTTAGAAAAATGTCTTTCAATGTTGGTGTAGAAAGAACTTTCCCAGTTCACTCTCCAAAAATAGAAAAAATAGAAGTTACTAGAAAAGGTAAAGTAAGAAGAGCTAAACTAAACTACTTAAGAGGTAGAGTAGGTAAAGCTGCTAAGATAAAAGAAGCTAGAAATAAATAATTAAAAACTTTACTTATAAATGGGGGGCTGATTTATCAGTCCTCTTTCTATTTTAATGAAAATTACATCAAAAAATTATACTAGAAATAAATAGAAATATTTGTTGAAAATATACATTATTTATCTATGAATTTATAGCTTTTAAAATGAAAAATAAAATTGGTAAATATTGCATTATATTTTGTAACAATATTAAAAATAAGAGAACAGTATTATGTAAAGTATGACGTTAAAAAGATGACAATATTATAGCTTGTTAAGATAGATTTTTTAAGTGGAATTAGGATATAATAATATAATATTAATAAGGAGTGATACATGTGTCAAATGAATACGAAGAGTATCTTATGAATGACAATCTACATATAAACTGGTATCCAGGTCATATGAAAAAAACTAAGGAGTTAGTAAAAAATAACTTAAAATTGATTGATGTAGTAATTGAACTTTTGGATGCTAGAATCCCGTTTAGTAGTAAAAATCCAGACATAGACAGGCTTGTAGGAGATAAGCCAAGAGTTGTCGTACTTAATAAGAGTGATATGGCAGATAGGGATAAATTGAATCAATGGATTGAATACTATAAGAAAATTAATATCAAAGCTATACCAGTAGATACAATAAAAGGCGTTGGTATAAATAAGATAATCGAAGAATGTAAAAATGTAACTAGAGAAAAAATGAGTTCTTTAAAAGACAAAGGGAGAAAAGAAAGAGCTATACGAATAATGATAGTTGGAGTTCCAAACGTTGGTAAATCGTCTCTTATAAACAAATTAACAGGTAGAAAAAGCACTCAAACTGGAGATAAGCCAGGAGTAACGAAAGGGAAACAATGGGTTAGATTAAAGGGAAATCTTGAACTTTTAGATACACCTGGAATACTTTGGCCTAAGTTTGAAGACCAAGAAGTTGCATTAAATTTAGCATTTAGTAGAGCTATAAAGGATGAGATTTTAGATACTGAAACTTTGGCTTTAAGACTTATAGAGAAACTTATGAAAATAGAACCTGAGAAGTTGAAAGCCAGATATAAGTTAGATTGTCTAGGAGAAACTCCAATTGAAACTATGGATATGATTGGCCATAAAAGAGGGTTTATAACAGGTAAAAAAGAACTAGATTATACACGCATAGCCACAACTGTATTAAATGAATTTAGAGATGGAAAAATAGGAAATATAACATTGGAAGTTCCAGAAAACGTTAAAAGATAGATTTTAAAACAAAATCAAAAATTTAATGTTAAAAATTTAAAAAAGCCTTTTAGCAAAGGCTTTTTTATTTTTTTGAAATATAGACAAATATCTCCATATAAAAGTATAAATTAGGTTAGAAAACCTTTAAAAATATTAATTTAAGACAAATATACCTAATATTTTGAAAATTAAAATGAGTGTGATTATTTAAAATTTTAGCATATTGACTTGCTTGTTTCGTATAATATATAATAAGCACAAATAAATACAATATATTAAAAATTTAATTTATTTAATTTTATTAATTTAATAATAAGTTCTTATTGTTTAATTCAACTTACTTATGCAAGCGTAAACAATCGAGACATTTTATTAATTTAATAAGGTTAAAAAGGGGGATTTTATAATGGGTAAGACCAAGGATGTTATAGTATTTGGATTTGCGTTATTTGCAATGTTCTTTGGAGCAGGTAACTTAATATTTCCACCTTACTTGGGAATAATTACAGGTCCAGAATGGTTAATTGCCTTCTTAGGATTTACGTTTGCTGATGCTGGATTGGCACTTCTAGCAGTAATGGCTACAGCTAAATTCGATGGAAACGTAGTTGAAATGTTTAAAAGATGTGGTATGAAGTTAGGAATTCTTATAGGTTGTGCAGATATTTTATGTATAGGACCATTCTTAGCTATACCAAGAACAGGTGCAACAACTTATGAAATGGGTATAATGCCTTTGTTTGGAACTTCAATTCCAGTGTTATTATTCTGTATACTTTTTTTTGCGATTTCATATGTACTAACAATAAGACCTTCTAAGGTCGTAGATATAGTTGGACAGTTTTTAACTCCAGCTCTTCTAATAGCTTTAGCATTTATAATTATAAAAGGTATTATATCACCTCTTGGAGATATAGTAGATAAACCTATGATACCTAATGTATTTGCAGAAGGTATAGGTCAAGGATATCAGACAATGGATGCTTTTGCAGCAATAGCACTTGCATCAGTGCTAATAGTATCTTTAAATGATAAAGGATATTCTACTATTAGTGACAAGTTGAAAATGATTGGTAAGGCGGGTGTTCTTGCTTGTGGAGGATTAGCTCTAGTTTATGGAGGATTATGTTTCCTTGGGGCAACTGTATCAACAATGTATGGAACAGATGCAGTACAATCACAAGTAATAGTAAATATAACTGAAGGATTGCTTGGAAATGTTGGGAAAGCGATTTTAGCAGTAGTAGTATCATTAGCATGTTTAACTACATCTATAGGTCTTACATCTGCCACAGGTCAATATTTCTCTAGACTTACAAAAGGTAAATTGAGTTATGAAAAAATAGTATTAGCTGTATCTGTATTCAGTGCAGTAGTAGCATCTTTTGGTGTTGGAACTATAATAAAGATAGCATCTCCTATACTAAGTATAGTTTATCCACCATCAATTGTTTTAATAATTTTAGCTTTCTTCAATGAAAAAATTAAGAATGATAATGTATACAAAGGAGCAGTATATATGTCATTGCTTGTAAGTATACTAACAGTTATATCTAGTTATGGAGTAGCTGTTCCAGTAGTAAATTCTTTACCTCTTAATTCATTAGGATTTAACTGGGTGGTGCCAGTTATAATAGCTGGAATAATTGGTAATTTTATACCATCAAAGAGTCAATCTAATACACTTGGAACAAACTAAGTTTTGTTTAATTAAAATATAATCAATTGTAAATAAATGAGTTAACTAAAAGTAAAAGGAGTTATTTGTACAAATAACTCCTTTTATTTTTAGATTCTATATTTAATTATTTGTATTTAATATGGAAAAAGTATAAGAAAATATCAAAAAAATATATGGTTTATTTTTTAACAATAATAGAGATTAAAAAAGAATTTTAGAGTAATTTTATAAATTTAAGTATACATATTAAATGATTTTTACAAAAATATAATATAAATAAAATTGTGACAATAATAAAATAATAAAACAAAATTTAAGACATATGATTATATAAATGTATTAAATAAATGAGTAAATTGTTTTCATTGAGAGATATATTAAGAATTTTTAGTTAATTATGACATATAAGTATGTAAACGTGAATACTAGCAACTGCAAAGTTTAAGTAAGTTGGAAGTTAGAGAGTAATTGTTATGAAGAAAAATAAGTTGATAAATCATAATAAGGAATTTTCAGAAAAAATGGTTTTAAGAGTAAAAAACAAGAGGCAAATCTATGCAAGTAGAATAAAAATTGAATAAAGTTAACTGTCAATTTAGCAAAATAAATACAAAATACTACAAGAATTAACGTAAATAGGTGTTATGATAAAAGGAAAACGATTTTTTAAGAATCATAATTTTGAAAATTAAAAAAATTAAAAATGCTATTGACTGCTTTTTTTTCAGATTATATAATAAACACAAAATATTTAAAATTTAAATTGAATTAAAAAGATTATATGAATGTAAAAAAGGAGAGTGATATATACAGTATATAAAGCAATACAACTTAATAATAAATCGAATAATCTAAAAAGTCTTAATATTTTAATTATTCGGAATAGTTAATTTTATCAAGAAAAATTAGAGAAAAAACAAAAAACCAACTATGTTTAAAGTATACAGGTTGATTTTGTTTAATTAAGAAAGTTGTATTAAATATTGTGAAGATTTTATAAATTATGAAACATAATTGACAAATTTAAGTCAAAAATGTATAATTAAATAAAATCTCGTCAAAAGGTTTTCATTTAATTAAGAGATTGGACTTATTTTTTAGTAAAAGGTAGTAAAATTCAAATGGGGGTGCTTTAAATGGGTGAGAAACAAATCAATTTTAAAGATGTAATTGTAATTGGATTTGCACTATTTGCAATGTTTTTTGGTGCAGGGAACTTAATCTTCCCTCCATATCTAGGAGTTTTATCTGGAAGTAGTTGGCTAGTAGCTTTCATAGGATTCCTTTTTGCAGATGGTGGTTTGGCATTATTAGCAGTTATAGCAGCAACTAAGTTCAATGGAGACACATCGAAGATGTTCTCAAGAGCAGGCAAAGGATTAAGTATTGCATTAGGATGTGCAATGGTAATCTGTATAGGGCCACTTTTAGCAATACCTAGAACAGCAGCAACAACTTATGAAATGGGTATATTACCTACAATAGGTTCTGGAATAAGCCCAGTAATATTCTCTATAGTATTCTTTGCTCTAGTATTGGTTTTAACAATAAGACCATCAAAAGTTGTAGATATAGTTGGGTCAATATTAACTCCAGCTTTACTTATAGCTTTGGCAGTATTAATAGTTAAAGGTATCGTATCTCCATTAGGAGAAATAAGAGACAGTTCTTTAATACAAAATGTATTTGCAGAAGGTATAACTCAAGGTTATCAAACAATGGATGCATTGGCAGCTAGTGTATTTGCATCAATTATAATCATGTCAGTAATAGCTAAAGGTTATACAGGTGAGAAAGAAAAGATGAAAGCCACAATAAGTGCAGGTGTAATTGCAGTAATAGGAATGGCATTAGTTTATGGTGGATTATGTTATCTTGGAGCAACTGTGTCTCAACAATATGGACAAGATGTTCAACAAACAGCTTTAATAGTTGCAATAACAGCAGCTTTACTTGGAACTACAGGTAAAATTTTATTGGCTATTATAGTTGCATTAGCATGTTTAACAACAGCTATAGGTCTTTCTTCAGCAGCTGGTCAATATTTCTCAACACTTACAGATGGAAAATTAAAGTATGAGCATATAGTTATAGTAGTTTGTGTATTTAGTGCAATCATATCAAACTTTGGAGTAAGTACAATAATACAATTCTCTTCTCCTATACTAAGTATGGTATATCCAGCAACTATAACTCTAGTTATACTAGCATTATTTAGTAATAAAATTAAAAATAACAACGTGTTCAAATGTGCTGCATACATGGCATTATTAGTAAGTGTATTAACAGTTGCAACAAGTTTTGGTGTAAAAATTCCTCTAGTTAATAGCTTACCATTTGCTTCATTAGGATTTAACTGGATAGTTCCAGTTGTAATAGCAGGAATAATAGGAAACTTTATTCCATCTAAAAGCAGTAAAACTGCATAATAATAAAAACTAATTGATAATTATGGAATTGCCTTTAAATTATATAGGCAATTCCTTTTTATATTTAAAAGAATTATTAAATTATTGTAGATAAAAGAACATTATTAATCCTATTTGATAAATTTAAAAATTTATTTTTGGAGTAGTATGATTTATAAAGATAATAAAATAAAAAAGATTCATTTATAATTATAAATAAAATTAAATTATATATTATAAGTGTTTAGTATTAATATAAAAACACTAATACATATTTTTGTAAAGAAAAAATAAAGAATTTATTTTCTAAATACTTATTAATTAATCAAAGTTAAAATGAAAAAAATATAAAAAAATAAAGTATATAAGAGTATAATTTGACTTTTATATACTTTTTTATATTATTTTTGAGTTTTTTAGGAAGATATTTTACAAGTTAAGAAAACTATAAGGAGTGTTATATTGAATATAAAATAGTATAATATATATTATGTTAGATAATTAATATGAAAATATACAAATATATAAAAAGTTTGTTTAGAGTTATAGTTAATGTGTGTATTAATTTAATACTAATTTATTGGAGGTTTAAAAATGAAGTACATAATAAAAAGAGATGGTACAAAAGAACTTTTTAGTAAAAGTAAGATTGAAGATGCTGTCTATAAAGCTAGTATAAATAGTGAAGGTGGCGTAGATAGAGAGTTGGCATATGATATATCAAGAAAAATAGCTAATGACTATAATTCTATGGAAAAATGCTTATCCGTAGAAGAAATACAAGATATAGTTGAAGTACTACTTATGGAATCAAATAGAAAAGATATAGCAAAACACTACATATTATATAGAGAAAGACGCTCTGAAATAAGGACTAAAGCTTGGGAGTTTGATGAATTACAAAAATCAATATGGAAGAACAAGTATAGACATAATGGTGAGAGTTTTGATGAATGGATAAAGAGAATTTCAAATAATAGTTCAAGAATATCAAAACTAATAAGACAAAAAAGATTTCTATTTGCTGGAAGAATTTTAGCAAATAGAGGATTACAGAAAGAGGGAAAAAAAGTAACATATTCTAATTGTTATGTAATAGAACCACCAAAAGATAGCATAGAAGATATATTTGATACTGCAAAAAAACTTGCTAGAACTTTTAGTTATGGTGGAGGAGTTGGAATTGATATTTCAAAGCTAAGACCAAAAGGAGCGAAAGTTAACAATGCTGCAAAACATACGACTGGAGCAGTCTCTTTTATGGAACTTTACAGTATGACAACTGGCTTAATTGGTCAAAGAGGGAGAAGAGGAGCTCTTATGATTTCTATGGATGTAAATCATCCAGAGATAGAAGACTTTATAGATATAAAAACAGATTTGGAGAAGGTTACTAAAGCAAATATTTCTGTAAGAGTAACAGATGAATTTATGCAAGCTGTAAGAGAAAAAAAGTTATATAATTGTACTTTTGAAGTTGAAACTACTGGAGAAAAAATAGTTAAGATAGTAAATGCTTATGATTTATTTAATAAATTTGTGAAAAATAACTGGGATTATGCAGAACCAGGTATATTGTTTTGGGATAAAATAAAAACATATAATTTTATGAGTGAAGATAAGAACTTTTGCTTTTCAGGAGTAAATCCTTGTGCAGAAGAACCACTTCCAAGTGGAGGAAGTTGTCTACTTGGCTCAATAAACTTGTCAGAGTTTATAATACAACCATTTGGTGAACATGCTACTTTTGATATTAATAAATTAAAATCTTGCGTTAGAGAAGCTGTAGTAGCTTTAAATGATGTCTTAGATGAGGGATTGAACTTGCATCCATTACAAGAACAAAGAGATAGTGTACATAAGTATAGACAGATAGGTTTAGGTGTAATGGGTATAGCTGATATGCTTATAAAAATGGGAATAAGATATGGTTCTGATGAATCTTTAGAACTATGTGATTTAATTGGTAAGACTATGTTAAATGAAGCTGTGAAGCAATCAGCATTAATTGCTAAAGAATATGGAACATTTAGTGAGTATAAATATGAAAATATTTCTAAATCTAAGTTTTTTATAGAAAATCTAAATGAAGACACTAAGGAAATGGTTAAAAAGTATGGGCTTAGAAATTCACAACTTTTAACCATACCTCCTACAGGTTCCATATCTACAATGATAGGTATCAGTGGTGGAATAGAACCTATATTTAATCTTTCATATATAAGAAAAACTGAAAGCTTGCATGATGAGGATGTGTATTATAAAGTATATACTCCAATTGTTAAAGAGTATATGGACAAGAAAGGTATTACAGATGAAGAATGTTTACCAGATTTTTTTGTTACTGCTATGAATATAGGATATGAAGAAAGAATAAACATGCAAAAAGTATGGCAAAAGTATATTGATGCTTCTATATCATCTACAATAAATATACCTTTTGAAACTACAGTTGAAGATGTTTTCAATATATATATTAAGGCATGGGAGGCTGGTCTTAAAGGAGTAACAATATTTAGAGATGGATGTAAAAGGAGTGGAATTTTAATAAATGAAAAAAAGGAAGAAAATAATAAAGAAGATAAAAAAGAAAATAGTAAAAAAGAATATTATAAAAATAATAAAAAAGAAAAAGATAATAAAGATGAAAAAGCCAAAGAAATAATAAATAAAAATTTTGAAGAAGATGAAAAATTTGTGTGCCCTGAGTGTGGAAGTGAAGGAATTGCACATACAGGTGGATGTAGTATATGTTTAAAATGTGGCTATAGTGGATGCAATTAAACTCTAATTAAAAAATTTTAATATATTTAAAAATTAAATTTTTAAAAACGAAAGATGAGGGAATGGTATGCAGGATAAAAGTGTGAGGGAGATTAAAGAAATAATAGAGACTTTAGAAGTAGAAAAATATATGGAATATATAGAGCTGTTAAGAGTTGATGAAAGAAAATCTGTACAAGGTCTAGCTATAAAACTGGCAAAAAAGCTGGATAATATTAGAAAAGAAGAAGAAAGATTGGAAACTATAAATATATTTGAGAACGAAGGCTATGATAAAGGTTATTTATATATTGGAGGAATTGATGAGGCGGGAAGAGGGCCACTTGCTGGACCTGTTGTAGCTTCTGTTGTAGTATTTAAAAAAGATACCAAAATAGAAGGTGTAAATGACTCTAAGAAACTGAGTGAGGCAAAAAGAGATGAACTTTTTGAAGTAATAAAAGAAGAAGCACTAGATTATGGAATAGGTATAGTAAACAATGAAGAAATAGATGAATTTAATATATTAAATGCTACATATATGGCAATGAAAAAGGCTATAAATTGTTTAAAAAAAGCACCAGATTATTTATTAGTTGATGCAGCAACAATACCAGGTATTGACATATCTCAAAATCCAATTGTGAAAGGAGATTCAAAATCTATATCAATAGCAGCAGCAAGTATACTTGCTAAAGTTACTAGGGATAGTATAATGTACCAATATGATAGAGTATACCCAGAATATGGGTTTAAATCTCACAAAGGATATGGAACTAAAGAACACTATGAAGCTATTGAAAAATATGGCATAACTCCTATCCACAGAAAAAGTTTTTTGAAAAATATACTGTAAATATAATATGATATAATGTATATAATATAAATTACTATAGTTAATGGGGGATTAAAGATGGAATATAATGAATTATTAAAAAGTGCTAGAGAAAATTTAAATGGAAGTTGTAAAGTTTGTAAGGTTTGTAATGGGGTTGCTTGTGCAGGTGAAGTGCCTGGCATGGGAGGTAAAGGAAGTGGTTCTTCTTTTATAGAAAATAGCAAGAGTTTAGAAAAAGTAAAAGTAAATATGAGAGTAATACATGATGTATCAAATCCTGATACATCTATAGAGATGTTTGGAAAGAAAATGAGTGCACCTATATTTGCAGCTCCAGTAACAGGAACTACTTTAAATATGGGTGGAAAAATTAATGAAAGAGATTACATAGAACCAGTAGTTGCAGGATGTGCTAATAGTGGTATTTATGCAATGGTTGGTGATACGGCAGTAGATGCTTTTTTAATGGAAAATTTAGATGTAGTCAAAAAGTATAATGGAGCTGGAATTGTATTTATTAAACCTTGGGATAATGAAAATATTATAAAAAAGATAAGATTAGCTGAAGAAGCTGGTGCATTTGCAGTTGGAGTTGATATAGATGCCTGTGGTCTAGTAACTTTATCATTACATGGAAAACCAGTACTTCCTAAAAATGTTAAACAAATAAAGGAGTTAGTAAAGTCTACTAAACTACCATTTATATTGAAAGGTATAATGACTGTTGAAGATGCTTTAATGGCAGTAGAAGCAGGTGTGGATGCAATAGTTGTATCAAATCATGGAGGAAGAGTGCTTGACTGTACACCAGGAGCATGTGAAGTTTTACCAAAAATTGCTGATGCTGTTAAAGGTAAAGTTACAATACTTGCAGATGGTGGAGTGAGAACTGGTTTAGACGTACTAAAAATGATAGGTTTAGGTGCAGATGCAGTATTAATAGGAAGACCTTTTGTGACTGCTTCTTTTGGTGGTGCAACTGATGGTGTAGAAACTTATGTAAATAAACTTCAATCAGAGCTAAGTAGTTCTATGATATTAACTGGATGTCAAACTATAAAAGATATTGATGGAAAAGTTATATACAAATAAAATTTTATACAAAAAAGAGGAAAAATCATTTTAATGTAGAATAATTGTACAAAGGGGGAATTTATATGAGTAGAAAAGCTTATGAAGAAGCCTTAGTAGAATTAGAAAAATTTATTGATGAAAGAAAAGAAATAATTAAAAGTGCGGAGGACTGTATTGATAAGTACATAGTTGACAGAACGCTACCTTTTGATTACAAAGATAAATGTGTGGAATGGCAACAAGAGTTACTTGATATTGCAGAGGCACAAGTTTTAGAAGCAAATGAATTAAGTGTATTATTACAAGAGAAAAAAGAACTTGAAGAAGATTAAATTTTATTAGCTAAGAGTAAATCAGTAATATGATTTACTCTTAGTTTTTTTTATTTGAATAAAATACATCTATCTAATTGAGATAACTTTATTAATATTAGATTAGGCAGTTTAAAATAAGCTAAAGTAGCATGGATGATTAGTATAAAAAATAAAACCAGTTTAAAAAACTGGTTTAATTTGTATTCTTTGAATTTAATATATGTTTTTTCATTTCCTCTAATACCATTGTATAGGATTTACATTGAGCAGCAGCTAATTCTGATAAAGCAAATTTTTGAGCTTTATTTAAAAACTCCTTATCTGTGCTACACAATTGTTTTGAACTGTCTTGTATCATAAGCATTTTGATTAATTTTACAATTTCAAAAACATCTCCTGAATGAAATTTATCTTGGTACAGTTTAAGTCTTTCTTTTCTATCAAAAATCCATACACCATCTGTTTTATTAATAGATTGGATAAAATTATCAACATCATTTCCATCCATAACTGGACGTATGCCAATTCTATCTGCATTTAGAACTGGAATCGAAATTTTAAGGTTACTATTAAAAATGACACTTAATTCATAGTATTTTTGCATCTCATGATTTATTTTCTTTGTTACAATATCATTTACAGAGCAGGCTCCCTCTTTTGGATACATTACACTTTCACCAATTTTATACATATGCTAGTTATACCTCCAAATTGAATTTTAGATATTGCAACTTAGGTACAATGCTTTAATTATCTAATGATTAATATTATAACATAAATAACTTGACAAGTCAAAAATATTAATATATAATATAAAGTTTAGACTTGGTGATGTGTGAAACTAAAGAGAAAAATATAAGATAAAATAATTTAATATGTTGAAATATTCTTTTACAATTATATAAAAATAGATACTAATTATATTTAATAATTATTAGTTTTTAGCAAAATCTCTTAGTTTAAGACTTCCTGCAGTTACAAATATAATTCCAATTAATATTAGAGCTATTATATTTATTAAAATACTACCATTGTTTTTAATAGCATCTATAGTCCAATAAAATGGTGTGAACTTTGAAAGATTAGTCATAAAGGATAATTTATCCATTGATGGTATTAGACTAGAGATAGATATAGCTAGACCTATTAAAGAATAAAATGTAGATATAAGACTTATAGAACTTTCATTTTTAAATACTCTAGCTACCCAAAATACAAATCCAGTGGAAACAAAACTATTTGCTAGTACAATCATCAATACATTCAGACTCAAATTAAAGTCTTCTATAATTGAAAAACATAATAGAGCAAAAGTGTATACAATTGATTGAATAAAAAATAGTCCTAAAAATATACTGAAAATTATTTTTATATCTTTATTATCTGTAGAGATAAGTCTTTTTAGCACATTTGATTTTTTTAATGTAAATAAATCAGAAGCAAGATGTGCCGCATTAATATACATAAAATAGCATATCAAGAAGACTACTAAAAATGAACCTTTATTCTTATCTGGTTTGTTATCAATTATATTTGTCTTTGTCAATTTATCATCTATATTTTTATCCACTTTCAATTTTAACGATTTAGTAATAAAAGATTCTATTTGTGATTCTGCCCAAAGACTACCACCACCATTTTCAATTTTAAAGCATTTAACTACAGGTCGTTGTAATTTATCTATACTATTTGAAAAATTTTTATCTAAAACGAATACAGCAGAAACCTTATTATTTTTTAATAGATTCATAGCCTTATCTTGTTCATTTAATCTAAATGAATTTTCTTTTAATTTAGAACTATTTATTAACTTATGTTCATACTTTCCTGAAGAGTCAAATACAATTGCTACTGGAGAAAAGTACATTGATTGATTTCCTGAGTTGTTGATAAAAAAATTAAGTGAAAAAATTAGTATAATAGGAAGCATAACCATATTAATTAAAAGAGTATGATTTTTTAGATATCTTTTTATATTTGCAATAGTTAATCTAATCATTATTAAACCTCCCTCCATTTATATTTTTCCTTTACAATAGCAAGTGCAATTAATATTGTAGAGATAATTAAACATGTGAAAATTAAATCTCCTATTGAATCTATAGTTTTAAATGTTTCATAATTACTAAACAATTCTCCTATTAAATAGGTAGGAGATAAACTTGTAAGCTTAGTAAATGTATCACTTATCATACTGAAGATACCTCCAAAAATTGTCTGTAAAAAGAGTAATGCATAAACTATTGCTGTACCGTATTTTTTACTAAAAAAGCTGGTTACAAAGGTAGATATTGAAGTCATAAAATAAGATGATAAAGCACAAAGTAGGAGCAATATGGCAAAATTACCTTTAAATGTTATTCCAAGTATTCTAAAGAATAAAACATATAATAATAAGAATATAAATGAATAAATCCATAAACCTACAAAGTCATAAATTAAGAATTGTACTCTAGTTATAGGCATAGAATAAAGTCTTTTTGAAAGTCCCTTTGATTCACTTATATAATTTGACAAAATATTGTTCATTATAAAAATTATTACAAGAAATCCTAGTGAAACTAAAGCAAAGTATTCATAAGAGTTCTGTTTAACATTGTTATTTATTATAGAAGTATCAATAGAATTTTTATTAAATAATTTAGAAAAATCTTCTGAACTTATTTTCTGAGAATTATTTAAATAAAATTTTTCATGGTAAGTATCTAATATATCTTGAAGCAATATTGCAATATCATCACGAGTTCCAAGTTTTTCTATGTTTAGAGTATTTGATTTTTCATTTAATAAACTACTCTCATAGCCTTTAGGTATAGTAAGCTTTAATTCTGCCTTAGAATCATCTTTTTTAACTGTTAATATATAAGATAAATCATTTTTCAAATACTTTGTCAAATCATTTGATAATCTTGTGTTATCTTTGTCATATATAACAATGGGGGTAGATTCTGTTTTTATAGGGTTTTGAAACATGCTTTCTGTAACCATCCCAAGAAACCAAGATAAAATCAGAGGCAAAGCTAAAAAATATATTAAATTAAGTATAAAGGAGCTTTTTAAACTCTTTAGCATAGTTTTTACACTCATGTATAATTTCATAAAATCACCTCCATTAGTCCCTTAAATTTTTTCCTGTTAGATTTAAAAATACGTCTTCTAGGCTAGGTTCTTCATAAGAAATTTTCATTATTTTTGAATTGTTTTTGTCAATAACAGAGAGTATATCTGTAAGTTGTAATTTTTTATCTATATCCAATTCTAATAATGAATTATTTTCTAAAACAGATATAACACCTTTAGTATTTTTTAAATCAAAGATAAGTTGGGCATTTATATTTTTTATTTCCATAATCAATTTTGTATTTGTAGATACGAGTGATTTTAAATAATCATTATCTCCAAAAGCAATTTCTTTACCTTCATCCATAATAAAAATTTTAGAACAAAGGTGTTCAACTTCTTCCATATAATGGGAAGTATATATTACAGTAGTTTCATGTTTTTTAGATATATCTTTTATAAAATTGAAAATATGATTTCTTGATTGGGGGTCTACACCTACAGTTGGTTCATCCAATATTAATATTTTAGGATGATTTAAGAGTGCTATTCCAATATTTAATCTCCTTTGCATACCACCAGATAATTTTTTGACCTTTTTCTTTTTGACTTCAGTAAGACCTGTAACTTCTAATGCTTCAATGATTCTTTCTTTAAGTAGTTTTCCCTTTAAACCGTAGAAAGCTCCAAAGTACTCTAAGTTATCAAAAGGAGTAAGAGTTTCTATAATTGCTAATTCTTGTGGAACTAACCCTATTATAGACTTTGCTTTTATATAATCTTTTGATAAATCTAAACCATTGATTTGAATACTACCACTATTTGGTAACATAAGATTTGTAATTATATTTATAAGTGTAGATTTACCTGCACCATTTGGGCCAATAAGTCCAAATATCTCACCTTTTTTAACAGAAAAGCTGATGTTATCAAGTACTAATTTATCATTAAATCTTTTTGTTATATTATTTACTCTGACTATATCCATAGTAATCCCTCCAAAATAATTTTGTATAAGTTAAAAAGCTATAATATTATAATAAAGAATTGTGAATTATAATTCTATTACTATAAGTCACTAAAAAAAGTGACTTAAGTCACTTTATATTTTTAGATTTATTCTATTACAATTTTATTTTTGAAAGCAAAGATTGCTAGTTGAGTTCTGTCACGAAGTTCTAGTTTAGCTAAAATATTAGTTATGTTATTCTTTATTGTACCTTCAGATAAGAATAGTTCTTGACTTATTTCTTTATTATTAAGTCCATTTGCAATTAGTCTAATTATAGATATTTCTTTTTCTGTTAAATTGTACATGTCATAAAGATGCTCTTGTTTAACCGTTTTTTCAGAGGTCATGATTTTTTCAGCTACACTTTTATCAAGCACAATATTGCCAAAAAATGAAGAACGAATCCCTTCATGCAATACTTCATCAGAGCTATCTTTTAAAAGGTATCCTGAAGCACCAAACTTCATAGCATCTTTTATATATTCATCATCATTAAAAGTTGTTAAAATTAATAATGTTATAGAATTATTATATTCCTTTATAAGCCTTGTACCTAGAACCCCATCACATACTTTCATTCGTATATCCATAAGAACTATGTCTACATCATTCATTTTACAAAATTCTAAAGCTTCATATCCATTAGAAGCATCTCCTACAATTTCTAAATCATTATAAGATGATAATATAATTTTAAGACCTTTTCTAATTAATTTTTCGTCATCTACTATAAGAACTTTAATTTTATTCAAAAAAATCACCCCCTGAAAATTTAGGAAAAGAAGCTCTAATTGTGAAACCATTATTAGAATTATCAAATTCAACTTTACCATTTAATTCATATATTCTCTCATTGATACTATTAAGTCCATTTCCTTTTTTTATATTGCCACATCCTATACCATTATCACTAATAGTAATTATAAGATTTGAAGTATTGAATGTAATAAAAATTCTGATTTCAGTTGCCTTTCCATGCCTAGATGAGTTGGAAAGGGATTCCTGTATGAGTCTATATAAAGCTATAGATTGATTTCTGGATAAGTTCCAAGTATTTTTTGAAATAGTTAATTTAACATTAATATTTGTAAGCTTAATAAAGCTTTTAACTAATTCTTTGATTTTAAATAAACTTTGGTAATTTTCATATTCAACAGGTTTTAACTCAGATATAGCCCTTCTTACATCTTGAAAACTTTCAGTTACAAATTCTCTAAGTTCATGTACTAAGTCATAAATTAGAGGTTTGTCTTTTAAGAGTTTTTCTATAGCATTTAATTGTATTATTGTTGTAGAAAGAGAATGTCCTACACTATCATGTATTTCTCTTGATATTCGATTTCTTTCTTTTAAAATTGCTAATTCTTCTATAGAACTTGCATAAGTTTCCAAATCAGCATTAACTTTTTTTAATTCATCTTTAGAAATTCTAAGCTTATCATAAAGATTTTGACTGTATAATTTTGATAAATTCTCATTTTCTATATATATAGAAAGTACAGTTATAATTAGCAATATAGAGCTTGACTCCAGTGCCAAATATATATTTTTATCTAAACTAATAATAAGAGAAGATATTATAACAAAAGAGAACAATATGTACTTATATTTTTCCTTTATTAAAAATGATATATCTAATATTAAAGGAACAAAGTAAATCGAATTAAAAGTTTTTGTATAATTACAAAGTATAAAAATTAATATAAGTTCTAAAAAGTAAGAAATAAGTATAAATTTATTCTCATTTGATAAAGAAAAAAATCTAACTTGATTATTTATTATAATTAGAAATAATATTATCATAGTTATGACCGGATACAATGTATTTTCAACATTTTTCAAATAGCTTACAACTAATATAAATAAAGATAAATATCGTATAAAAGCAACTAATTTTTCTCTGTTCATTAAAGGCACTCCTCCAAAAAAATAAACTTTTCCTATGAAAACTAGAATAATATCATAAAAGAATAAAGTCAATAGAAGTATTTATTAATATTGATGGAAATAAAATCAATCAAAAAACTTGAATAGTAAAATTGTATACTGACCATAATTTAAAAGTGAAAATTTAATGTATTGGAGTGAATAATGAATAATAAAGAAAAAGGTGATTTTGGAGAAAAAGTAGCAGTTAATTATTTGCTATCAAAAGGAGCAAAGATACTAGAAAAAAATTACAGATTAAAGATAGGGGAAATAGATATAATAGCAAAAATGGAAGATGAAATTATATTTGTGGAGGTGAAATCAAGGTCTAACATAAAGTTTGGCTACCCTTGTGAATCTGTAAGCTTCAAAAAAAGAAAAAAGATAATTGGAGTTGCAAGTTATTATATTATAAAAAATAACTTAAATAACACTCCCATAAGATTTGATGTTATAGAGGTATATTTATTAGAAAAAAGAATAAATCACATAATGAATGCTTTTTAAAAAAGATAATGTTTTTGGAAAGGATTAAATATGTTAAGTATTATTAATTCAAGCAACTTAGTAGGAATCGACAGCTTTTTAGTTAAGGTTGAAGTAGATGTAAGCAATGGAATACCTAGTTTTAATATTGTTGGTCTTCCAGGCAAAGAAATTAAAGAAGCAAGAGAAAGAGTAAAGTCAGCAATTCTTAATAGTGGATATAAATTTCCAAGCACGAGAATAGTTGTAAATTTATCACCAGCAGATATAAAAAAAGAAGGAGCTTTTTTAGATTTATCTATAAGTATAGGCCTTTTAAGAGAGTTAATAAAAAAAGATGAAAATTACATAAGAGAAAGTATGTTTATAGGAGAATTATCATTAGATGGGAAAATAAGAAAAGTAAGAGGTATATTGCCCATAATTATGGGTGCAAAAACTCAGAACATAAAACGTATTTTTATACCAATTGAGAACATAAAAGAAAGTCTATTTGTAGATGAAATTGATATAATTCCTATTAAAAGTTTAAAAGAATGTGTCGATTTTTTAAACGAAGAGATAAAAGTCGATAAAGTAAGGATAATGTCTTTTTTGGATGATAAGTCAAGAAAAGAGAACGAAGAATTAGAAAAAGATAATAGTTATATAGATTGCAAATATACTAAGATTAATAATGAAGAAAGTAAATATGATGAAGACTTTAAAGATGTAAAAGGAAATTATTTTGTAAAGAGGAGTGCAGAAATTGCTGCTGCTGGAAATCATAATATGTTTATGATTGGACCTCCAGGCTCAGGAAAAACTATGATTGCAAAAAGAGTAAGGACAATTTTACCAGATATAAGTGTAGAAGAAATGATAGAAGTAAGTAAGGTCTATAGTATATTGGGTATGATAAATGAAACTAAAGGAATAATTGATAAAAGACCTTTTAGAGCACCTCATCATACAACTACAAAGCAATCTTTAATTGGAGGAGGAATGGATGCAAGACCTGGAGAAATTGCTTTAGCACATAGAGGTATCTTATTTTTAGATGAGATAGCCGAATTTGATAGAAAAATACTTGAGACTTTAAGACAACCTATAGAAGATGGATATGTAAATATATCCAGAGTAAAGTACAGTGCAAAATATCCTTGTAGAGTACTGTTAGTTGCAGCTATGAATCCATGTCCATGTGGTTATTATATGTCAGAGACAGAGTGTAGATGTAGAAGTAACGAAATTGATAGATACATAAATAAAATATCAGGTCCATTGTTAGATAGGTTTGATATTTTTGTAGAAGTTAATTCTATAAAATATTCAGATTTTAATTCTTTAAAACAAGAAGAAAGCTCTCAAAAAATAAAGAGAAGAGTAGAAAATGCTAGAAAAATACAGATAAATAGATTTAGGAAGGATAATATAAAAAATAATAGTGAAATTAAAGCTTACAATTTATTTAAATATTGTAAACTGGAAAAAGAAGCTTCAAAAACGGCTGAGATGATATTTAATAAATACAACCTAAGCAGTAGAAGTTATACAAAACTTTTAAAAATGGCAAGAACAATAGCAGATTTAGAAGAAAGAGATTTGATAAATTCACAGTGTATTATAGAAGCTTTTTCATTTAGAAAGGCTTATTATAGTTATTTTAAATAGTTTTTTGAGGTGGATTTTATGGAAAAAAGAGATACTTATTTATGGTTAAAATCAATTGGTGGAATAACAACAAAAACAATTGAAATAATAGAAAATGAAATAGTAAATATTGAAGATATATTTGATTTTTCTGAAAAAGAAATATATAATTTAAAAAATATAAGCTTGAATATTAGAAAAAATATAGTAAAATATAGAGGTCACGCTTATTTAGAAAATATAAAAGAACTACTTTACAAAAAAGCGATTAAATATATTTGTAAATATGATAAAGAATATCCTGAAAATTTAAAGAATATATACAACGCTCCAAAGTTATTATTCTACAAAGGTGACATAGGTTTAGTTAATAATAATTTTAATATAGCTATAGTAGGTTCAAGAAAACCTACAGCCTATGGAATTAATTGTGCAAAAACAATAAGTTGTCAACTATCCCAATATGGAGTTAATATAGTAAGTGGATTAGCTATAGGAATAGATGCATACTCGCACATAGGTTGTATGAGTGGAAAATCTAAAACTATAGCAGTACTTGGTTCAGGAGTAGACAATCCTCTTCCAAAACAAAATTTACATTTATCAAATAAAATATTAGAAAATGGGGGATTATTATTATCAGAGTATAATATTAACTCGACAGTAGCCCCGTACCATTTTTCTAATAGAAATAGAATTATCAGTGGTTTAAGTGATGGAGTAGTTGTTGTAGAAGCAGCAATAAAAAGTGGTGCACTAATCACAGTAGATTTTGCTCTTGAACATGGAAAAAATGTTTTTGCAATACCTGGTAATATAAATTCTCAAATGAGTAGAGGTTGTCATAAAATTATAAAAGAAGGTGCAAAATTAATTGAAAATATAGATGATATTTTAAATGAATATAACATATTTAATATTATTGATAAAAAAATAAATCAAAAATATGATAATATAAGTCTAAATGCCAAGTCTAAGCAAATAATTGAAGCTATAAAAAGAGAAGGAAACTTGCATATAGATAGTATTTGTGATTATACTGGTATAGAAATAAAGTATGTAAATTCAATAATCAATGAATTAGTACTAAATGAGTTAGTAGTAGAAATGAATAATAAAACGTACAGTTTAAATGTATA
This sequence comes from Clostridioides difficile ATCC 9689 = DSM 1296, assembly GCF_001077535.1. Taxonomy (GTDB): domain Bacteria; phylum Bacillota; class Clostridia; order Peptostreptococcales; family Peptostreptococcaceae; genus Clostridioides; species Clostridioides difficile. The sequence continues at coordinate 1,377,222 of NZ_CP011968.1, forward strand.
AATTAAGATTAGGTAGTGGGGGTGTATGGTTTTATGGCCAAAACATTAGTCATCGTAGAATCGCCTGCAAAAGCTAAAACTATAGAAAAATTTTTAGGGAAAAGTCATTACACAGTTAAAGCATCAGTTGGTCATGTCAGAGATTTACCTAAAAGTAAATTAGGTGTAGATATAGAAAATAATTTTGAACCTCAATATATAAATATAAGAGGAAAAGGCGATGTAATAAAAGAATTAAAAAAAGAAGCTAAAAAATCTAAACAAGTATATCTAGCAACTGACCCTGATAGAGAAGGTGAAGCTATATCATGGCATTTAGCTCATATACTAAATTTAGATGAATCTGAGGATTGTAGAATAGAGTTTAATGAGATAACTAAGGATGCAATTAAAAAAGCAATTAAACATCCTAGAAATATTGATATAAATTTGGTTGATGCACAACAGGCAAGAAGAGTGCTAGACAGACTTTTAGGTTATCAAATAAGTCCTATATTATGGCAAAAGGTTAGAAAAGGTCTTAGTGCAGGTAGAGTGCAATCTGTTACAACAAAGTTAATTTGTGACAGAGAAAAAGAAATAAAGGCATTTATTCCAAAAGAATACTGGACAATAGATGTTGAGGCTAAGACAGTAAAAGACAAAGATATAACTTTGAAATTTTATGGTAAAAATGATGAAAAGATTGAATTAGAAAATGAAGAAGCTGTAAATGAAATACTAAAAGAAATGGAAGGTAAAGATTTAAAGGTTGAGAAGATAGAATCTAAATCAAGACGTAAATCAGCTCCAAAACCATTTACAACAAGTATGCTTCAACAAGAAGGAGCAAATAAGTTATTTTTTACTACTAAAAAAACAATGATGATAGCACAAGAATTATATGAAGGTATCGACATAGAAGGTGAAGGTACTGTTGGTCTTATATCATATATAAGAACTGACTCTAAAAGAATATCTGATGAAGCAAAAGAAAAAGCTAAGGGCTATATCGTAAACAATTTAGGAGAAAACTACTATAAAAACACTGGTGATAAAAAAGAAAAAAAGGATACTAAAAAGGTTCAAGATGCCCATGAGGCAATAAGACCAACCTCAGTTGATAGAACTCCTGAGAGTATAAAAGCCTCATTGAGCAAAGACCAGTACAAGTTATACAATTTAATTTGGAGAAGATTTGTAGCTAGTCAAATGGAAGATTCAGTGTTTGATATACTAAATGTAGAATGTAAAATAGGCGATATTGTATTTAAGGCAACTGGTTCAAAAATGAAATTTGATGGTTATACCAAGGTATATAATTTTTCAGAAAGAGAAGACAAAATTTTACCAAGTATAGAAAAAGGAGATATATTAAATATAGAAAATATATTGCCAGACCAACATTTTACACAACCACCAGCAAGATATACAGAAGCTAGTTTAGTAAAAACACTAGAAGAACTAGGTATAGGTAGACCAAGTACGTATGCTCCAACAATAGCTACTATACTGAATAGAGAGTATGTTGAAAAGCAAGGAACAAGTCTATGTCCAACAGAACTTGGAATAATAGTTACTGATATTTTGGAAAATAATTTCCATAAATTTATAGATGTAGATTTTACTGCTGATATGGAAAGTAAACTTGATGTTATAGAAGAAGGCAATACAGATTGGAAAAAGATTGTATCAGAATCATATGCACCACTTAAAGAGGCTATTGAAGAAGCTCTTGAAAATATAGAAAAAGTAAATATGGATGAAGAAACTGATGAGATTTGCGAGAACTGTGGGTCTAATATGGTTATCAAATATGGTAGATTTGGAAAGTTTATGGCTTGTAAAAACTATCCCGATTGTAAAACAACTAGACCAATTATGAATAAAATTGGTGTTAAATGTCCAAAATGTGAAGAAGGAGATATTATACTTAGAAAATCTAAAAGAGGTAAAGCTTTTTATGGGTGTTCTAATTATCCAAACTGTGACTTTGTAGCTTGGAATAAGCCAACAGGAGAGTTTTGTGAGAAGTGTGGTTCATATATGGTTGAAAAAGTGACTAAATCTGAAACAAAAACAGTGTGTTCTAATAAAGAATGTAATAAAGAGACAAAAGAGCATAATGACGGAAAAGAGTGAAAATTGAAAAAAATCACATAATTCTCTTGAAAAAGGTTCCAATCTATGATAATCTTTCAAGTGTAAACAACTAATAGAAAAATAAATTTTCATTAAATGTGAAAATAATATTAGAAAATATAAAAGGTTATTAAAAGGCCTAAATTTCATGAGGAGATGATTAAATGGCAAGTGAAGTGTTACAAAAAACAAGGAAAATAAATAAAACATTACAAACAAGTGGTGGAAGCAGTGTCTCTTTTGATTTACTGGCCGGAGCATTGGGCGACGTTTTAAGTTCTAATGTTTATGTAGTAAGTGCAAAAGGTAAAGTACTAGGTCTTCATTTAAATGATGTTCAAGACAGTTCAGTTATAGAAGATGAGTATACTAAGCAAAAGAAATTTTCAGATGAATATACTCAAAATGTGTTAAAAATTGATGAAACATTAGAAAATTTAAATGGTGAGAAGATATTAGAAATCTTTCCTGAAGAACATGGAAGATTACAAAAATATACTACAGTAGTTCCAATATTAGGAAGCGGTCAAAGATTAGGAACATTGGTACTTTCAAGATATTCAAATTCATTCAATGATGATGATTTAGTAATAGCTGAATACAGTGCAACTGTTGTTGGTCTTGAAATATTAAGAGCAATAGGTGAAGAATTAGAAGAAGAAATGAGAAAGAAAGCTGTAGTTCAAATGGCAATAGGCACTCTGTCCTACTCCGAGCTTGAAGCAGTTGAACATATTTTTGCTGAATTGGATGGAAAAGAAGGTCTACTTGTAGCAAGTAAGATAGCTGATAGAGTTGGTATAACTAGGTCTGTAATAGTAAATGCACTTAGAAAATTTGAGAGTGCAGGTGTGATAGAATCAAGATCATTAGGTATGAAAGGTACTCATATAAGAATACTTAATGACAAACTTACAGATGAATTAAAAAAATTAAAAAACAATCAATAATCTATATTTTATAGGTTTAGATTAGAAAAGGTATCTATTTGAAATAGATACCTTTTTTAGACGAATTATTAAGGTAATGATAAGTATATTAAAAAGGAGTGAGAAAATGCCTTTAGCAGATAAAATAAGACCAAAAACAATGAATGATGTAATAGGTCAAAGTCATATAATAGGTAATGGAAAAATATTGTCTAAGATATTACAATCTAATTTTTTACCAAATATGATATTTTTTGGTCCTCCTGGTGTTGGTAAAACTACAGTAGCGGAAATAATAGCAGAAAGAAGCAATAAAAGCTTCTATAAAATAAATGCTACTAATTCATCTTTAGAAGATATAAAAAAGGTGATATCAGAGCTTGGAAGTATAAATAATGTAAATGGAGTCCTATTATATATAGATGAAATACAAAGTTTTAATAAAAAACAGCAACAATCAATATTAGAATTTATGGAAAATGGGAGTATAACTTTGATTGCTAGCACTACAGAAAATCCATATCATTATGTATATAAAGCTCTTTTAAGTAGGTCTACTGTATTTGAATTTAAACCTTTAGAAAAACTTGATATAGAAAAAGGACTGAAAAGAGCTGTTGAAGTATTAAATGAAGATAGCTATATGGATATTGAGTGTAATAATAATGCTATTGAAGATATAGCAATTCTTTCTGATGGAGATATGAGAAGAGCCTTAAATATTTTAGAAGTGGTAGTCTATTCAACTAAACCAAATAAGGATAATATAACTTATATAGATTCAGATGTAATAAGGGCATCTACATTTAATAAAATTATAAACTATGACAAAAATGGTGATAGTCATTATGATATTTTAAGTGCATTTCAAAAATCTATAAGAGGAAGTGACCCACAGGCATCTATACACTATCTAGCAAGACTTATAAAAGGTGGGGATTTGATAAGTATATGTAGGAGACTTTTAGTAATAGCTAGTGAAGATATAGGCTTAGCTTATCCAAATGCTATTGTAATTGTAAAGGCATGTGTAGACTCAGCTATGCAACTTGGATTTCCAGAAGCGAAAATACCATTAGCAGAAGCTACTATTCTTTTGGCTACATCTCCAAAGTCTAATTCTGCATGTATAGCAATAATGAAAGCTATGGATGAACTGGATAAAGAGTTTGTTAAGGATATACCAAATAGTATAAAGGATGCTCACTATTCTGGTTCTAAAGAAATAGGTAGGGGTTGTGGATACAAATATCCTCATAATTTTAAAAATCATTATGTAAAGCAACAGTATTTACCAGATAGCATAAAAGATAGTATTTATTACATACCACAAGAAAATAAAACTGAGAAAAATATAAAAAAATATTTAGAATATCTAAATGGTGATTTTTAGACTGAACTTTATGTATCGGGGGTAGATATTATGATTATAAAACTTAACTCAACTTATCACAGTAGAGTTATGAAATACTTAAAAAAAGAACCTGAGTACAATTTGTTTATAATAGGGGATATTGAAAGATATGGATATGGAAATAATTTTTTAAATATATGGGCAGATGTGGGTGAACATGGTGAAATAAAGGCAATATTACTTAAATATTTTGAATTTATGATGTTTTATTCTGATGGAGAGTATGATGTTGAAGGTTTTTATAATCTACTTCGTAATACTAATTACGAAGAAATATCTGGGAAAATATGTGCTGTAGATGCTTTAGCAAAGAGATTAGGACTTAATAATTTAAAGGTAGTTGATTTTTGCAAACTTCAAACTAAAAAGTTTTTGATAGATAATAATTGTAATGTAAAGGTTAAGAGAATTAGACTTGGAAATCTAAAAAAGACAGTAAAACTTTATGACTTAATAGATGAATTTCACAGTACAACTTTAGAGAATTTAAAAAATGGACTAAGGACAGGTAGAGGATATTGTATAGAGATTAACAAACAGGTGGTGTCAATGGCAAAGAGTACTTCAGAAAATAGGACTCATGCAATGATAATTGGAGTAGGAACACATCCTAAATATAGAGCTAAAGGACTTGCTACAAAATGCCTAATTAAACTATGTTCAGAGTTACTGAGAGAAAACAAAATTCCTTGTTTGTTTTATGATAATGAAGAGGCTGGAAAGATATATAAAAAACTAGGATTTGAAAACATTGGAAAATGGGGAATTTATTCAAAATAAAAAATTAAAATTAATCTTGACAAAATTAGTAGGGTATAATAAAATTATCTTGAAAGTAATTCCTACTAAAACAGTATGAATTAGATTTCTATATAGAGGTGATAATATATGAAGTTGTCTACTAAAGGTAGATATGGACTAAAAGCAATGTTTGAATTAGCATTAAATCAAGACAATGGACCAGTATCATTAAAATTTATTGCTAAGAAGCAAAAAATATCAGATCAGTACTTAGAACAAATATTTTCATCTTTAAAAAAATCGGGTCTAGTAAAAAGTGTGAGAGGTGCTCAAGGAGGTTATTTGCTTTCAAAGAATGCTGAAGACATAACAGTAGGAGATATACTTGTAGTATTAGAAGGACCAGTTGCATTATCTGACTGTGTACTAGATGAAGATGTATGTGAAAACTCAAACATGTGTGTAACAAAAATAGTTTGGGAAAAGATGAAAAAGGGTATAGAAGATGTTATAGATTCAATTACTCTTAAAGATATGATAAATGACTATAACAAAAATAAATTAGAAAATGATATAACAAATATTAAAAAATAGATTTGGAGATGAATGTAATGGAAAAAAGAAGATTGTATATGGATTATTCTGCAACAACACCTATTAAAAAAGAAGTATTGGATGCAATGATGCCATACCTAACAGATTATTTTGGTAATGCATCTAGTTTTCACACATTCGGAAGAGAAGCAAAAGATGCTTTGGATAAAGCAAGAGAACAAGTAGCAGCCCTTATAAATGCTGAACCTAGTGAAATATATTTTACAGCAGGTGGTTCAGAAAGTGATAACTGGACACTAGAGGGTGTAGCTTATGCTAATAAAAACAAAGGTAATCATATAATAACTTCAAAAATAGAACACCATGCAATACTTCATACATGTGAATACTTAGCAAAACATCATGGATTTGAAATAACTTATTTAGATGTTGATAGCGAAGGAAAAGTAGACTTAAAACAACTAGAAGAGTCAATAAAAGATACTACTATACTTATAAGTATAATGTTTGCAAATAATGAAATAGGAACTATACAGCCTATTAAAGAAATATCCGAAATAGCTAAAAAACATAAGATATTATTCCACACTGATGCAGTACAAGCTACAGGTAATATTCCAGTAGATGTTAAAGAATTAGGAATAGATTTGATGAGTATGTCTTCACATAAAATATATGGACCAAAAGGTGTAGGAGCTTTATACATAAGAAAAGGTGTAAGACTTCATAACTTTGTCCATGGTGGAGCACAAGAAAAAAGCAAAAGAGCTGGTACAGAAAATATACCTGCAATAGTTGGATATGGAAAAGCAGCAGAATTAGCTAAGGAAAATATGCAAAATCATGTAGAAACTTTAACTCGTCTTAGAAATAAGTTAATAGATGGTGTGTTAGAAAGAATACCTTACACAAGAGTAAATGGTAGCTTAGAAAATAGATTGCCAGGAAATGCAAACTTTGCATTCCAATTTATAGAAGGTGAAGGAATACTTTTATTATTAGATATGTTAGGAATTGCTGGTTCAAGTGGTTCTGCATGTACTTCTGGTTCATTAGACCCTTCACATGTACTTCTTGCAATAGGTTTACCACATGAAATAGCACATGGTTCATTAAGACTTACAGTTGGAGATTTTACAACAGATGATGATATAGATTATATACTAGAGAACTTACCAAAAGTAATAGAAAGACTTAGAAGCATGTCACCACTTTATGATGATGCGAAGAAACAAGGTTTAGTAAAATAGACATAAAGATAAAGCATAAAAAATAGACATAAATTGAGTAGGAGGAAAAGATAATGCAATATAGTGATAAAGTTATGGAACATTTTATGAATCCAAGAAATATGGGAGAAATTGATAATGCAAGTGGTGTAGGTGAAGTTGGAAACCCTACATGTGGAGATATAATGAAGATATTTTTAGACATAGATGGAGATGTAATAAAGGATGTTAAGTTTAAAACATTTGGCTGTGGTTCAGCTATAGCAAGTTCTTCTATGGCAACTGAAATGATAAAAGGAAAAACTATAAAAGATGCATTAGAACTTACAAATAAAGCTGTTGCAGAAGCTTTGGATGGTTTACCACCAGTAAAGATGCATTGTTCAGTTTTAGCTGAACAAGCTGTAAAAGCAGCTCTTATAGATTATGCTCAAAAGAACAATATCCATATACCAGAATTGGATGGATATGTTATAGATGATGCTCATGACCATGATGTTGAAGAAGAAGAATAAAAATAAGTGATTGTGTTATGAGAAGTTTACAATGATTAAAAAGAAGTACTAATGATATAATTAGGACATAAAAAATAGCTGTTTTTAAAATGGCTATTTTTTATTGCCTAAATTAAGTATTTTAACTTGATTTAGAGGTTAATTAGTTAACAAAATAATCCATAAGATTCAAATAATAAAGATGATTATTTTTTTAGAAAATAGAACAAGCTATATTTTAAATAAGTACAATACTTGCTCTATATGGTATAATAATAAGTAATGCAAAAGATGAGGTGAAATTTGTTTATGAATAAAAAAGTAATGATAGGTATGAGTGGAGGAGTTGATAGCTCTGTAGCTGCATATCTTTTAAAACAACAAGGATATGATGTCATTGGTGTTACTATGAAGTTGTGGCAAGATGATGATGTTGTTGAAATTGAAGGTGGTTGTTGTTCTTTATCTGCTGTTGAAGATGCTAGAAGGGTAGCAAATAAAATAGGTATACCATTTTATGTTTTAAATTTTAGAGAAGTGTTTAAAGAAAAAGTAATAGATTATTTTATAGATGAATATTTGGAAGGAAAAACTCCTAATCCCTGTATAGCTTGTAATAAACATATAAAATTTGATGATTTTTATAAGAAGGCTAGACAAATAGGTTGTGATTATGTAGCTACAGGTCACTATGCAAAGATAGAAAAGGATGAAAGTACAGGAAGATATTTGCTAAAAAAATCTGTTACAGATAAAAAAGACCAAACTTATGCACTTTATAATCTTACACAAGAGCAACTAGAGCATACTTTATTGCCAATAGGTGACTATGAAAAAGATAGAGTAAGAGAAATTGCTAAGGAAATGGGTATGGCAGTACACAATAAGCCTGATAGTCAAGAAATTTGTTTTGTTAAAGATAATGACTATGCAAATTATGTAAAAAAACATTCTAAAAAGCGTATTGAAGAAGGTTTTTTTGTAGATACTAAAGGCAATATACTTGGAAAACATAAGGGTATATTATATTATACTATAGGCCAAAGAAAAGGGCTTGGAATTACTTTTGGAAAACCAATGTTTGTAATAGACATAAATCCAATAAATAATACCATAGTTCTTGGAGACAATGAAGATTTATTTAAAAAGGAACTTATTGCTAAAGATGTTAACTTTATATCAATAGATACGTTAGAAGAACCATTAAGAGTTCAAGCCAAAATAAGATATTCAGCAAAACCATCACCAGCTACTATTCATAGAGTAGGAGAAGATACTATTAAAATAGTTTTTGATGAAGCTCAAAGAGCTATTACTAAAGGTCAATCTGTAGTAATGTATGATGGAGATATTGTAGTAGGTGGAGGTATAATCGAGAAAAGTTTATAAAAACATCTAAAAAATTAAAAAAATAAACAATAAAGTATATTAAGAGTAAATAAAGTTTATAAAATAAATTTATTGTATATGAAAATATAGTATTGATTAATTTTGTAAAATTTAGTAATATAATTAGTATATTAATTAAAAAACAAATACAGTGATAAGGAATAGTAAAATATTTGATGTCTTACAGAGAGAGGGAAATGCTGGAAGCCCTTAGAATATGATATTTGAAGCAGCCTTTTAGTAGCAATCTTGAACAATTTATATTTTATAAAGAAGATTTAAGTAGAGATTGACGGTAGTTACGTTATAGCTAAGGTTTTCCGAAGATATCATACTTTGTATGATAATTAGGGTGGTACCGCGATTGTCCTCGCCCCTATAAATTTATTTATAGGGACGAGGTTTTTTATTTAAACGAAAAAATAAAATTTATTAGGAGGAACATGATATGGAAAAGATGGGATTAAATGAAATAAGAAGTAAGTTTTTAGAATTTTTTGAGTCAAAAGGTCATTATGTAGCAAATAGTTATTCTTTAGTACCAAACAATGATAAGAGTTTGTTACTTATAAACTCAGGTATGGCACCTTTGAAAAACTACTTTTCAGGTGTAGAAGTACCTCCAAGTGTGAGAATGTGTACATCTCAAAAATGTATAAGAACAGGAGATATAGAAAATGTAGGTATAACTGCAAGACATGCTACATTCTTTGAAATGATGGGTAACTTCTCATTTGGAGATTACTTTAAAAGAGAGTCAATCAAATGGGGATGGGAATTTGTTACAGAATGGCTAAATATACCAGAAGATAAGATATGGGTGACTGTATATGAAGAAGATGATGATTCTTATGATATATGGGCAAAAGAAATGAATTTCCCAGAAGAAAGAATGGTTAGACTTGGAAAAGATGATAATTTCTGGGAAATAGGTACAGGTCCTTGTGGTCCTTGTTCAGAAATATATTTTGATAGAGGAGAAGAATATGGATGTGACAATCCAGACTGTAAACCAGGCTGTGATTGTGATAGGTATTTAGAATTTTGGAACCATGTATTTACTCAATTTGATAGAGATGAAGAAGGAAATTATAGTCTATTAGAAAACAAGAATATAGATACAGGTATGGGTCTTGAAAGAATGGGTTGTATTATGCAAGGCGTAGACACTATCTTTGAAGTTGATACAATTAAATCTATACTAGAAGCAGTTGAGAAGTTAACAGGAGTAAAATATGGAGAGAATCCAAAAAATGATATATCAATAAGAATAATAACTGACCATATAAGAGCTGTAACATTCTTAGTTAGTGATGGAGTGCTTCCATCAAATGAAGGAAGAGGATATGTTCTTAGAAGACTTCTTAGACGTGCTGCTCGTCATGGTAAGTTATTAGGAGTAAAAGAATTATTTTTACAGAAACTAATAGATGAAGTTATAAAAGTAAATGATAAAGCATATCCAGTTTTAGTTGAAAAAGAAAGTTATATTAAAAAAGTAGTTGGAATAGAAGAAGAAAAATTCAATGAAACTATAGACCAAGGAACAGAAATATTGAACTCTTATATAGAAGTATTAAAAAATGAAGGAAAGACTGTCCTAAGTGGTCAAGAAGCTTTTAAACTATATGATACTTATGGCTTCCCTATAGACTTAACTAAAGAAATATTAGAAGAAGAACATCTATCTGTAGATGAAGAAGCTTTTAATGAAGAAATGGAAAAGCAAAAAGAAAGAGCTAGAAATGCTAGAGGAAATATGGATGGAGAAAGTTGGAAGGAAGACCCTCTATCAAAATTAGAATCTACAGTTGACAGTACATTTAATGGGTATAGTGAAATTTATGGTGAAGGAACTATTGAAGCTATAGTTAAAGATGATGAGCTAGTTCAAAGTGCAGAAGAAGGCGATAAGGTATCTATAGTACTAGATAACACTACTTTCTATCCTGAAGGTGGAGGACAAGTTGGAGATTGTGGATTGATAACTAATGAAAACTTAGTTTTAGAAGTATTAAATACTAAAAAAGGTGCTAATAATAGTATAAAACATATAGGTATAATAAAATCAGGAAGAATAAGTAATGGGGACAAAGTAAAGACACTCGTAGATAGAGAAACTAGAATGTCAGCTGCAAGAAATCACAGTGCTACACATTTACTTCATAAGGCATTAAGAGAAGTATTAGGAGAACATGTTAATCAAGCTGGTTCTTTAGTAACTCCAGAAAGACTTAGATTTGATATTACTCACTTTGAAGCAATATCAAATGAAGAATTAAAAGTAATAGAAGAAAAAGTAAATAATGTTATTTTATCATCTTTAGACATAAAATGTGATATTATGAATATAAAGGAAGCTAAAGAAAAAGGAGCTACAGCACTATTTGGTGAAAAATATGGTGATGAGGTAAGAGTAGTTTCTATGGGAGATTATTCTACAGAACTTTGTGGAGGAACTCACTTGACAAATACTTCTCAAGTAGGAATGTTCAAAATATTATCTGAAGGTGGAGTAGCAGCAGGTGTAAGAAGAATAGAAGCAATAACAGGAAAAGCTGTTTATGAATACCTAAAAGAAAGAGATGGAATTATCTCTGAAGTTTGTGTAAACTTAAAATCTAAAGAAGATAATTTAATTCAAAGAATAAGTTCTTTATTAGAAGAAAATAAAAACTTATCTAAAGAATTGCATGATATGAAAGCTAAGATGAGTTTACAATCAGTTGATTCTATTTTTGATTCTAAAGTTGAAGTAAATGGAGTTAATTTGATAACTAATAAATTTGAAGGTATGGATATGGATACACTAAGAGAAACAGCAGATAATCTAAGAGATAAGCTTGGTTCTGGTGTAGTAGTACTTGCAAATGTAGTAGATGATAAAGTTAACTTTGTAGTTACTGCCACTAAAGATGTATTAGATAAGGGAATACATTCAGGTAATATTGTTAGAGAAGTTGCAAAAATAGCTGGAGGAAAAGGTGGAGGAAGACCTAATATGGCACAAGCAGGAGCTAGTGATGTATCTAAGGTTGACCAAGCTTTAAGCTATGCAAGTGAGGTTATTAAGACACAAGTTAAATAACATTCACTCAAGGAGGTTTTTAGTTTGGAAAAAGATTTAGACTACACTATGAAATTTGAAGGAATACCAGAAGATAGGATGAGTGTAGGAGATACTATTGATTTTGTATATAAAGCATTAGTTGAAAAAGGATATAACCCTATAAATCAAATTATAGGGTATCTCCTTTCTGGTGATTCTAGCTATATAACTAGTCATAAAAATGCAAGAGCTATAATTAAAAAATTTGAAAGAGATGAGATACTTGAAGAAGTAATCACGCACTATCTGAATAGAAAGTAGGTCAAATAAATGAGAAAAAAGATTATGTCGTTGTTTGCAATAGTCATTATGATTTTTGTATCAACTGCTAGCTATGGTTTTGCTGAAGAAAAAGGCAAGGTCATATTTATTGATATGAATAGGACCAATCTTGGAAGTATGATGAATATTCCAATCTTGAAAAATGAGATAGAAAAGAGAGGCTATGTAGCTCTCATGAATATAAGAGGGGATCAAGGTACTGATGATAGAAGGTCTTATGCAAGTATGGGTGCAGGAACAAGAGCTAGTGTAACTACTGAAGACTATATCAATTTTCAAAAAGTAGACCAAGATACTGCTAAAGCTTTTGAAGTCGCAACAGGTCAAAAAGCTAAAGAAATAAATGATTTAGGCATTAATAGATCTATAAATGAAAATCTTGAGTATGGAGAATATGGAGCAAATTTAGGGTCATTAGGAAAAACTTTATCAGAAAATGGTTTAAAGACATCTGTAATTGGAAATGCTGATATAATTGAAAATAATCAATTAGTTAAAAACAGAAACTTATGTTTAGTAGCTATGGACCAATATGGAAGGATTGATTCAGGTAATATTGATAATATTAATAAGAAAGATTCTAAAATGCCATTTGGAATATCTACAGATTATGATAAATTACTAGATGAAACTAAAAAATCCTATAAAAATAGTGATGCTATATTTGTAGAACTTGGAGATACATATAGATTAGATATGTATAGATTAAATCTAAATGATAATACTTATGATACAATGAAGAAAAATATTGTAAAAAATATAAATAAATATCTTGAACAAGTATTTTCTATGGTTGGAGAAAATGACACTGTTTATATAGCAAGTGCATTTCCAAGTGACCTAGATTATAAGAATAAGAGAAGACTTTCTCCAATAATAAAATTTAGTGGAGAAGGGAAAGGTCTACTGGAATCTGCCACAACAAGAAAAGCTGGAATTGTTGCCAATTTAGATGTTGGAGTAGATATACTAGGTACATTTGGTCTTGAAAATAAAGAGATGGTAGGTAGAAGTTATACTTTAGTAAATAAAGAGGACAATATTAGCTATCTAAAATCACTTTATGAAAGGATAGTGTCTATATCTTCAATAAGGTCAACTATTATAAATGGCTTTGTAGGCGTAATATCTGCTTCTTGGGTAATTGCCATGTTTGCGATTTTCTTTAGAAATTATATGCCACATAAAGAGCGTGTATTCAAAGTACTTAAGGAGTTTATAAAATTAGGCATAATAATGCCACTATCATTTATGTTAGCTCCTTTGATGAATTTTAAAACTCCAATTTCAATATCTTTGGGAATATTTGCAACTACGCTAATATTATACTTGTTAGGTAGAAAATTATTTAAGGACAATGATATAAAGCACATGGGATTTTTTGCAACACTTACTATTTTAGTCATAGTTATAGATTCTGTATTTGGAACATACTTAATGCAAAATAACATAATGAGTTATGATGCTGTCATAGGAGCTAGGTACTATGGTGTAGGAAATGAATATGAAGGTGTAACTATAGCAAGTGCAGTATTTGGCTTAGCAGTATTATTACATTATAAGAAGGTATCTAAATTACTTGTTGTAATTTTTTCATTAATAATACTTATAACTAGTGCATATCCTTCAATGGGTGCAAATGTTGGTGGAGCTATATCAGAATGTGTAGCATATTTGTTGTTTATAATGCTTATATATGACATTAAAATAGATTTTAAGAAAGCTGTATTATTAGCTGTTTCAGCTGTAGTTGTCGTTTTTGCATTTGCAGCTTTAGATATACTTTCAGGTAGTGAATCTCATTTAGGTATGTTTGTACAGAGAATTTTCCTAAATGGACCAGGAGAGATATTACAAACATTTGGAAGAAAAATTCAAATGAATATGCAACTAGCACAGACAAGTGTATGGGTAAATATTTTACTTGTAGGAATTGGAGTAATTGCAGTGCTTATATTTAAACCATCTAGACACTTTAGAAAGATAATGAATAATTTTCCAATCTTGTTTAAAGGGTTTATTGCATCTATGGTTGGTTGTATAATTACTCTTTTAGTTAATGATTCTGGAATAGTTGCTGCATCTACAGCATCTATATATATACTTATACCACTAATAATAATAAGTATAAATATGATAATATTTGAAAAAAATAACTAAAAAAATTTTTACTGTTCATATAGGATTTAAATAAAAAATGCAATATGATTATTAATGTAAACTGGATGCTTACATAAAAAATCATATTGCAATTTTTATGATTGATTATGTAAAATTATATGAAGCAGTAAGCCTGTGACCTTAGTTATGAGAGGTTCAGAATATGTATTTAATCTATAGAATATAAATAGATAAAGGAGGAACTATGTTAGATGGAAGAATAATGGGTCTTGATGTTGGTGATAAAACTATTGGAGTTGCTGTGAGTGATTTGATGGGATTAACTGCACAAGGTGTAAAAACAATAAAAAGAGTTGGCAAGAAAAAAGATATTGAAGAGCTAAAAGCAATAATAAAAGAAAAACAAGTAAATAAAATTGTATCAGGATTACCAAAAAATATGAATGGAACTTTAGGTCCACAAGGAGAAAAAGTAATCAAGTTTTGTGAATTGGTAAAAGCAGAAACAGGTATTGATGTAGAGTTTTGGGATGAGAGGCTTTCTACAGTAGCGGCAGAGAGGTCTTTATTAGAAGCAGATGTTAGTAGACAAAAAAGAAAAAAGGTTATAGATATGTTGGCAGCAGTAATAATTTTGCAAGGATATTTAGATTTTAAAATAAATTCATAAAAGAACTATAAAATTGAATACTTATGATATATAATATAAATAATAAAAATAAAAATAAATTTGAGGTGAATGACATTATGGAAGAAAATATAATAAATTTAATAGACGAAAATGGCGTTGAAAGCCAATTTGAAATAATATTAACATTAGAAGCAGAAGGAAAAGAGTATGCAATATTAATGCCTTTAGATGATGAAGAAGCAGAAGAAGCTTTAATCTTTAGAATTGATGAGGATGAAGAAGGTGAAATCTTAATACCTTTGGAAAGTGATGAAGAGTATGAAACTGTTGTAGCTGTGTATACTGCTATAATGGAAGAAGAAGGTTTAAATTACGACGAAGATGAATCAAATGGACTTAACTAGATAAGTAATTAAGTTTGTATATAAAAATCAGATATTTATTATATTTGCTTTAATTAAACCTTATTAATTGTAAAAGCATTTATAGTATATATCTGTTTTTTTGTTTTTTATTAAAAATACCAAAAAATTTATGAATTTTGGTGAATAATATATCTTTTATGGGTATATATTTATATTATGAGAATAAATTAAATTTATTTAAATGTCTTGACAAAAAATGAATTATCAATTACAATATTATTTAATAAAGATTATCAATTGAAAATAGTAAGGGTGATGTTATGGCAAATACAATGGATTTATTAAAAGACAAGTTAAAAGAAACTGGTTTTAAGATTACGCCACAAAGAAGAGCAATAGTTGAAATATTGCTTAAACATGACCATTCACATCTAAGTAGTGAGGAAATCTATGATTTAGTTAGAGTTGACTGTCCTGAAATAGGCTTAGCTACTGTATATAGAACAATGCAGCTATTGGATGAAATAGGATTAATATCAAAACTAAACTTAGACGATGGATGTATAAGATATGAGATTAGTCTACATAAAGAAGACTGTCATAATCATCATCATCTTATTTGTAAAAATTGTGGAAAGATAATGGAAGCTAAAGAAGACCTTTTAGACAATATAGAAAAAGAGATACAATCATTGTACAAATTTAAAATACTTGATCATGATGTTAAATTTTATGGACTATGTGACGAGTGTAATGGAGTAAGCGATTCAGAAGAATAAACTTCTATTGCTTAATGTCGATGGAAGAATAGTATAGAACTTTTATATTCTATGCTATTCTTCCATTTTTTATTATAAACCATCTATAAAATGCAAATATACAGTTTTCAAGATGCTTATAGTTTTAATATTGAAAATATAATTAATCCTATAAGTACAAAAATGAATGATTTTTCTATGAAATTACTAAATGGTCCTCCAACAGTTAAAAAACCTAAAGAAATTTTCTTTTCGCTTAGCGGATAAAAAATTGGTATTCCTTGCTTTGTAAATAAATCTCCTAAAAACATATGACTTGCATAACCAATCGTACCATAAAAAGATAAATTATTAATATTAGTGATTAATTCTATCTGTTTTAGTAAAAAATATACTATTATAGTTGCAAATATGCTATGAGAAAAACTTCTGTGCTTTAACCAGGGAAAAATTGACAACATTAGACAAAAAATTGTAAAATATATTTCAACTTCTATGATGTATAAGCATATAGCTAATAGTATAAATATTAATGATAGAAAAACTTTTCTTAGAAATGTGTGGGTTAGTTTTGCTTCAATAATTATAATTGCAACAAATGTAATTATTGCGCTTAAATAAAAATTATCATTTATATTTATTGAAATAAAGAAAATAATAATATTAACAGCATATATAAAAATTCTATATATGTATTTGGATACATTGTTTTTTAGAATGAAATTTGAGACCATAGAATTAGATTTATCCAAATCGGGTAGTACAGCAAAAGTAGCTGAAACTAAAATATCAACTAAAGATATAGGAATTTTAAATATTAAAGATGTTTGGATAGCTGTTAAGATTCCTATTGCACAATGAGTTTTACCACGCATAAATCCTCCTAAATTATCCGATATTAAATCATATAATATTTAGAGGATATCAAAATAAAATAGGTTTGTCAAAATAATACGTTAAATGTATTTTAAATATAGCTTAAAATATGATACGAATTATGGTACAATAAGAATAACTGGTAGCGAGTGCGTGATTTGATATTATTTATGATTGTAGAACGTGTTAAAAAATTAAATAGACAGAAGGAGATGATGCAATTGTTCAAAAAGAACACCAACAAGATAAAGGTAATGGCCTTGGGTGGACTTAACGAAGTTGGAAAAAATATGACTGTTGTTGAGTATAAAGATGAAATAATTGTTATAGATGCTGGACTTAGTT
Source organism: Clostridioides difficile ATCC 9689 = DSM 1296 (assembly GCF_001077535.1). GTDB lineage: Bacteria > Bacillota > Clostridia > Peptostreptococcales > Peptostreptococcaceae > Clostridioides > Clostridioides difficile. The sequence goes on from NZ_CP011968.1 coordinate 1,394,581, forward strand.
TTCCAGAGGATGAAATGTTAGGAGTAGATATAGTTATACCAGATATAACTTATTTAGTAAAAAATAGGGATAAAATAAAGGGTATATTTATTACACATGGACATGAAGACCATATAGGAGCTCTTCCATATATATTAAAGAAAATAAATGTACCTGTATATGGGGCAAGACTTAGTATAGGTCTTATACAAGTAAAACTTAAAGAACATAAAATGAATAATGTTAAGTTAAATGTTATAGGTCCTAGACAAGTTATAAAGCTTGATAATATGGAAGTAGAGTTTTTGAAAAATAACCATAGTATACCAGATGCTTACTCTATTGCAATACACACAGACCAAGGTATAATATACCACACAGGAGATTTTAAGATTGACTTGACTCCTATTGATGGAGATGTTATGGATATGCATAGAATCTGTGAGTTGAGCAAAAAAGGAGTTCTTTTAATGCTGGCAGATAGTACTAATGCAGAAAAACCAGGATTTACTATGTCTGAAAAGACTGTTGGGGTAGGTCTTGACGAATTATTTGCAAAAGGAAATGGCAGAAGAATTATAGTTGCTACCTTTGCATCCAACATACACAGATTACAACAAATAATAAATACTGCTGAAAAGTTTAATAGAAAAGTTGCTATATCAGGTCGCTTAATGGTCAATGTAGTTGGAGTTGCAAAAGAATTAGGATACCTAGATATTTCTGATGACATGCTTATAGATTTAAATGATATATGTAAGTATGAAGATAGTGAATTAGTGATAATAACAACTGGTTCACAAGGTGAACCTATGTCAGCTCTTGCTAGAATGGCTTTTTCAGAGCACAAAAAAGTAGAAATAAAGAGTGGCGATTTAGTTATAATATCTGCTCATCCAATACCAGGAAATGAAAAATTAATATCAAGAGTAATCAATTTCTTATTTGAAAAAGGAGCAGAAGTAGTATACAGTGATATAGCTGATATACACGTTTCTGGACATGCCTGTCAAGAAGAATTAAAACTTATACATGCATTAGTTAGACCAAAGTTTTTTATGCCAGCTCATGGTGAATATAGAATGTTAAAAAGACATGCTGAAATAGCTGAACAGCTTGGTATGGACAAAGAAAATATTTTTGTCATGCAAACAGGAGATGTTTTAGAATTAGATAAAAATTCTGCTAAGGTAGCAAACCGTATACAAACAGGAAACATATTAGTTGATGGTCTAGGAGTAGGCGATGTAGGTAATATAGTTTTAAGGGATAGAAAGCATTTATCAGAAGATGGTCTTATGATAGTTGTAGTTACTATTTCCAAGGATGAGGGTAAGGTCTTAGCAGGTCCAGATATAATTTCCAGAGGATTCGTATATGTAAGAGAGTCAGAAGATTTAATGGATGGAGCAAAGGATATAATTAAGAATGTTCTAAATGAATGTGAAGAGAAAAATATTAAAGAATGGGCTTATTTAAAGAATAATATTAAAGAAAACCTAAAAGAATATTTATATCAAAAAACTAAACGAAATCCAATGATACTTCCTATCATAATGGAAGTATAATATAAAAAAACTATAAATTTGAAAATTAGACCTCTTGTAATTTTTAAAGTAATATCAAAAATCCAATTGATATTATCTTAAGAATTACAAGAGGTCTTTTTAATACTCATTTTAAAAAAAAATATATTACATAAAATACCAATTATAACAATCTTTTATTAGTAAAAACTAATTATATATAAATTTTACTGATAGGAGGATTCTTATGGATGATGTTTCAAGACAAAATGCTATAAAAGCTTTAAAACAAACAAAAATGGAAATAGCAGGAGAGTATGGAATGAATTATGAAGATGCTTTTGAAATAATAGAAAATGCGTCTAATAAAGGTGTTTTAGAAGGTTACTTTAAAAAGCTTGAAAAGAAAAAAAATTTAGGTCAAGGTATATCTAGGCATTTAGAATAAAAAAAGTTAAATGTGAGAAAATAAGTTTAAATAAACTTTAAGAGGTGACATCGATGAAAAAATTAGCTAGTACTGCTTTGGCTATATTAATTGCGCTTACTCCTTTAAGCTTTTCTTTTGCAAATAATAAGGAAAATGCTGATGCCAACCAACTAAATATATCTTCAAAATCAGCAATTTTGATGGATGTTGGTAGTGGACAAATTTTATATGAAAAGGATGCTCATAAAAAGCTTCCTCCTGCTAGTGTAACTAAGGTAATGACTATGCTACTTATAGTAGAAGCTTTGGATTCAGGCAAGATTAAGCTTGATGATGAAGTTCAAGTAAGTGAAACTGCATCTAGTATGGGTGGTAGTCAAATATTCCTAGAGCCAGGAGAAACTCAAAAGGTTGATACATTATTAAAAGGTATAGCTGTTGCTTCTGCAAATGATGCTTGTGTTGCTATGGCTGAACACTTAGCTGGAAGTGTTGAAGGATTTGTTGATAGAATGAATGCTAAAGCAAAAGAGTTAAATATGAATGATACTCATTTTGCAAATACAAATGGACTTCCAGTTGCAAACCACTATACATCTGCTCATGATATAGCTTTAATGTCTAGAGAACTATTAAAACACGAAATGATAAGTAAATACTTAACTACATGGATGGATAAGGTTGTAGTAGGGAAGAAACAAGTTACAGTAGGTCTTGCAAATACTAATAAACTTATAAAGCATTATCAAGGAGCAACTGGTGTTAAAACTGGTTTTACTCAAGAAGCAAAATACTGTTTATCAGCATCTGCAAAGAGAGGTAATACTCATCTAGTTGCTGCAACTTTAGGAGCAGAGACTTCTCCAGAAAGATTTAATGATGCCTCTAGCCTTTTAAACTATGGATTTGCTAATTATGAAAGTGTTAAGTTATGTAGTAAAGGTGATAATATAGCAACACTTACATTGGATAAGGCTGATGAAAACAAAGTTAAATTGGTTGCTAAAGAAGATTTAAATACTCTTATTAAAAAAGGAAGTTCTAAAGAATTTGAGAAGAAAATTGAAATAGTAAAAAATCCTAAGATGCCAATTAAAAAGGGAACTGTTTTAGGAAAAATAAAGATATGTAAAGATAAAAAAGTAATAGGCGAAGTGGAATTGATAAATACTAAGGATATAAATAAGGCAAGCTATCTACAAATGCTTCAAAGAATAATTGATAATATGATATAAATAATTATCAGATGAAATATAATTATAATACACAAAGATATGATTATAATACACATAAAAAATACCCTTATGTAATTATTTGCCATAGGGGTATTTTTATTTACCATATAGAAGTATTTTATAATCTTATGATTTTTATAGAAATATAGAAAAGTTTATGTATCTTAAAATATCATTTGATTTAATATCATATATAGGGTTGTTTAACAATTATCTAAGTAAAGGCATACTACCAGTAAGTTTATTCACTTTCTTTTTATTCCCATAAATTGCTATCCCAAAATACTGTAACTCATCTTCTGGAACACTAGCAATCTTTTGTGTAAATTCTTCATAAAGATTGCAACTTTGTGCTACATCTGAAAAATCTACAACAGTTAAATCGTTAAATTCCAAAGTATATAATTTTTTACGTAAATCTTTTATTATTTCTTTGTTTCCTTTTAAAATAGGTACAGGAATGTCAATAATTCCTAAGTGGCTATTACCTGTTTTGTCAATTACATCTGGGCCAACAGTTTCTGGGGCATGTTTTCCTAGTGTAATTCCCATTATAGCTGCTGTATTGGATATAATTCCCATTGGTAAATTTTCGTCTATTACCATGACACATTTTGAATTTTTATTTTCCATTTTTATTTCTCCTTTTTACCTTATTTAAAGTTGTTTGAATCATCATTTATAAATATATTTTGATACTGCTTTGGTGTAAGACCAATAAAATTCTTAAAAAAGTTTGTAAAGTGACTTTGGTCTACAAATCCTGTTTGTATCGCAGCATCTATAGGTTCTACGCCTTTTTCTAAAAGCTTTTTAGCTTTGTTTACCCGTATATTTTCTAGGTATCTATATGGTGTAATACCTTTTAATTTCGTAAAATTACGAAGTAGAGAGTACTTATTCATACCTGCTATAGTGCTTAATTCGTCAAGTACTATATGTTCAGCATAATTATTTTCTAGATAATCACATACTGCTTGAATTTCTATATTTGTATTTTCCAAGTTAGATTGCAAATTTGGCTCTGTATGTTCTTCAATTAATTGTTCAATTAGGAAGAAAAAAAGCTCTTCCTTTTTAAAATCCAATTCTTCTTCCATGATTATATAGTGTAATTCTTGTAGTAGAGGTACTAGCTCACTGCGAAATATAACAGGTTGATTAAATTTTGGTAAATAATTTTTACCTGTAATTTCAAAGACGGTTTTTTTCATTATTTCTGGCTTAATATTAATACATCTGTAATCAAGTACTTTATCATCTATTTGTTCACAAGTATGACTATCAAAAGGGTTAAAAAGTAGCAAATCTCCAGTACTTGTGGTATACTCTTTATTTTTACAAGATAAATATCTTTGACCTTTTTCTATAAAACCAATTACATAATGTTCATGAAAATGGTTTGGGAATTTTTGCATTATGCCTTTAAATCTATATGCTTCAATTTTTAATTCCCTATCAAAGCATACTGTGCGTTCTTCTTGTCTCACTTAGGTAACCTCCTTTCATGTTATACAAAGTGTAACACATATTTTTTTATACTTCTTGTATAATATTGACTAAGAGACAATAATGTCAATTCATGTCAATATAATATTATACTTACAGTAGGTGTAATTATTATATTTTCACAATGAATATGATATAATAATAAAAGTTATAAAATAAAAAGCAAATTTTAATTTTATGCCTAGAAGTTAAAATTATTATAATGTAAAATAATTTTGATTATAAGCTATTTAATTGTTATAATAATATTAAAAATTTAATTTAGGAGATGTACATTAATGTTAAGTATGAATATAGGAGAAATAGTAGCAAGTTTAGTTGGTATAGCTATGGCAATATCAATACATGAGTTTGGCCATGCTTATTCAGCTCACTTGTTGGGAGATGATACAGCTAAAGCTTATGGTAGAATGACATTAAATCCTGTAAGACATGTTGACCCAATAGGTCTTTTGGCTATGTTTATCCTTAAGATAGGGTGGGCAAAGCCAGTACCAGTAAATCCAAATAACTTTAAAAACTATAAGATAGGAAACCTGATAGTTTCACTTGCAGGCGTTTTTTGTAATGTTTTGACTGCTATACTGTGTGTAATTATCAATAAGTATGTGCATATGTACGCTATAAATACAATAGCTGGATATGTGCTTTTATATAGTATGGGATTTGCAGCTTTTAACTTACTTCCGATACCTCCACTTGATGGATGGGGAGTTATATCTACATTTGTACCATATAAATGGAATGAATATTTGTATAAATTTGAAAGTATGAGTTATATAATTTTATTAATTGCTTTATTTACTGGTATATATCAAATAATACTATCACCAATATATACAGTGTTGCTAAAAATAGTATATTTATTTGTTTAATATAATAAACAGATTAAAGAGGGATTGATATGAAGTATAATATACAATTACAAGTCTATGAGGGACCATTAGATTTACTTTATGATTTAATAACAAAGCATAAAATAGATATAAAGGATATATCTATAATAGATATAACTAAGCAGTATCTAAATTATTTGAAAATGCTAGATAAAATGGATTTAGAGATAACTAGTGAATTTATAACTATGGCATCAAAACTTTTAGAGATAAAGTCTAAATATCTGCTTTATAAGCAAAAAGATGAAGAAGAAGACCCAAGAATAGAACTTATGGAAAAGTTAGAAGAATATAGAAAATTTAAGGTAGCATCACAAGATATAAAAGAAAATATAACTTATGTTAATGAGAGATTTTATAGAAATAAAGAAGAGATAATTATTGATGACAATGTGGATTTAGAAGATATATCAATTGAAGCAATAAAAAATATACTTCCATACATATTTAAAGTTAAAACATCACAGATAGAAAATGCTAATGATGAGAAACTAGATAAAATAGTAAGGAAGAAAATAATATCTGTAGAAGAAAAAATATTATATATAAGAGATATTATAAAAGATAAGATTGAAGTTACTTTTACAAATATTATAAAATCATATGAAAATGATGAAATAATAGCTACTTTTTTATCTATATTAGAGCTTATAAAAGAAAAAGAAATAGTCGTAGTACAAGATATATTTTTTGATGATATTCTAATAAGAAAAAGTTCGGAGTGTTAAAATGAAAAGAGAAGATATAAAGTATATTATAGAATCTGTTATGTTTGCATATGGTGAACCAATAAGTATAAAAGAATTAAACTATATAATAAATAAAGAACTTTCATCAAAAGAAATAGAGATTATGTTAAATTTACTTATTGAGGAGTACAGAGAACAAAATAGAGGTATTCAAATAATCAAGTTAGAGAATAAGTACCAAATGTGTACAAATAAAGACTATGCAGAATATATAAAGAAGATTATTGAACCAAAGAAAAAGAAAAGTTTGAGCCAAGCTACATTAGAAACTCTTACTATAATTGCCTACAAACAACCAATAACAAAGGTAGAAATAGAGGATATAAGAGGAGTAAAATGTGATAAGGTATTACAAACTTTGTTTGAAAATAAACTTATAAGAGAAGCTGGTAGATTGAATAAGATAGGGAAACCAATAATTTATAAAACAACAGATGAATTTTTAAAGTTGTTGAATATAGAAAGTCTTGAAGAATTGCCACCTATAGAAAATTATCAAGAAGTGGCAACAAATGAATAAAAATATAAAATCACAATAATTTAGTATGTAATTTTAAATTTTAAAAGATTTAAAATGCTCTAAGTTGTTGTGTTTTTTTGTATAAATATAAAATTATAATTCTCTTAAAATAAATATGGATAATTAAGTATAAATAGTAATTTTTTGATGATAATATAAACATGGAGCTTAATGAATTATTTAATTTTAAGTATTTAATAATAGCTGTAATTTTTATTATAAGTGTAACTATGTTGATTTTAATATCTCATATAAACATCTTAATAATAGCTGATATAAAAAACAAAGATATTTGTTTAAAGCTTAATATAAAATACATGTTTAATTTAATAAATATAAATAGACAACTTTATCCAGCTGAAAATAGTAAAAATAATGATAAAAAAGAGGGGATGAAGAATAATATAGATTCAAGTATATTATTAGCTGATGACCTTTTGAGCATTTATAGATTATTAAAAAAGATAAAAATACATGAACTTTATTCAAATATTAATTTTGGAACTGGAAATATTGGCTTAACATCTTCTGTATATGTATTGATAAATACTTTGTATGGAAATTTATTTAATATGATTGATGCAGAAAAAATGTATTTAAATGTAAATCCAGATTTTACAAAAGATTATGTTTTAGGAAATATAAGGATACATATAAGGCCAAGAATAAAAGCTTTATTTAATATTATAATAATGATTAATAAAATTATGAATAAAAATAAAGGAAATAAGGAAGGTGATAGTAATGAGAGCAACAGGTTCGATACAGAGTCTTATGGAAACAACTCTTGAAACAATTAAAGGTTCTATAGATGCAAATACTATTATAGGAGACCCTATAAAAACAGATACTACAGTGGTTGTACCTATATCAAAGGTTACAATTGGCTTTGGTATAGGAGGAGGAGAATACTCAAAAGGATATGATGATAAAGATAGGGAAATTGAATTAAAAAATGAAAAATCAGATACGAATTTTGCTGGAGGTAGCGCAGGGGCTATATCTGTACAACCAGTAGCATTTGTAGTAGTTGAAAGTGGAGAGACTAGAATAATGAGTTTAGATAGTAATATCAATCTAGTGGATAATATATTATCTATAACTCCTAGAGTATTGGAGAAAATTCAAAATATATCACAAAGTAATAAGAATCAAGATAAAAACAATATGTAAGAATAAAATATTTTTAAATATGTATATAGTTTTAAGTAAAGTAGTGGGGTTAATATAAATCCCACTATTTTGTTGTGTACTTTAAACATTTATATCTAATAAGATTTTAGTTTAAAACAATTTAAATAGATAATAAAGTTGATATATAGTATAATTATAAAAAGAAAAGAAGTATTATATTATAGATATATAAACGCATTTGAGATATAAGAGGGAGTTATAAATCATTAGTTTTGAGGTGAATGTTATGAGCGATAAAGAATTATCTATTTTGTTGTTAGAAAGTATGAATAATTTTCATAATTTAATAAAGATTATTAATAACGAAAGATATAAAAAAGATAAGGTTCTTACAGAAAGACAGTTCTTTGCCTTAGTAAAAATAAGAAAACATGATAAAATAGAGCTTAAAAATCTAAGTAGAGATTTGCATGTATCTACTTCTAGTCTGTGTATACTACTTAATAAATTGGTTGAGCAAGAGTATGTATATAGGGAAGAAGATAGTAGAGATAGACGAAATACTTTTTATGGAATAACTAAAAATGGAGAAAAGATATTGGATAATGAAATACTAAAGTTTGTATCTATAATAAGTGATAAAATGGATTGCCTAGATATAGATAATAAAGATAAATTATTTACTTCTTTGGAAGAGTCTAAAAATATAATAGAACAATTATTTTAAAAAGGAGAATTTATTATGAATATAAAGTATTCTAAAGAGATATTAAAAAGTTTAGAAAATGCTATAACAGTAGTAGCTCTATTTGAGGGAGAAGATGTTTTTACGACATTTGATAAAATAAATATGATAAGCAGAAATTTTAATTCTAAAGAAAATAGTATAGATACTGTAACATTAATTGAAAATAACAATTTGGTAAATGTTTGTTTTGTTGGTTTTGGTAAGAGAGAGTTATTGAATAGAGAAAAAATTAGAATCATAGGTGGGAATTTGTGTAAAAAATTAAAAAATATATTGAAAAATGAAGCATATAAGAGTAGTGATGTTAATGTACTGAATCTTAATTTAAATAGTGATGAAATAGGTTGTTTTGTAGAAGGGATATTACTTGGAAATTATAAGTTTGATAAGTATAAGACAAAAAGTAAGGATTTTGAAAGAAAAGAAGTTGATACTATAACTATATTTACTGAAAAAGAAGTTGAGTGTCAAATAGAAAAGGCTAAAATATTAGCTAATTCAACTATAATAGCTAGAAATCTAGTTAATGAACCATCAAACGTAATATATCCAAAAACATTAGCAGTAGAAACAGTTAAACTTGGTGCAGAGTTTGGGTTTAATGTTGATGTTTATGAAGAAGAAAAAATAAAGGCATTGGGAATGGATGCTTTTTTCGCTGTTTCAAGAGGTTCAATTAATAAACCAAGATTCATAGTAATGAGATACTTTGGAGATAAAGAAAGTACAGATATATTAGGTCTAGTAGGTAAAGGATTGACTTATGATACTGGTGGATATTCTTTAAAATCAAATGCTTCTATGCTAGATATGAAGACAGATATGGCTGGTGCTGCGAGTGTTATAGGTGCTATGTGTGCTATATCTCAAAGTAAATTAAAGAAAAATGTTATAGCAGTAGTGGCTGCATGTGAGAATGCTTTATCAGGAGGTTCATACAAACCTGGAGATATAATTAGTTCTATGGCAAAGAAAACTATTGAAGTTTTAAATACGGATGCAGAAGGTAGACTTACATTAGCTGATGCAATATACTACATTATAAACAATGAAAAAGTAACAAAGGTGGTTGATGTAGCTACATTAACTGGTGCTGCTTTAACATTGTTAGGTAATGTTGCAACTCCTATAGTAACAAATAATGATGATTTTTATTGTGAATTAGAAAAAGCTGCCACTTTATCAGGGGAAAGGGTATGGAAGATGCCAATTTATGATGAATTTAAAGATATGATAAAAGGAGAAGAAGCAGACCTTAAAAACACTGGTGGTAAAAATGCTGGATGTATAACAGCAGGAGCTTTTATTGGTGAATTTGTTGGGAATACTCCTTGGATACATATGGATATAGCGGGGACAAGTACATCATCAAAATCAATTGGATACAAAGCAAAGGGGGCTACAGGAGAACCTGTTAGAACATTGTACTATTTGGCAGAAATCTAAAAAACAATTATAAAATATAATTTATAAAGCCACGTGGATATTTTTGTAATTTAAGATTATCTATGTGGCTTTATTTTTTATTTAAGTAAATTATTTACTCTTTTTCTTTTTTTCAAGTATAAAAGTATCTCTATTAAATAAAAGAGCAGGTATGTACATAATACTAGTAACAAAAATAAACGTAAAAATAGCAGTTATGCTATGACTTAAAAAACCATAATAGTACCTAGAGTTGGTAAATGTGTTTAGTAAAAATATGAATGAAAAATAAATAAAACATATAGCTAAGTTATCTCTAAGTGCATATCTGTTAACTCTAAATTTTCTAACATCAACCATATATATATCTGCATAAATTATCAAGCACTTAGAGAAGATAAAGATAAAATATATTAAGCTAGGAAATTCATAGCCCAAGTTTTTAGAAAAAATGAGTTCTCCAACTGAACAAACTAAACTCCAAGAAAAAAATATATTAAAAAGATGATACTGCTTAAAAATTAGTATGGCTATACACAGATATATACAAATATAATTGATTCCAATTGGTAAAGAGTTTAGAGTACTATAATTACCTGAAGAAATAAGTAATAATTGCTCTAGAGCCATAATTATTACAAGTAATGTACAAATTATCTTCTCAACTGTATAGCTATAAGGTAAAATATTTTTGGTTAGTTTTGGACAATAGTATAAAAATAATCCAAATATAAAGAGACTTACAAATTGTTCACTAGAAAAAAGAAAAATTTTAAACATATAACATTCTCTCCTATAATAAATTTAATATGTATCTATATAAATATATTCATTATATCTCAATTTAATATATAAAAAAGATAATAATAGTTAGATTTTTTATATGAATTTTAATAGGTAAAATATCCTATTGTTTTGTAGATATATCCTAATTATGTCAAAAAATAAAAAAATTTTTATTTATTAGAGTTTTTGGAAATAATAATAACAGATATTATAATTAATTAACAGTTTTTGTAAGTATTTGACAATAGAGAGGGTGTAACAAATGGGAATAATAGAGTCAGCATCAAAATTGGCTGAGATGGTTCATTTATTGGCTGTTGAAAAGGGGATAACTGATATAGAAGCATGGGATGAAGCTGTGAAAGAATACAGCAAAATTTATGAAGAAAGAAGAAATGAATAGAATGATAAAAAATGAAAACTTGATGATAAAAAATAACTTTATTTAAAGAAATTCAATTTTTATAGAAGTATTAAAAATAATATAAATAAAAAGATGGTATTTCAAATGTAAGTAAAAAATCATTTTGGGATACCATCCTTATTATTTATTTTAATAATATATAAGTAATAAATCTTACTTATCCATATTTTTTATGTAACCTCTTTTTTCTAGCTTTTTTATATGCTCCTTACGTATTTCATCAAGATTAATACCATATTGTTCTTCTAGCTTAAACATCATAGTAACACATGTCTGCGCTACATCCATTAGTTCCTTAGCAGTTTTCTTTATAATATCAACTTCATCTAAATCATTATTTTCTCCACTTAGATTTCTGAATTTACCTATACATTCAGCTAATTCACCTTGTTCTTCACCCATTTTGATAAATGTAGATTCTAGTGTTGGGTCTAAATTATTAAGCTCTGGTAAAGATATAGTTTTTAGTTTCATAAAAGCTCCTTTCAAGTTATTCGTATTTATACTAAAACATCATAACAAAAATAATACTAAAAAAAAACTTTAAATTCAACATAAAAACTTACATATATAATAAAAATCGTGAAATAAATCTATATTTGTCTTAATACAGCCTCATATAAAACTTCTCCAATAGGTTTATTTATTACAAGAGAAGCTGACTTATCATAGACTGTATTTGCTTTATTAATAAGAGCAATATAATCACCTTTGTAATAATCTATAAAACTTGCTGCTGGGTACACAGCTAATGATGTACCTCCTATAATCAATAAATCAGCATTACTTATAGCAGAAATTGTTTTAGTAATGACATCACTGTCAAGAGCTTCCTCATAAAGTACTACATCTGGTTTTACTATAGAACCACAGTTGTCACAGTAAGGAATATTACCTCCCAGATTTAACATAGATTCTAAGTCAAAAAACTTACCACATTTAGTACAATAATTTCTATGTACAGAACCATGAAGTTCTAGCACATTTTTACTTCCAGCCATTTGATGAAGTCCATCAATATTTTGAGTTATGACAGCTTTAAGCTTACCCATTTCTTCGAGTTTTGCTAAAGCTATATGAGCATTATTGGGTTTTGCATTAGGATATATTAATTTATCCTTATAAAATTCAAAAAATTCTTCTGGATATCTAACAAAAAAAGTATGTGAAACTAATTGTTCAGCAGTAAATTGTTTATTGAGTTTTTGGCTAAATAATCCAGTAGAACTTCTAAAGTCTGGAATATTAGATTCAGTTGAAACACCTGCTCCACCAAAAAATACAATATTATTGTGATTAGCTATTAAGTCTTTTAAGCTATTTGCATCCATAGTTACACCTCCAAATTATTATATATAAATTGTACTACATATTAGGTCGTTTATGTTTTATTAATTTAAATAAATATATAGTTTAATAAGTTAAATAAAGGGAATATAAATAAAATGTATACAGAGTATAAATAGACAATATTTACTAAAATAACAAGTTGTCGTATAATTATATTAAAATTGTTTTAGTGTATAAGAAGGGCGGGGGAAGTACGTGAAGAAAAAAGCAGCTTTAGCAACATTGGCTATGTTACCCTTAGGTGTGGTAAATGCACATGCTGATGGAGATATAGGTATAGTGACTATAAATTATTTAAATGTAAGAAATGAACCAACTGCCGAAAGTAGCATAGCCTTTGTTGCTAAAAAAGATGATAAAGTTTTGATTAAAGACTCTTCTAATGGATGGTATAAAATAAAAGCTGAATCTGGACAAGAAGGTTGGGCTTCATCAAAATATATAGCAAAATCAAATAGTGACTCTTTAAGAACGTCTACAAATAAAGAAAAACAAGTTATTTCAAATAGTTTAAATATGAGAAATGGAGCAGGTACAAGTTACAGAGTAATAACTGTACTAAAAAAAGGTCAAAAAGTAGAAGTAATATCAGAGAGTAATGGATGGTCTAAAATCAAATATGATGGAAGACTAGGATATGTATCTAGCTCTTATTTAGGAGACGTTTCAAACTCAACTAATAAATCAAAAACTAAACAAGTGAATACAACTTCACTAAATGTAAGGAGTGGACCAAATACAAGTTATGGTTTGTTAGGCAAGTTGCCAAAAGGAAGTAAAGTAGAAGTAATATCAGAAAGTAATGGATGGTCAAAAATAAAGTATAATGGAAAAGATGCCTATGTATCTAGTATGTACTTATCGGATGTAAGTCAAAGTAATTCAGACAATTCTAGTCAAAGCAATGATAAAAAGAATACTGATAAGGTTGTAAATACAGCTTCTTTAAATGTAAGAAGTGGACCAGGTTCTACATATAGTAAGTTGGGAAAAGTTTATAAAGGAAGTAAAGTAACTGTACTATCAGAAAGTAGTGGATGGGCTAAGATTAATTTTAACAATAAAGAAGCATTTGTAGTAGGCAATTATTTATCTACTTCAGCAGATACTTCAAATAATAACTCAAATAGTAACTCTGATAACAGTTCTAATAGTAATGGCAATAATTCTTCATCATCAGGTCAAGTAAATGGTATGTCAGGTATAAGTGGGGCTAAAATTGATTATAAATCTTTGAGTTATACTTTAGAATCTCATATAAGTAAACAAGTTGAGAAAGCAGCATCAGGAGGAAATGTGATAGCTCCAAGTAATAGGAAAAGCACTCCAAGTCCTGAATTTAGTACTTTTTCAGCTCAAAGAACAAGCTCATTTGTAAATGCAAGTTCAAGTGATATAGAATATTATTTAAATCCTAAGAATTTTACAAATACTACTAAAGGTATGATGCAGTTTTTAAAGATTAACAGTTATAGAGATGGTATTTCAGAATCAAGTCTTAACTCGTATCTTAATGGTTTATCTTCTAGTGTATTTAAAAACCAGGGAGCAGCCTTTATAAATGCTGCCAAGAAGTATAATATAGATGTTGTATATCTAGTATCTCATGCTATGTGGGAAACTGCTTATGGTAAGTCTACACTTGCCCAAGGTCAAACATTAACATCTTATAAGGGACAACCTCTTAGTAAGCCAGTTAAAGTATACAATTTTTTTGGTATAGGAGCAATAGATAAAAGTGCTAATGTTTCAGGTGCAGAAGCAGCGTATTCCAATGGCTGGACTAGTGTAGAAGCTACAATAGATGGCTCTGCAAAGTGGATATCACAAAATTACGTAAATAGTTCTAAGTACAATCAGAATACTATTTACAAGATGAAGTGGAATTATGATTATACATGGCATCAGTATGCAACTGATGTAAACTGGGCTAATGGAATTTCTGGAATTATGGAAAATTTAATTGGTCTTTATGGAGGAGGAAGTAGTTTGGTTTTTGAAGTTCCTCAATATAAGTAATACATAAATAAAAAATATAGACTATGGGTAGTTTTCATTTTATTTAAATTATCTATAGTCTTTTTGTATATAATTTATAATCTGTAAATTTAATGTTAACAAAACTTTTATGTTATAATATTAATTCTAAGTAAATATAAGTGAGTAATGGGTAGAAATAGATAAAAAGTGGTAATAATATATATAAAGATAATTTTGAGAAAGGAGGATATATATGGAAAGTATTAAGGAATATTTGGATAAGTTAGAAATTAATAATAGTGGTCTTGGAAAGCAACTTAAAGAAGTTTATATAAATAGAGTAGTTTATTTTAAGGAAGATAAGATAGTTTATTTTTATCTAACTTCTAAAGATATTGTTTCTCATGAACTTTTAGATAAATTTAAAGAAGAATTGATGTATAAACTCGATTATTTTAAAGATATGAGGATGAAGATAAGATTTACTGGTCTTGAAAGAAAATCCAATAAAGATGTTATAAAAAAATATTGGAATAATATATTGTATATATTAAAGTATCTTTGTCCATCTATTGCAGGGTGGTATAAACAAGTAGAATTTCTTTGTTTAGAAGAAGAATTAAAAATAAAACTTCCAAAAGGTATATTTTATGAGCGATTAATGAAAAAAAATGTAACTTATGTACTTAAAACCGTGCTTAGCGAAGAGTTGGGATTAGATTTAAATATAACAATAGAAAAAGCTGTTGATGAAAAGGTAAATAAAGAAAGACTCATAAGAATCAATGATAGAGAAATGGAAGAAAAAATTAGGGCTTTAGAAATTGGAAAAGTTAATAACTGTGAAGAAAATGAAGAGGAAAGTTATGTCATTAAGTCTGATGTAGATGAAAATTTAATCTATGGAGATAATGCAAATGCTATGATTGAAAATATAGTTGAATTAAATGCATCTTCTGGAACAGTTGCAGTTGTTGGAGATATATTTGATGTTGACACTAAAGAACTTAAAAACGGAAAAATACTTATGATAGCTTCAATTACAGATTATACTAGCTCAATAAGCTGTAAACTTTTTTTAACAGATACAAATAAGGATGGAGTACTTGAAAATGTTAAAAAAGGAGCATACTTAAAAATCAAGGGTGACATAGTTTATGATACATATCAAAGAGAAATTAGTATGATGATTAGTGGGATAAGAAAAGAAACTAGAATAGAGAGAGAAGATAAATCAGAGGAAAAAAGAGTAGAACTCCATGCACATACACAAATGTCTTCTATGGATGCTATTTGTTCTGTTAAAAAGCTTGTAGAGCGTGCAGCCAAATGGGGTCATTCTGCTATTGCTATAACAGACCATGGTGTTGTACAAGGATTTCCAGATGCTATGAATGCAGGTAAGTCAAATAATATAAAAATACTTTATGGAGTAGAAGGGTACTTGGTTGAAGATGATTCTCTCATTATAGAGGATGCAAATGATAAAGAACTTTCGCAGACATTTGTTGTATTTGACATAGAGACAACTGGCTTTTCTAATACAAATGATAAAATAACTGAGATTGGTGCTGTAAAAATAGAAAACTTTAAGATTGTAGATAGATTTAGTGAGTTAATAAATCCTGAAAAAGATATTTCTTATAAGATACAGGAATTGACAGGAATAACTAATGAATTAATTAAAGACAAGCCAACCATTGAAGAAGTTCTTCCTAAGTTTATGGAATTTGTTGGAGATAGTGTATTAGTAGCACATAATGCAGAGTTTGATACTGGATTTATATCGCAAAAATGTAGGGAACAAGGCTTGTTATATAATAACAAAAAAGTAGATACACTTATGTTAGCAAGAGTAATGTTACCAAACTTAAAAAGACATAGATTAAATGTCGTTGCAAAAGAACTTGGTATTCCTCTTTTAAATCACCATAGAGCAGTGGATGATGCTGAAGCTACAGCACTTATATTTAATAAGTTTTTGCAGATGCTTACAGAAAAAGGTGCAAAAACTCTAAGTGATGTAAACAATATACTTGGAAAGATTGATTACACAAAGCTTAGCACAAATCATATAACCTTGATAGCAAAAAATTCTATAGGTATAAAAAATTTATATAAAATAATTTCAGATGCACATGTAAATCATTTTTTTAGAGCACCAAGAATCCTTAGAAGTGTATTAAATGAATATAAAGAAGGATTAATAATTGGTTCGGCTTGTGAAGCTGGGGTGGTTTTTCAAGCTGTAAAGAAAAACGTGTCTGATGAGGAAATGAAAAAAATAATAGATTTATACGATTATATTGAAGTAATGCCTATAGATAATAATAGATTTATGATTGATAAAGGAGAAGTAAAGGACGAAGAAGAGTTAAGGGAGTTGAATAGGAAATTAATTGATACAGCCAAAAAATTTGACAAAATTCCAGTAGCTACTGGGGATGTTCATTTTTTAGACAAACATGAAGCTGTCTTAAGAAAAGTTCTTAAATATTCTCAAGGTTTTAAAGTAGATGAAGAAGAAACTTATTTACATTTTAGAACAACAGATGAAATGTTGGAAGAGTTTAGTTATCTTGGAGAAGAATTGGCATATGAAGTTGTAGTTGAAAATAGTAATCTGATTGCCGATATGGTTGAAGATATAAAACCTATACCAGATGATACTTATCCTCCAATTATAGAGGGCTCAGATGTGGAGTTAAGAGAAATGTGTTACAAAAAAGCCAAACGAATCTATGGAGACCCAATACCAGAAATAGTTCAAAAAAGACTGGATAGAGAATTAAATTCAATAATAAGCAATGGGTATGCAGTTATGTATATTATAGCTCAAAAACTGGTTGCAAAATCTCTTTCAGATGGATATTTAGTTGGTTCAAGAGGCTCAGTTGGCTCATCTTTTGCAGCTACTATGAGTGATATAACAGAAGTTAATCCTCTTCCAGCACATTATATTTGTGAAAACGAAGACTGTAAATATTCATTCTTTTATGAAATAGGTGAATGGGGCTCAGGTGTTGATTTACCAGACAAGGATTGTCCAAAGTGTGGAAGAAAACTTGCTAAAAACGGTCATGATATTCCATTTGAGGTTTTCTTAGGTTTTGAAGGTGATAAGGAACCAGATATAGACTTAAATTTCTCAGGAAATTATCAGCCAACAATTCATAAATACACAGAAGAACTATTTGGAGAGGGGTATGTATATAGGGCTGGGACTATAGGTACTGTAGCAGAAAAAACAGCTTTTGGATACGCAAGAAAATATGTGGAAGAAAATAATATAAGTGTACCAAATGCAGAAGTACTTAGGCTTTCAAATGGATGTACTGGAGTAAAAAGAACCTCAGGACAACATCCTGGTGGAGTTATGGTTATACCAGACTATAAAGATGTATACGATTTTACACCTATACAGTATCCAGCAAATGATACTTCTTGTGGTGTTATAACTACTCACTTTGATTATCATTCAATAAGTGGTAGAATACTTAAACTTGATATACTTGGACACGACGGTCCTACCATTATAAGGATGCTTGAAGATATGACTGGAATAAATATAACAGAAATTCCTTTAGATGATAAAGAGACTATGTCTCTATTTACATCTACAGAAGCATTAGGTGTTACACCAGAAGAAATAAACTGTCCTATAGGTTGCCTTGCTGTACCAGAGTTTGGAACTAAGTTTGTACGACAAATGTTACTTGACACAAAACCTACTACATTTGCAGAACTTGTACGTATATCTGGTCTCTCTCATGGGACAGATGTTTGGGTAAATAATGCACAAGACTTAGTTAGAGAAGATATAGTTGGATTAAAAGATGTTATATCTACACGAGATGACATAATGAACTATTTAATATTTAAAGGATTACCTCCCAAAATGAGTTTTACAATAATGGAGAGCGTAAGAAAAGGTAAAGGTTTAAAACCAGAACACATTGAAGAAATGAAAAAAAATAATGTTCCAGAATGGTATATAGGCTCATGTAAAAAGATAAAGTACATGTTCCCAAAAGCACATGCTGTTGCTTATGTAATGACATCATTTAGAATTGCATATTGTAAAGTTCACTATCCAGAAGCATTTTATGCGACTTATTTTACGACAAAAGTTGAGGATTTTGATGCAGATTTAATTGTTAAAGGATTAGATGCTATAAAATCAAAAATAAATGAAATTGAGTCACTGGGAAATGATGCAACCACAAAAGAAAAAGGTATGTTGACCGTTTTAGAAGTTGCTCTTGAAATGTATGCTAGAGGAATAAAATTATTACCAGTTGATATATATAAATCAGATGCAACTGAGTTTATAGTTGTAGGAGAAAAAACATTACTTCCACCAATGGCAGCAATACAAGGTCTTGGAGGAAATGCGGCTATAAACATCCAAAATGAAAGAAAAAATGGTGAATTTATATCAAAAGAAGATTTGAGAAAGAGAACAAAAATATCAAAAACGGTAATAGAAACTCTTACTAATCATGGTTCACTTGAGAATATGAGTGAGAGAAATCAATTGTCATTGTTTTAAGTTAGCCCAAAAAGTTGCAAATAAAAGAATTTTATGATATCATAGTATAGAAAATAGTATACTTTGCAGAAACTAAGAGTGAGACAGCTGTTCTCACTCTTTTATTTTAAATATATTATTAAAAAGCTGGTTTATTTTTATTAAATATATTTTATTTAAGATTATATAAACTGGTCATTTACAATTGAATAGGAGGAACTTTAATGAAAAAAAATTTAGAAGCTACAATTGAGGAGATTGTAACTAAAATAACGGATGAACATGGATTTGAAATGGTTGATGTTGAATATGTAAAAGAAGCAGGAGAATACTACTTAAGAGTATACATAGATAAAGAAGAAGGAATATCTTTAAATGAATGTGAATTAGTTAGTAGAGAATTAAGTCCAATACTAGATGAAAAAGACCCTATAAAAGAAAATTACTTTTTAGAGGTATCTTCTCCAGGACTTGATAGAGCATTAAAAAAAGACAGAGATTTTGTTAGATATCAAGGTAGAGATGTAGATTTAAAATTATATAAACCATTAAATGGATGTAAGCAATTTGAAGGTGAACTTGTAGGATTAACAGAAGATAATAATATAAAAATCATTGCAAATGGTAAGGAAATGGAATTTAATAGAAAAGATGTTGCTATTGTCAGATTAGCAATAAAGTTTTAGTGGTATATTAAATAGGGAGGATATAAAAAATGAATCATGAATTTATGGAAGCATTAGATGAATTAGTAGTTGACAGAGGTATAGATAAAGAAATACTTATAGATACTATAGAACAAGCTCTTTTAACTGCATACAAGAAAAACTTTGGTTCAGCACAAAATGTTAGAGTTGAATTTGATAGAGACAAGGGAGATATAAAAGTATTTTCTCAAAGAGTTGTTGTTGATGAATCAGATTTATATGATACTTTCTTAGAAATAGAGTTAGCAGATGCTAGAGAGATAAACCCTAATTATGAATTAGGTGATATTATAGAACATGAAGTTACACCTAAAAACTTTGGAAGAATTGCAGCTCAAACAGCAAAGCAAGTAGTTGTTCAAAGAATAAGGGAAGCTGAGAGAGAAATAGTGTATAATGAATTTATAGAAAAAGAAAATGAAATAGTTACAGGAGAGGTTGCTAGAGCAAATAAAAATGTTGTTTATGTAAATCTTGGAAGAATAGAAGGTATAATGACTCAAAGTGAACAAATACCATTTGAGAATTATAAAGCAGGTCAAAAAATAAAATTCTATATACTTGAAGTTAAAAAGACTAACAAAGGACCTCAAATAGTTGTATCAAGAAGTCATCCGGGTCTAGTAAAGAGATTGTTTGAAGAAGAAGTTCCTGAAATATATGAAGGAATAGTTCAAATAAAATCTGTAGCAAGAGAAGCAGGGTCAAGAACTAAAATGGCAGTAAGATCTATAGATGAAAAAATAGACCCAATTGGAGCTTGTGTTGGACCAAAAGGACTTAGAGTAAAAAATATAGTGGATGAACTTGGCGATGAGAAAATAGATATAATAAAATATAGTGAAGACCCAGCAGAGTTTATATCAGCAGCACTTAGCCCATCAAAAGTTGTTAGAGTAGATATAGATGAAGATGAAAAGTCTGCCTTAGTAATCGTTCCAGATTATCAGTTATCGCTTGCTATAGGTAAAGAAGGTCAAAATGCAAGACTAGCAGCAAAATTGACTAACTGGAAAATAGATATTAAGAGCGAATCTCAAGCAGAACAAGAAATGTTAAATCTTGAAAATTCCAAAGAAATAGAAGCTGAGGATGTTGAAGCTGAATTTATCGACCAAGAAGAGTTAGATACTTCAGAGGATAATTTTAGTGAAGAAGAGTAAGGAGGGATGATTTTGAAAAAAGTAAAAAAAGTGCCTCAAAGAAAATGCATAGCATGTCAAGATAGAGACTCTAAAAAAGAGCTTATAAGAATAGTTAAAAATAAAGAAGGAAAAATATTTTTAGACCCAACAGGAAGAGCCAATGGAAGAGGAGCATATGTATGTAAAAGCTCTGAATGTCTAAAAAAAGCTATAAAGAGTAAAGCATTAAATAAAGCTTTTAAAATAGATGTTCCTGATGAAGTCTATGATAATCTACTTATGGAGTTAGAAGAATATGAAAAATAATAAAGAAAAAGTACTTTCGTTCTTAGGGCTCGCAACTCGTGCAGGGAAAATAGTGTCTGGTGATGATTCAACTTTGCTTGACCTTAAAAAAGGAAAAGTAAATTTGATTTTAATCGCAGAAGATGCATCAAATAATACTAAAAAACTTTTTAAAGATAAATCAACTTTTAGAAATATTCCATATCTATTTTTTTCAACAAAAGAGGAAATAGGATTTGCAATAGGAAAATCTCCAAGAGCAGTTGTAGGAATAAAAGATGAAAATTTTTCTAAAAAGATAATTGAACTAATAGAAATTTAAAATAAAATAGGGGGTGATCTTGTGTCAAAAACAAGAGTATACCAAATAGCAGAAGAATTAAATATATCAAATGAAGAGCTTATAAATAAGTTAGCTGAATTAGATATAAATGTAACTGACAAAGATTCAGTATTAGAAGGTGAAGAGTTAGAATTAGCACTTGAAATGTTAGGTGAAGATTTATCTCAAGAAAATGGAAATGTTATAGAAATAGATGGAAAGTTGACAGTACAAGTATTAGCAACGAAATTAGATAAATCTCCATCAGAAATAATTATGAAGCTTATGAAAATGGGAACTATGGCAACAATAAATCAAGAGATAAGTTTTGAGATTGCTGCCTTGGCTGCCAAAGACTATGGCTTTGAATTAACAGTAGCTGAAAGTGATGATACAGAAGCTTTAGAAATAGAAGCTTTAATGGAAATTGAAGAAGATAAAGAAGAGGATTTAAAACCTAGACCACCAGTTGTTACAGTTATGGGACATGTTGACCATGGTAAGACATCTTTACTAGATGCAATAAGAAAAACTGATGTGATTTCAGGTGAAGCTGGAGGAATAACTCAGCATATAGGTGCTTCAGAAGTTAAAATCAATGGACACAAAATAGTATTTTTAGATACTCCAGGACATGAGGCTTTCACATCAATGAGAGCAAGAGGAGCACAAGTTACAGATATAGCAATATTAGTAGTTGCAGCAGATGATGGTATAATGCCTCAAACAGTTGAAGCTATAAACCATGCTAAAGCAGCAGGTGTACCTTTAATAGTTGCTATTAATAAAATAGATAAACCAGGTGCAAACCCAGATAAGGTTAAACAGGAATTAGCAGACCAAGGATTATTAGTTGAAGACTGGGGTGGAGAAGTAATAGCAGTTCCAGTATCAGCTAAGAAAAAAGAAGGAATAGATACACTTTTAGAAATGGTATTATTGGTTGCTGAAATGGAAGAGTTAAGAGCTAATCCAAATAAAAGAGCAGTAGGAACTGTTATAGAAGCTGAGCTTGATAAAGGAAGAGGGCCAGTTGCAACAGTACTTGTTCAAGGTGGTACTTTAACAGTAGGTGACCCAATCGTTGCAGGTGTTGCATGTGGTAAAGTTAGAGCAATGATAAATGCAAAAGGTAAGAGAGTAAAAACAGCAGGACCATCTACAGCAGTTGAGATATTAGGTCTATCAGAAGTTCCACAAGGAGGAGACCAATTTGTCGAAGTTCCAACTGATAAGATTGCTAGAAGTGTAGCAGCAAGAAGACAACAAATAGTTAGAGATGAAATGTTAAAATCAACTCAAAGATTATCACTAGATGCTCTATTTAGTCAAATGAGTGAAGGTTCTATAAAAGACCTTAATATAGTTATAAAAGCAGATGTACAAGGTTCAGTACAGGCAGTTAAACAATCTTTAGAAAAATTATCAAATGAAGAAGTTCAAGTTAAAGTAATACATGGTGGTGTTGGAGCTGTAACAGAATCAGACATATTACTTGCAGCAGCTTCTAACGCAATAATAATAGGATTCAATGTAAGACCAGTTCCAGGTGCAGAATCTCTAGGAGAAAAAGAAAATGTTGATATAAGAACATATACTATAATATACAAGGCAATAGAAGATATACAAGCGGCTATGACTGGTATGTTAGACCCTGAATATGTTGATGAAGAAACAGGAAAAGCTGAAATAAGAGAAATATATAAAATATCTGGTGTTGGAACAGTAGCTGGATGTTATGTGACTAATGGTAAGATATTTAGAAATTGTAAAGTAAGATTAGTTAGAGATAGCATAATAATACATGAAGGTGAGCTTGCAGCACTTAAGAGATTTAAAGATGATGTAAAAGAAGTTAATTCTGGATACGAATGTGGTATGAGTTTTGTAAATTATAACGACATAAAAGAAGGCGATATAGTAGAAGCTTATATAACTAAAGAAGTAGAAAGAAAATTATAAATTCGTATCAAAGAAAATCAGTTAGTAAAGAAGGTCGATGGTATGGCATCATATAATAGAACAAGAAGGATAGCAGAAGAAATAAGAAAAGTCGTAAGTACTATGCTTATAAATGGAGTAAAAGACCCTAGAATAACATCTATGGTGAGTGTAACTGATGTAGAAGTTACAAATGACCTAAGATATGCTTATGTATATGTAAGTATTCTAGGTGGAGATGAAGAATCCACACTAACAGGTCTTAAAAGTGCTGGAGGATATATAAGAAGAGAAGTAGGAAAAAATATAAAACTTAGATATATTCCTGAGATAGTATTTAAACTTGATGATTCAATAGAAAAAGGAATGTATATGGATAGCCTTATAAAAAGAGTTAATGAAAAAAATGCTCAACAAAATGAGGATGAAAATTATGATGAATAATATGGATAGTATTATAAACTATATTTATGAGGGTGACTATTTTATAGTTACCTCTCATATCAGTCCAGATGGAGACAATATTGGTTCTACACTTTCAATGTATTATACATTGAAGAATTTAGGAAAAAATGTATATTATGTACTTGATGATGAAGCTCCATTAAATTTAAGGTTTTTGGTTGAAGGTGTAAAAATCTATAAGTCTAATGAATTTAATATGAAGAACTATTCTCTAATTGCACTTGATTGTGGGGATAAGATGAGAATATGTGTGAGTGATGAAATCAAAAATAATGCATCAAAATTAATCTGTATTGACCATCATGCTAGTAATGATTCATATGGAGATTTAAATTATGTAGATATTGATGCATCTTCTACATGTGAATTAGTTTATAATTTATTAGTTAGATTTCAGCAAATAAAAGATATTAATATTATAAATGAAGATATAGCAACATGTTTATATACAGGTCTTGTAACTGATACTGGAAACTTTTCGTATTCAAATGTACATGCAAGTAGCTTTGAAATGGCAAAAAATTTACTTGTTTTAGGTGCACAAAAAAATACTATAATACAAAATATATATCAAAGCAATTCTTCTGGTTATTACAAATTATTAGGAGAAGCTCTAAAGGGTTTGGAGATATTTG
Organism: Clostridioides difficile ATCC 9689 = DSM 1296; assembly: GCF_001077535.1. GTDB lineage: Bacteria > Bacillota > Clostridia > Peptostreptococcales > Peptostreptococcaceae > Clostridioides > Clostridioides difficile. Next base: position 1,419,303 of record NZ_CP011968.1, read on the forward strand.
ATTAAAAAATAGTTACGCACACTCGTGACTTTAGTCATGAGTTAGTAGCTAAAATAGTCAGCATATAGGGAAACTTATATGTAGAGATAGGATAAAACCTATCCAATACTACTTGAATTGCTGGAAACCCCTAAAGCTAACCAAACTAAAACATAAGGATGAAATAAACCTAAGTGTGAAAGTTACGAAAGTAGAAAAAATTGGTTAGATGGTATAAGGTTAAACCCTAAGTACTTTAAAATGGGCAATCAGCAGGTAAGCTCCGAATAGGAGAAACTTCAACGACTATTCCTCTTGAGGGAAGTACACTACAAGCTATTGGTAGTGGAAGTGGGTAGACCTTAACGGATAATGCCGAAGGATAAGATATAGTCTGTGCTTGCATGAAAGTGTAAGAAGTTCATAAGAGAACTGCATAGGTAGTAGCGAACTTATGTGAACGACAACCTCAAAAATGATAAAAGTTAAGACTTACGGTTCTTAAATATGTTATTTAAAATTAAATATAAAACCTTCTAAATAATTGTTTTAAATAATTACATTTGTTAATATTATGATAGGTGATTAATAAATTGTTCACCACAGCATTATATAATATATTAAATATGATAAAATCATTAAAAAGTGTATCAAAAAACAATTAACGTGAGGTGATAGCAGTGAAAAAAGCCTATAAGTTTAGAATGTATCCAAATAAAAAACAACAAGAGTTAATTAACAAAACTTTTGGATGTTGTAGATTTGTATATAATAAATATCTTGCTAAAAGAATAGATGTTTATAAAAGCGATAAAGAAACTTTTACTTATAAACAGTGTAGTTCTGATTTGACCAATTTAAAAAAAGAATTAAAATGGCTTAAGGAACCTGACAAATTTTCACTACAAAACGCCTTAAAAGATTTAGATAATGCATATAAAAAATTCTTTAAAGAAAAGGCAGGATTTCCTAAATTTAAATCAAAGAAAATTAATAGATTTTCATATAAAACTAACTTTACAAATGGAAACATTATGTATTGTGGTCAATATATAAAACTACCTAAACTTGGTATGGTTAAGATAAGGGATAAACAAGTACCTCAAGGTAGAATACTTAATGCTACTATATCTAAAGAACCAAGTGGTAGATATTATGTATCATTATGCTGTACTGATGTAGATATTGAAGTATTTGAAAATACTAATAATCATATAGGTTTAGATTTAGGAATTAAAGAATTTTGTATCTCAAGTTGTGGAGACTTTATAGAAAATCCTAAGTATCTTAAGAAGTCATTAAACAAGCTTGCTAAATTACAAAGAGAATTATCGAGAAAAACAATCGGTAGTTTAAATAGAAATAAAGCAAGATTAAAAGTTGCAGGACTTCAAGAACATATAGCTAATCAAAGAAATGATTTTCTACAAAAACTATCTACTAAATTAATAAAAGAGAATGATATTATTTGCATAGAAGATTTACAAGTAAAGAATATGATTAGAAATCGTAAACTATCTCGCTTAATTTCAGATGTATCATGGTCAGAATTTATTCGTCAATTAGAATACAAGGCTAATTGGTATGGTAGAAAAATTGTAAAGGTAGGTAAATTCTTTGCAAGTTCACAAATATGCAATAAATGTGGGTATAAAAACGAGGAAGTTAAGGATTTAAATATAAGAGAATGGATTTGTCCTAGTTGTAATGAAACTCACGATAGAGATATAAATGCAAGTATAAATATATTAAAAGAAGGATTAAGACTAATAACGATTCAAAATAAATAACTTATGTAAGAACCGTAGGAACTACGGGGATAGCCTGTGGAGAATTAGTAAGACATATTTTAATATGCAAAATTCTGTGAAGCAGGAACCCTGTGACTTTAGTCATGGGAGGTTCAGTCAAAGGTATCTAGTATAGTTTTAACTCAAGACATGATGAATAGAAATAATATTAGCTTTAATGATGTTGATGGAATAACAACATATACAAGAGACATAAAAGGTATAGAAGTTGGAATTTTATTTAAAGAGAAAAAACAAAATGAAATTAAAGTGAGTTTTAGGTCAAAAAATTATGTTGATGTAAGTGAAATAGCCAAGTTATTTGGCGGTGGTGGTCATGTAAGGGCTGCTGGATGTACTATTAGAGATAGTATTGATAATGCAAAGAAAATGGTACTAGAGGCAGTGTTAAAATCAATTTAAGGTGACAGTAAAATGAATAAGATTATAAGTATATTGAAACCCACAGGTATGACATCTCATGATGTTGTAAGTAGAGTGAGAAAGATTTTAAATATAAAAAAAGTTGGTCATACAGGTACTCTTGACCCAGATGCTTCAGGTGTTTTACCAATCTGTATAGGGAAAGCTACAAAAGTATGTGAAGTTATTTTAAACAAAGATAAATCGTATATATGTGAGCTTACTTTAGGTATAAGTACAGATACTTATGATGCTTCAGGTGAAATTTTAAAAAAAGTTGATGATTTTAAATTTAGTAATGAAGACATAGAAAGAGCTTTTGACACACAAAGAGGAGAGATAAATCAACTTCCTCCAATTTATTCAGCTTTAAAGGTAAATGGAAAGAGAATGTGTGATTTAGTAAGAAGTGGTAGACAATCTGAAATTACTTTAAAAACAAGAAGAGTAAATATAAAAGACATAAAAATACTAAGTATAAAAGGTAATAAAGTAATGTTTTATGTTGAGTGTTCTAAAGGTACTTATGTGAGAAGTATTTGCCATGATATAGGAGAATATCTAGGTTGTGGAGCTCATATGTCGTTTTTGAATAGAACATCTTCTGGTAAATTTGACTTAGATAATTCAATAACATTAGAAGAATTAGAATTATTTTATGAAAATAAAACTTTAGACAAATACTTATATGATATAGATTATGTCCTTGATTCGTTTAATTATGTTGTATTAAACCCTAATGCTATAAAATATTATTGTAATGGTGGCTCAATAGATGATAAAAGGTTTTTAAAAAATAATTTCGATAAAGATGATGAATTTGTAAGAGTATACAGTACAGATAATTTCTTAGGATTAGGAAAGTTATCAAAACACAATAATACAATAAGTGTTAAAAGTGATAAGATGTTCATATAACCAATGTATTTAAAAAAACAACAAAAGAGATAGTACTATAATAACTTCTATAGTCTATCTCTTTTACTTATGCTATAATAGTTTGTGAATAAGTTAAGAGTAAATTATATTTTAGCGGGGAACATTTATTATGGTGATTATAAAATCTATAAAAGAAATAGCAAACATAAAAGAAAGTGTCATTACCATAGGAAATTTTGATGGTGTACACAAAGGACATCAAGTTCTTATAGGAAAAACAGTTGAACATGCAAAAAAAGAAAATATACAGAGTATTGTATTTACATTTGCAAATCATCCTGTAAATTACTTTAGACCAAACTCAACAAAAAATATTATAAGCAATGATGATAAAATAAAATTATTAGAAGATTTGGGAATAGATATAGTTGTAATCATACCATTTGATGAGTATATGACTAAAATACCTGCAAAGGATTTCGTAGATGAGATACTAGTAAAAAAATTAAAAGCTAAAAAGATAGTAATTGGACATGACTTTACATTTGCAAGGGCAAAAGAAGGCAATGTTAATCTATTAAAAAGCTTAGAACATGAATTTGGTTTTGAGGTAGAAGTAATAAAACCCATCAAAATCAATGATGTAAGAGTGAGTAGTACTTATATTAGAAGTTTAGTATCCCAGGGTGATATGGCTAATGTCAAGGAATATTTGGGTAGAAATTACAAGTTAGAAGGTTGTGTTATACATTCTAAACACCTTGGAAGAACTATAGGATTCCCAACGGCAAATATTGACCTTAAGAATAATATGCTCGTTCCAAAGAGAGGTATTTATGCTTCTATTGTACATATTGGAGATGAGACTTATTTTGGTGCTACAAATGTAGGCTATAACCCAACAGTTAATGGAAAAACTTTGTCTATTGAAACAAATATTTTAGAGTTTGATAGAGATATTTATGGGGAAAATATAATTGTTGAATTTTTGGAAAGAATAAGAGATGAAAGAAAGTTTAATTCAATAGATGACTTAAAAAATCAATTGTATAATGATACAAATTATGTGTATGAAAACTATGTTTGCAAAAACAAGTAATGTATGATAAAATGATTAAGGAAAATAACCATTACTCGGCATTTGAATACTCCAATCAATGCTTAGTAATAGGCGTTTCTAAAAAAATACGGAGGTAATCTAAATGATAAACAAATCAGAAATAATAAAAGAATATGGAAGAGCTGAAGGGGATACTGGTTCTCCAGAAGTACAAATAGCTTTATTAACAGCTAGAATAAACGAGTTAAATGGACATTTAAAAACTCATAAGAAAGACCACCATTCAAGAAGAGGACTATTAAAAATGGTTGGTAGAAGAAGAAACTTATTAGCTTACTTAAAGGAAAAAGATCTTGAAGGATATAGAGCATTAATAGCTAAATTAGGATTAAGAAAGTAATTTCATTCTTTATAAAAAAGCAGGTATAGTGTATACCTGCTTTTTTATAGTTAATTCATTATAAAGTAAAATAGTTAATAATAAAAGTAGTTTATATGTTATAAAAAATTATAAAATGAATAATATTGGGTAAGAATATTAAAATAGTATACAAATACATAATCAATTTAAAAGGAAAGACAGGATAAATATAGAAATTTTATAACAGGATAATTAGTTGGAATAAGGAGGATATTATTTTGAAAATAAAGTTAGTATGCGATAGTTTGTGCGATATTCCAGATGAAATATCAGAAAAAGATTATATAGAGATAGTTCCACTTACAGTTATTTTTAATGATAGGGAATATATAGAAGGAGTAGATATAAAGAAAGAAGAGTTTTATAAAAAAGTAAAAGAAATCAAGCAAATACCTAAAACTTCACAAGCTACATATATGGAGTTTAAAGAAGTGTTTGATAAGTTCATAACAGAAGGTTATCATATAATCTGTATGACAGGGGCTGCAAACGCATCAGGAACTTTTCAAAGTGCTATGATAGCTAAAAATGATGTAAATGAAAATGAAAAAATACATATATTTGATACTAGAAATTTATCTCTAGGTAGTGGACAATATGTTATAAAGGCATGTGAACTTCTTGAAGAAGGACTGGGATTTGAAGAAATTATAGATGAATTAGAAAATACTCGCAGTAGTGTAAGATTGCTTTTTGCACCATATACACTTGATTTTTTAAAGCAGAGTGGAAGAGTTCCAGTTGCAACTGCTTTGATAGGAAATATGTTAAATATAAAGCCTATATTTTTCTTTGATAATGGGGAAGCTAAGTTGGTAAATAAGGTTAGAGGAATAAAGAATATAGCAAGTAAATTGGTCGATATAATTTTAGAAATGAATGAAGGGTCTTTAGAAGGAAAAATCGTCACAATAGGTTGTGGAGATAATTTACACGATTGTGAAATATTAAAAGATGAAGTAAATAAAAGAATAAAAGCAAGAAGAGTATTATTTACTCGAGGAGGAGTTTCTATTTGCTCTCATACAGGGCCAGATATATTGGCTATAAGTTGTTCTAATTAGTAGTAATATAAGGTTTTTGCATATATATGTGAATATAATTTTATATTGTTAATTTATAGTATTTTTGATAATATAGTAAATAGAGTGATATACGTGTTTTTTAATAAGAGGAGGACAAGCATTAATGTTTGAACATAAAATATTTAAAATGGATTTTGCAGGAAGAGAACTTTCTGTAGAAATAGGAAAGATTTGTGAAATGGCTAGTGGTAGTTGTATAGTTCGATACAGTGATAGTATGGTAATGGTAAATACAACTAAATCAGCCAAACCTAGAGACGGAATAGACTTTTTTCCTTTAAGTGTGGATTATGAAGAAAAATTATACTCTGTAGGTAAGATACCTGGAGGTTTTTTAAAGAGAGAAGGCAAGCCTTCAGAGAAAGCTATACTTACATCAAGATTGATAGATAGACCAATAAGACCTTTATTCCCAAAAGGATTTAGAAATGATGTTCAGGTAGTTGCAACAGTTCTATCAGTAGACCAAGATTGTACACCAGATATAGTAGCAATGATAGGTTCTTCAATAGCCCTTTCTATATCAGATATACCATTTAATGGACCAACAGGTTCAGTATGTGTTGGCCTTGTAGATGGTGCATTTGTTGTAAATCCAAACGCAGAGCAAAGAGAAAAAAGTTCAATGCATCTAGTTGTTTCAGGTACAAAGGAAGCAATAATGATGGTTGAAGCCGGAGCTGATGAAGTTCCAGACGAGGTAATGCTTGATGCTATTTTATTTGCTCACCAAGAAATAAAAAAAATAGTTGAGTTTATAGAAGGTATAGTTGCAGAAGTTGGAAAAGAAAAAATGCCTGTTGAATTATACCATGCAGGAGAAGAAATAACTCAATTGGTTCGCGAATTTGCAACTGATAAGATGAAAAAAGCAGTTCAGACTTTTGAAAAGTTAGAGAGAATGGAAAATATGGATAGAGTTAAAGAAGAAACTTTAGCTCACTTTGAAGAAACTTTAGAAGATTTTGAAGATTTTGTTGGAGATATAGAAGAAGTATTACAAGATATAATAAAAGAAGAAGTAAGAAAACTTATAGTACATGAAAATGTAAGACCAGATAATAGAAAACTTGAAGAAATAAGACCTATATGGTGTGAAACTGGCATGATACCTAGAGCTCATGGTTCAGCCATATTTACTAGAGGACAAACTCAAGTACTTAATGTTGCTACTTTAGGTGCTTTAGGAGATGTTCAAAAACTAGATGGGTTAGATGAAGAAGAAAACAAGAGATATATGCATCATTATAATTTCCCTGCATATAGTGTTGGAGAAGCTAGACCATCAAGAGGACCAGGAAGAAGAGAAATAGGACATGGTGCTTTAGCAGAAAGAGCTTTATTACCAGTAATACCATCTCAAGAAGAATTTCCTTATGCTATCAGATTAGTTTCTGAAGTATTAAGTTCAAATGGTTCTACATCTCAAGCAAGTGTATGTGGCTCAACATTATCTTTACTTGATGCAGGTGTACCTATAAAAGATATGGTTGCAGGTATAGCAATGGGACTTATAAAGCATGATGGTAAGGTTGCAGTGCTTTCAGATATACAAGGTATGGAAGACCATTTAGGCGATATGGACTTTAAAGTAGCTGGAACAGAGTATGGTATAACAGCAATACAAATGGATATAAAAATTGATGGTATAGATAAAGAAATTCTACAACGTGCTTTAAAACAAGCTAAAGAGGGTAGAATCCATATACTAGGAGAGATGAGAAAAACTATATCTCAGCCAAAACCAGAACTTTCACCATATGCACCTAAGATTGTTAAAATGCAAATAAATCCTGACAAGATAAAAGATGTAATAGGACCTGGTGGAAAGATAATAACTAAGATAATAGACGAAACTGGAGTTAAGATAGATATTGAACAAACTGGGGAAGTATTTATATCAGGTATTGAGATTGATATGATTAAGAAAGCTCAAGAACTTATAAATAATATAGTAGTTGAACCAGAAGTAGGAAAAACTTATAAAGGTAAGGTAAGTAGAATAATGAACTTTGGAGCATTTGTTGAGATACTTCCAGGAAAAGAAGGATTACTTCATATATCTCATATAGCTCATGAAAGAGTTGCCAAAGTTGAAGATGTATTGAATATAGGGGATGAAGTTGAAGTTAAAGTTACAGAGATTGATGAAAAAGGAAGAGTTAATTTATCAAGAAAAGTTCTTTTACCAAAACCAGAACATAAAAATAAATAACTTATTATATAATTAAAAGCAAAGTCTTAGGATTTTGCTTTTTTAAATACAAAAAAGTAGATAATTTTAAAATGATAGTTATGGATGGCTTATAGTTCTTTTTCTGTCAGGCTTTACTCTTATAAAGAAGCTATTTAAAAGCTGATTAATAGAGAGCTTTATTGATATATATAGAATCACTTAAGTTATATTTAGTGCATAAACAGAGCTTATTTTTAATAGTATTAAATAAGAAACAATTTGTACATAATTAGGGGGAGTTTTAATGATAATGATGGTACTTAATAAGAGTAAGCTCAAAAAAATCATAATACTAATTTTAGTAGTGTTATTAGTATTATCAGGAGGGGTAATGGTATTAAAGTTATTTAACAACAAGCCAGTATTTAATTTATTTAATGGTGTAGATTTACCATATGAAAGAGGTACAAAGGATAAAAGTGGATATGTTGCATTAACCTGTAATATAGACCTTGGATGGGAAACAGAGTACGTAGAATCCATTTTAGAAACACTTAAAAAAGAAAATGTAAAGATTACATTTAATGTAACTGGAAAATGGGCAGAAAAGAATAAGGATGAATTATTAAAGATAAAAAAACAAGGACATGAAATAGGTAATCATGGATACAAACATTTAGATTATTCTACATTATCATATGAAGACAATTATGAGCAAATAGAGACCTCTAAAAAGATAATTGAAGAAATTATAGGTGAAAAAACTAAATTTTTTCAAGCACCAGCAGGTTCTTTTGGTCCAGAAACAGTAAAGGCTGCTAAAGCATTAGGGTATACTTCTATCAAATGGGATGCCGATACTATAGATTGGAAATACAAAGACCAACCAGAGGTAATCATTGATAGAATGAAGAAAAAAGACATTAAAGATAGTAGTATAATTTTAATGCATCCAACCAACGCAACGACAAAATGTATAGATGATATTATAGCTATTGTAAGAGAAAAAGGACTAAAACCAGGAAAACTTAGTGATGTATTTAAGTAGACAAAGTATAAATATTTGGTTAAGATTGTATAAGTTGTAGTTGAATTAATTAAAAGACTGACTTATAATGTAATACATATAAAAAATAAATATAATTAAAACATAGTGTTTTCAATAATCCAATATGAAACAAAGAATAAATTGTTAGGAGAATGTAATGTATAAGACAAAAATACTGGAAAATGGGCTTACAATAATTGGTGAAGAAATACCATATCTAAAGTCAATAACATTAGGTATTTGGATAAATGCAGGCTCTAGGATAGAAGAAGCACAGGTGAGTGGAACTTCTCATTTTATAGAGCATATGATGTTTAAAGGAACCAAAAACAGAACATCAAAAGAGATTGCTAGTTCAATAGATAATTTGGGTGGTCAAATAAATGCATTTACAAGTAAAGAATGTACATGTTATTATGTAAAACTAATAGATGAGCATATAGATACAGGAATTGATGTATTGAGTGATATGATACTAAATTCTAAATTTGATAAAAATGATATAGATAAGGAAAGACTTATAATATTGGAAGAACTTAAGATGTATGAAGACTCTCCAGATGACTTATCTTATGATTTATTAGTGGAAAATATATATGCTAATGATGGATTAGGAATGAATATAATTGGGACAAAAGAATCTCTATACAATATAACTAGAGAATCCATGTTAGAATACTTAAATAAGTATTATATTCCAAATAACGCTGTTATTTCTATAGCTGGAAATTTTAACTTTGATGATATGGTGGAGAAAATCAAATCAAAATTTGGACACTGGGAAAAGAAAAATTTAAGTATAGACATAAGTGAGGCTAAGTTTAATCCTTGCTTTATATCAAAAAATAAAGACACTGAACAGGTGAACTTAGCTATGTGCCTAAAAGGTATTCCTTTTGAAAATGATGAAGAAGTCTATTCAATGGCAGTGGTAAATAATATTTTCGGTGGAAGTATAAGCTCAAGGCTTTTTCAGAAAATAAGGGAAGAAAAAGGTTTAGTATATTCAATATACTCATCACAGACATTATATAGGAAATGTGGTGAATTAGGTATATTTGCAAGCATGAGTACAGAAAATTTACAAGATGTATATAATTTAATAAAGAAAGAAATTGAAAATATAAGAGAAAACTATCTTACAGAAAAAGAAATATCTGAAAGCAAGGAACAGTTAAAAGGAAATTATATATTGGATTTAGAAAGTACTAGCAGTAGAATGATGTCTACTGGTAAATCTATGTTACTTAGTAAAAAAGTAAAAACTACAGATGAAATACTTGAATGTATAAATAATGTTAATATTAATTCAATAAAGAAGGTTGTTGATAAGGTATTCAATATCGAAAATATTGGTACATGTATAGTTGGAAGAGATGTAGAAAAGATTCTACACTTGGATTAATATTGAAAAAAGTAAATCTCTGGAGGTATAAAATATGAATTTATCTGAAATAGCAGGTAAGGAAATAGTTAACTTGGTCACAGGAGAAAGATTGGGGGTCATTGGAGAATGTGACCTTATACTAGATGAAACTACAGGCGGTATATTAGCGCTTCTAATTCCAAAAGAAAAAGGATTTTTTGCCAGAAGAAAAGATAAGTCATTTTTAGAAGTACCATGGAGAAATGTAAAAAAAATAGGTAATGACATGATAATTATAGAATATGAGGGATATATTTAGGAGGAAAAAATGAGTATTTTAGTGCAAAAGTTTGGTGGGACATCAGTAGAATCATATGAAAAAATGAATGAAGTATGTAAGATAGTAAAAGCATACAAAAAAAATGATGAAGAATTACAATTAGTATTAGTAGTTTCAGCAATGGGAAGAAAAGGAGCTCCATATGCTACAGATACACTTATAAATTTGTGTAGTGCAGTAAATGATGAGCCAAGTAAAAGAGAACTTGATTTAATAATGTCTTGTGGAGAAATAATATCAGGAACAATTCTTGCTAATTTATTGAATGCACAGGGGATAGATTCTGTTTTCTTTACTGGTCAGCAAGCAGGTATAATTACAAGTGATGAATATTCTAATGCAAAGATAAAGTATATAAATCCTAAAAAGGTAAAAAGAGCTTTAGATGATGGTAAGGTTGTAGTTATAGCTGGGTTCCAGGGTGTAACAGATGATGGAGAAATAACTACTCTTGGAAGAGGCGGAAGCGATACATCAGCAGTTGCTATTGGTAAAGCTTTAGAATGTGAAACAGTTGAAATTTACACTGATGTGGATGGTATAATGACTGCAGACCCTAGAGTAGAACCAAACGCTAAAGTATTGAGTTTTATAGACTATGAGGAAGTATTCCAAATGGCTGACAAAGGTGCAAAAGTAATACATCCAAGAGCAGTACAGTTGGCTAAAAGTGGAAATATAACTTTAGCCATAAAGAATACAATGAATCCAACTTTTGAAGGTACAAAAATAGGTTCTTTATGTAGACACTTAGAAGACAATATAGAATATGAACAAGAAAGAGATTTTAAGGTTGCTGTTGCAAATAAAGATAGCGTAGCACAAGTTAAGATTAAGTCAGCAGAAGAAGTGTTTACAGAAGTATTAAATGAGATAGAAAAGAAACTTATAACTATAGATATGATAAATTTCTTTATATCAGAAAAAGCATTTGTTGTAGAAGATGCTGATATAAAATCATTAAAGGAAATACTAGATAAATTTGAATTAGATTATGAAGTAAATAGAGACTGTGCTAAGGTAACATTGATATGTTCAAGAATTGCTGATGAAATGTCTGGTATCATGTCAAAGGTAGTTAGAGGATTATCAAAAGCAGGGGTATCTCTTTTACAAACATCAGACTCAAATATGACTATATCTTGTTTAGTTAGTGAAGAAGATATGCATACAGCAGTACATGCTATACATCAACAATTTTATTTAAAATAAACTGTATAATACAATTATTTTTTAATCAAATTTAAGAATTTCATATATATCTTAATATATTTGATTTATTTGGTAAAACTAAATTAAATATAATTTTGATAGGAGTTTTTTTATGAAAGATTATAGAGAAGATAATGAAAGATTTGATAAAGATAATTGTAGTGAAGAATCTAGTTGCGAAGAGAGAGAATGTATAAAGCAATTTGGTACCAATGAAATGCCACCTCAACCTCCTAAAGATATTCAATGTATAACTATAATTGGAGAAATTGAGGGACATTTTATAGGAAATCCTCAAAAAAAAGCTACAAAGTACGAGCATATAATTCCAATGCTATACTCAATTGAGGAAAGCAATGATGTTAAAGGAGTGTTAGTTGTTTTAAACACTGTTGGAGGAGATATTGAAGCAGGTTTAGCTATTGCAGAACTTTTAAACAGTACATCTAAAAAAGTAGTTACTCTTGTTCTAGGAGGAAGTCATAGTATAGGTGTTCCTCTTGCTACAGCAGGAGATTACTCATTTATAGCACCAACAGCAACCATGATTATACATCCAGTGCGAACTACTGGTCTTGTGATTGGTATAAATGAGACTTTTGAGTATTTTAAAAAGATGCAAGATAGAATAATTCAATTTATAATAAGAACATCAAATATCAAAAAAGATGTACTTGAAAAACTTATGCATGAAAAAGATGAACTTGTAAGTGATGTTGGTAGTGTATTAATAGGAAAAGAAGCTGTGGATTATGGTCTTATAGATGAAGTTGGAGGACTAAAAGAAGCACTTAAAAAATTAAGAGAGCTTATAAAAGAATCTGAGGAAGAAAAAAATAATGATTAAAATTTGTTTAAATAATAAAATTTATGATATAATGATGTAATAAAGTAGGAGTGTTAGTGTTAAGGCATTAGCACTTTTTGCTGTGAAGGGGTAAAACTTGCTAAAAATAAGGAGTGATATTAATGGCCACGAAAAAGAAGAAAAAAAAGAAGGTAAATACCTTAAGTTTTAATGCAGAATATCATAATTTAATAACAATATTTATAGGTGTATTTTTATTATATAGTTTAAATTCTAATTCTATGGGATGGATACCTGTGTTAATGCAAAATCTTTTTAAGGGACTATTTGGAGGGCTTTCAATAGCAATACCATTTATAGTAATTATAACAGGACTTTTAGGATTTTTTGATGGAAATGAATATATATATAGGCTAAGAAAGACTAAACTATACTACATAATTATTTTATTTATATTTGTATTTTATGGATTATTAAATGCAGGAACTCTTCCTGTAGATAGCCCACTAAAAGGTAACATGTTTGATGATGTTATGAAATTGGGTGTAAGTGGACAAGGTAGTGGTTTGATAGCAACAACTATTGCGTATTATATGAGTAAAATATTTGGTATAGCAGGTGGATGGTTAATAAGTATCTTCGCACTTATACTTTCTGTAATGTTTATATTTAATATTTCTATAAAAGATTTGGTGTCAAATGCAAAATCAAAATCTAAAGCATCTAAAGACAGCAATTTAACGTTTAAAGATAAAATTGCAAATATGAAAAAATCTGCAATAGATATGATGACTGATGAAGTAGATGATACTACTATAAATAAAAAACCAGGTTTCTTTAAAGGGTTAATGTCAAAAGGTCTTAATAATGATGATGATGAAGATGAATATTTTGAAGAAGAAAATAGTGATGGTGTAGATGATAAAACTATAAAAATAGTTGGATTTAATAAGGCAGAAGATGAGTATTTAGAAATATTAGAAGGAACTCAAAGTATGCCAGAGTTAGATGTTTTAAAAGAATTACAAAAAGCTACCAATGAAAATCCAGTTGTAGATACTAAACCAGAAAAAAAAGTTGATATAGCTAAACCTAATTTAAATATAGAAAAAACTCAACCTATGAGTATTGTAGCAGAGCCAGTTAATGAGGATTATTCAAACTATAAAAAGCCTAGCATTGAGCTTTTAAATAAAGTAAATAAGAAGTCTGATGAAAATGGTAAAAAGAAAGTGTTGAAAAATGCTTCTCTTTTAGAAAAGACACTATCAGATTTTGGAGTGGAAGCAAAAATTAATCAAGTTACAGTCGGACCTACTATAACAAGATATGAAATACAACCAAGTCCAGGAGTCAAGGTAAGTAAAATTGTAAATTTAACTGATGATATAGCTTTAAGTTTAGCAGCTAAAAGTATAAGAATTGAAGCCCCAATTCCTGGTAAAAGTGCAATTGGAATAGAAGTTCCAAATGAAGAAGCTCAAATGGTTGGTGTGAGAGAAGTTCTAGAAAGTGAAGAATTTAATAATTTTAACTCTCCTCTTGCAATGGGACTTGGAAAAGACGTAGCAGGAAAAATTATAATTGGAGATATAGGTAAGATGCCACACTTACTAATAGCTGGTTCTACAGGTTCAGGAAAGAGTGTTTGTGTAAATACATTAATAAGTAGTATTTTATATAAGGCAAATCCTGATGAAGTAAAATTACTATTAATAGACCCAAAAGTAGTTGAACTTGCAAATTATAATGGAATACCACATCTATTGATACCAGTAGTTACTGACCCTAAAAAAGCTGCAAATGCTTTAAATTGGGCAGTTACAGAGATGAATAGAAGGTACAAATTATTTGCAGATGCTCAAGTAAAAGATGTAACAAGTTATAATGAGAAAGCGGAAGAAAAACTTCCTAAAATAGTAATAATAATAGATGAGTTAGCAGATTTAATGATGGCAAGTGCAAATGATGTAGAAGATTATATTTGTAGATTAGCTCAAATGGCAAGAGCTGCTGGAATGCACTTGATTGTAGCAACTCAAAGACCATCTGTTGACGTTATAACAGGGGTAATAAAGGCTAATATACCATCTAGAATAGCATTTGCAGTATCATCTCAAACTGATTCAAGAACAATCCTTGATATGGGTGGTGCAGAGAAGCTTCTAGGTAAAGGTGATATGTTATTCTATCCACTTGGTGCAGCAAAACCAGTTAGACTTCAAGGGGCATTCATATCAGAGAGTGAGTCGGAAAAAGTAATCGATTTTGTAAAAAGTCAGGTTAAAGATGGAATAAAATATGAAGAAGATATAATTGAAACTATATCTAAGGTTAATACTTCAAAGGGTAGTGATGAGGATGAGTTTTTGAGTGAAGCGATAGAATTTGTCGTGGAAAGTGGTCAAGCATCTGCCTCTATGCTACAGAGAAGATTTAAAATAGGATTCAATAGAGCAGCTAGACTTATAGATTCTATGGAAGAAAGAGGAATAATTGGAGCAAGTGAGGGAAGTAAACCGAGAAAGGTATTAATAAGCAAACAGGATTTGCAGAATTTAGAAGGTGAATAGAATTGTCAGTTATAAAAATAGAAAAAGCACTTAAGCTAGATAAAGTAATATTTGTAGATGTGAGAACTGAAGGAGAATATGAAGAAGACCATATATTGAATGCAATCAATATGCCTCTTTTTAAAAATAATGAACATAATGAAGTTGGAACAATTTATAAGATGCAGGGAAAACATGAAGCAATACAAAAAGGGTTTGACTATGTATCGTATAAATTAAAGGATATATATTTACAAGCAGCAGAACTTGCATTAAATTATGATAATATTGTCATATATTGTGCAAGAGGCGGAATGAGAAGTGGCAGTATAGTAAATTTATTATCATCATTAGGTGTAAATGTATATCAACTTGAAGGTGGATATAAGGCTTATAGAAATTTTGTTTTAGAGTATTTAAGGCATGTAATGGATACAAAAAACTTTGTATCTGTTCATGGATTGACTGGTACAGGAAAGACTGATTTGTTACATTTATTAGATGAAAAAGGAATAGACGTACTGGATTTAGAAGGCATAGCTAAAAACAGTGGTTCTACCTTTGGTTTTATAACTTTTGATAAAAAGCCACCATCTCAAAAGAACTTTGAAACAAAACTATTTGAAAGTATATTTTTTTCGAAAGAGAATTATATATTTGTCGAGAGTGAAAGCAAACGAGTTGGAAGTGTTACAGTTCCAAATGAAATTTTCGAGGCAATGACACGAGAAGGACATCATATATTATTAGAATGTGATATTGAAAATAGAGTTGATAGACTTTGTAGAGATTATATTTATGATAAAGATGAAGGTAATATATTGATTTTAAAAGAATGTATAAACAAGTTTAGAAAAAGATTGGGTAATAAAGTAGTAGATGATTATATTGATTTATTAGAATCAGGTGAATATAAAGAACTTGTAAAAAGATATCTTTTAGAATACTACGACCCACTTTATATGCATTCAGTAGAGAAATATAAGTATAGTAAGATTATAAATTTTAATGATACACAAAAAGCTTTAGAAGATGTTATAGACTTATATGAGAGTATATTGGAAGGAGAAAGTGAATGTTAAAAATAGCATTGGAATCATTAGGATGCTCAAAAAATTTAGTAGATGCAGAAATAATGATGGGAATTTTAAATAACAAAGGCTATAAATTAATTGGAGATTTTGAAGAAGCTGATGTAATTATAGTAAATACATGTGGGTTTATAGAGTCAGCTAAACAAGAATCTATAGATACGATAATAAACTTTGCAGAGTTAAAAAAAACTGGCAATTTAAAGTTGTTGATAGTAACAGGGTGTCTAGCCCAAAGATATTCTGAAGAATTAAAAACTGAAATTCCTGAAATAGATGCTATAGTAGGAACAGGAAGCTATCAAAATATAGATAAAATACTTAAAGAATTAAGTGAAATGCATCAAATTGTAAGCCTTAATGATATAGAGTTTGTATTTAATGAAGATTTACCAAGATATATATCTACACCTAGCTATATGGCCTATTTAAAAATTGGAGAAGGATGCTCCAATAATTGTACTTATTGTATAATACCAAAACTAAGAGGTAAATATAGAAGTAGAAAATTTGAAGATATAATTAAAGAAGCTAAGAAATTAGCTGAATCTGGAGTAAAAGAACTTGTGGTTATAGCACAGGATACGACAAAGTATGGTTTTGATTTATATGGAAAAGAAAGATTATCAGAACTTTTAGAAGAACTTGCAAAAATAGATGGATTTAAGTGGATAAGGGTTATGTATTCATATCCAGAATCTATAACAGAAGAATTGATACAAGTTATAAAGAAATATGATAATATATGTAGTTACTTTGATATGCCAATACAGCATGCAAGTAACAATATTTTAAAATTAATGAATAGAAAAACTACTAAAGAAGATATATTAAATAAAATCAATCTGATAAGAAGTAATATACCAGATGCTATACTTAGAACTACAATAATAGTAGGGTTTCCTGGTGAAACAGAAGATGACTTCAAACAACTTGTGGACTTTGTTGAAGAGGTTAAATTTGATAGACTTGGTGCATTTGCATATTCAAGAGAAGAAGATACACCAGCAGATAGATTACCAAACCATATAGATGAAGAAGTAAAAATACAAAGAAGAGATACTTTAATGATGATTCAACAAAAAATATCTGAAGAACTTAATGACAAAAAGATAGGAAAAACTTATGAGGTGTTAATAGAAGAACAGATAGAAGATAATGTATATACAGGAAGAACACAAGGTGATGCAGAAGAAATTGACAGTATAGTGTATGTAAAAAGTGTAGACAATCTTGAAGTAGGAGAATTTGTAAGTGTTCAAATAAATGATGCAATGGAATACGATTTAATGGGAGATGTTTTATATGAACTTGCCTAACAAGTTAACTTTGTTTAGAATATTTTTAATACCAGTATTTGTTTTAATTATGTTGCTCAATGTACCAAATAAATTTTTAATAGCTTGTATTATTTTTATAATAGCTTCAATTACTGATGCTTTAGATGGAAAAATAGCTAGAAAATACAATCTAGTCACTGACTTTGGAAAATTTATGGACCCATTAGCAGATAAGTTATTGGTTATTTCAGCACTTACATGTATGATAGAAGACCATCTTGTAAGTAGTTGGATGGTAATTATAATAGTGGCTAGAGAGCTTACAGTTAGCATATTAAGAGCTATAGCTGCTGCTGATGGAAAAGTAATTGCTGCTGGAAACAGTGGAAAACTTAAAACGATAACTCAAATGGTATCTATAGTGTTTTTATTGTTAGGTGCTCAGTTTGAAAATGTATTGATATTAAATATTGGTGAAATTCTCATTCTTATAGCTACACTACTTACATTATATTCTGGATGGGAATATCTATATAAAAATAAAGAGCTTTTTATGTCTTCTAAGTAAAAAATTATGCTTTAATAAATAAAAACTAATGATTAATAAATAAAAAATAACAACTTAAAATTTTAAAAATGTAAAAAAGGGTATACTATTATAGTATACCTCTTTTCATTTTAAGAATATTTTCTTTTGTGTATATAATTATTAATAATGGTTTATAAATAAAATGTAATGAATAAAAATATAATCATTAGTAGCGTTTTTAAATTGACTAGGTTTGATTTATGTTATATAATTAATATATAACAAGAGAACAAATGTTTGTAGATAAATGAAGGGATGGTATAGAGATGAGTGTAGATCAAGAAAAATTAAAAGCGTTGAATGAAGCTTTAGGTAAAATTGAAAAAGATTTTGGTAAAGGTTCAGTAATGAAATTGGGAGAAGCAACATCTATGTCTATAGATGTTATATCAACAGGAGCGATTGGTTTAGACATAGCTATTGGTATAGGAGGTCTACCTAGAGGGAGAATAGTTGAAGTATATGGTCCAGAATCTTCTGGTAAGACTACTGTTGCGCTTAGTTGTGTAGCATCAGCTCAAAAAGATGGAGGAATAGCTGCATTTATAGATGCAGAACATGCACTTGACCCAGTATATGCAAAAGCTTTGGGTGTGGATGTTGATAACCTAATAATATCTCAACCAGATACAGGTGAACAGGCTTTAGAGATAGCAGAGGCATTGATAAGAAGTGGAGCGATAGATATAATAGTAATAGACTCAGTAGCAGCATTAGTTCCAAAGGCTGAAATAGATGGAGATATGGGTGATTCTCATGTAGGTTTACAAGCTAGACTTATGTCACAAGCACTTAGAAAGTTAACTGGTTCAATTAAAAAATCAAATTGTGTTGCTATATTTATAAACCAGTTAAGAGAGAAAGTAGGAATAATGTTTGGAAACCCAGAAACTACTACTGGAGGACGTGCACTAAAATTCTATTCATCAGTTAGATTGGATGTTAGAAAAATAGATACAATAAAACAAGGTGATAAAGTTATAGGTAGTAGAACTAGAGTTAAAGTTGTTAAAAACAAAGTAGCACCACCATTTAAGCAAGCTGAATTTGATATAATGTATGGAGAAGGGATTTCAAAAATTGGAGACCTTTTAGATATAGCTGCTGATGTAGATATAGTTAAAAAATCAGGTTCATGGTATAGTTACAATGATACTAAACTTGGACAAGGAAGAGAAAATGTTAAAAAATTCTTGGAAGATAATTTAGATTTAACTACTGAAATAGATGAGAAAGTTAGAGCATTTTACAATTTAAATGAAGAACATGAAGAATCAGGTACTTCAGTATCAAAAGAAATTGTAGAAGAATAAGTAAAAATACAAAAAAATAACTAGTAATTAAAGACATGCCACGCTCCCTATTAGCTTGACACAATGTTGAAAAAATTATAAAATTAAGTGAGGATAAAATATCTAAATTTAATTTTAATTATTAGGAATATTTTTTAATCATAGTGATGACATTTTGGGATTATTAACGAAGGAGGTGGATGTCATAGATAGTGTAGTAATGATTGTAATAGGTGCAGCTGTTGGTATTATAGCTGGATATTTTGTTAGAAAAAATATATCTGAAGCAAAAATTGGACAAGCTGAAAACTTGGCCAAAGAAATAATAGATAAAGCACACCACGACTCAGAAACAGTACAAAAAGAAAAATTACTAGAAGCTAAAGAAGAGATCCATAAGTGGAGAACAGAAGCTGAAAGAGAAAACAGAGAAAGAAGAACAGAAGTACAAAAGTATGAAAAAAGAGTAGTACAAAAAGAAGAAGTCTTAGATAGAAAATTACAAAATTTAGAATCTAAAGAAGTAAACCTAAGTGAAAAATTAAAGGTAGTGGAAAAGAAAGAAGAAGAAGTTGAAGTAATAAAAACTCAACAGTTAGAAAAATTAGAAAGTATATCAGGAATTACTTCTGATAAGGCCAAAGAAATCATCTTAACCAATGCGGAGAGAGATGTAAGACGTGAAATGTCTATAATGATAAAAGAGATAGAAAGTCAAGCTAAAGAAGAAGCTGATAAGAAATCAAGAGAAATTATAGGATATGCAATTCAAAAATGTGCAGCAGATCACGTAGCCGAAACTACTGTAACAGTAGTAAGCTTGCCTAATGATGAAATGAAAGGTAGAATAATAGGTAGGGAAGGTAGAAATATAAGGACTTTAGAAACCTTAACAGGTATAGACCTTATAATAGATGACACTCCAGAAGCCGTAATTTTATCAGGATTTGATCCAATAAGAAGAGAAATTGCAAGAATTGCTCTAGAAAAATTAATAGCAGATGGAAGAATACATCCAGCTAGAATTGAAGAAATGGTTGAAAAGGCGAGAAAAGAAGTTGACAATATTATAAAAGAATATGGTGAACAAGCTGCATTTGAAACTAGTGTACATGGGATTCATCCGGAATTAATAAGATTATTAGGTAGACTTAACTATAGAACTAGTTATGGACAAAATGTACTTAAACATTCTATAGAAGTTGCTCATATAGCTGGTATAATGGCTGCTGAAATAGGAGCAGATATTAGATTGGCTAAGAGGGCAGGTTTATTACATGATATAGGTAAGGCTGTAGACCATGAAATGGAAGGTACACATGTTGAAATAGGTATGGATTTACTTAGACGTTATAAAGAGTCTAAAGAAGTTATACATGCCATGAGTACTCATCATGGAGATTACGAGCCTCAAACAGTAGAGGCTGTATTAGTTACAGCAGCAGATGCAATATCAGCTGCTAGACCTGGTGCGAGAAGAGAAACTTTAGAAGCATATATAAAGAGACTTGAAAAATTAGAAGAAATAGCTAATTCATATGAAGGTGTAGAAAAATCATTTGCTATACAAGCTGGTAGAGAAATAAGAATAATGGTAAAACCAGAAGCTATAAATGATGAAGAAATACATCTATTGGCTAGAGATATGACTAAGAAAATAGAGGATGAACTTGAATATCCTGGACAAATAAAAGTGAGCATAATAAGAGAAACAAGAGCTATAGAATATGCAAAGTAAAAGAAATAATATCTAAATAATAAGAAAATATTTTTAGAAATTTAAATTTGCCACAAGATATGATAATATATCTTGTGGCTTTTAAATTGTTTAAGTTTAATTTTATATAATGCAAAAATAATCTAAGTGCTAAAAGTGCTACTTACAAAAGATTAATAAAATAAAGATTTATATATGGATTATTTATATAATTATCCAAGTTTGTTTGATATAATGAAGTTGTAAAATCAATACTTTACTACAAAATAAATAGTAAATACTACAGTAAAATCTAAAAATAGGATATAATAGTATTAATATAAGAAGATTATAAATAAAACCTGCTAATGAAAATAGATTATTTTTAGCAGGTTTTTAAATTTTTTATAATAAATCTTATTTTTAGTCAACAAGATTTATTTTTTTTAAAACTTTACTTATTATTTTAAAAATTAATTATGAAATTTATCGTTTTATTATTTACAGAAAGTATTCTATAACAATAAATATCTATATTTATTGCAAAATTATTTTAGCAGTTTTGTATTTATTTGTATTTATTTTGAATTTATTTACTAAATTTGCCTATAAAAAGTATATATAAAAATATAGTTCAAAATGGTATAATTAAGTATAACAGAAGGAGGTAATGTAAGTGAGCCAATACATAAATATAAATTCTCAGTTAGACGCCCTAAAATTGAAGGAGTTCGAGAAAATATTTTACGAAAATATCAATGAGGACGTTAAAGTAGTGCCAAAAGTTACTCCTTTTAAAGGAATAAATACCGATTTGTTGTATGTTAAAGATGGAAGAATTTTATTTATAAAATTTATGGATACAACAGAAGATATATTTTTTATTTTAGAAGAAGAGTTACTTGAAGTTATGAATGAGGAATATGAACTTTTGAAACTAAAAATGGGACAAAAGAATAGAAATATAAGTTATAACTACGTTTACATTATGCCATACGTTGAAGTTGAGGAAACATATGAATTTGAAGAATTTGTTAATAATAATATAATAGATAAAAATAAGCTTCAAGATATAATGAATAAGGGTTCGCTGGAGGAATATCTTAATGATGAGAATGATGAAATAAACTTAAATTTATTTTTACTAGATATATGTTCAGAATACTATATAATAAATGATAAACTTCATCTAAATGAAAAATTTAAAAAAATTTCATTCTACAATGATGACTATAAGTATACAGCAACTATGATGGAAGACGTTCAAATTAAAGATGTTGTTTCTATTAAATATGGGAATACACTTATTGAAGGTGGTTCTGGTATAGGCAAAACAGCAATTATGCTTTCTAGGGCTATAAAATTAGCAAAAGTATATCCACATCATAAATTAGTCATATTTACACATACAAAACAATTGTGCAATGAGCTTCGAGAAAGGATAGAGTTATTATACAAAGATAATAACAATTTAGAAGTTCACACATTTAGTTCTTTTATATTTAAACTAGCTAAAAAATTCAATTTAATTGTAGATTATAATATGTTAAAAAATGATTACGAAAAGACCTTTAATAATCTTGTAAAACAAGCACAGAACATTATAAAAAATAAAAATATGTTCAAGGCTATTTTTATTGATGAAGCAGAAAGCTTTTTAGAGTATGAAATAGATTTTATAAGGGAGTTTTTATATAAAACAAAATTCATATTTAATGTATGTTCTTGTAACTCCTTGAATATCTCTAATAGATTGAATATATTTAAAAAATTATATAATGGTATAGAATTTGATGATAAGATTATCTTAAGTAAAAATTATAGACAAGCTAAAGAGATTGTAGATTTTACAAATAAATTTTCAAATAATTCTAACTCATATATAAACGAATTAAGACCAAATACAGAATTTAGTACTTTCTTTTATACTAAAGCACTTAGAGGTGGAAATAAGTCTGTTGATATAATAAAAGTAAGTGACCTTGATGACCAAATAAGTTCTGTAATCTGGGAAATTGAGTATTTAATAAGTAAAAAAGGTCTTGATTATTCTGAAGTTGCTATCGTTTACCCTTACAATAAGAAGAAATTAAAAAGTGGAAAAACCATTTACTTTCAATATATGTTAAAAAAAGCATTGGAAGAGGCAAAAATTCCTTATATATGTGCAGAAGATAATTTGACAAATATAAGTAAGAAGGTAGGAACTACAATAGCAAATATATATGCAATAAAGAATTTAGAGTATAAAGCGGTAATAGTATGTGAATTAGAGATGTTATATAATCAAACTATAAATGATATTGAACAAGATTATCAAGTAAATGACTTTGTAGGAGATTTAAATAAGGTTTATTTAGCTATGAGTAGAGCAACAGACTACCTAAGTATAGTAACAACTTTTAATGAAGAAGCAAGTGATATAATAAGACTTATTACAGAATCAAAAGATATTTAGTAAAAAAATATTTGTAATTTAAGAAAATAAAAAGAGACTGAGATTTGTAAAATAAACTTTACCAATTCAGTCTCTTATTTTTTAGTCTACTTTCCCAATATTATCAAGAGGTAATAGTCTCACCATAACCTTACCAAGAACTTCATTTTCATCAACCATACCTACATCAGGGAATCTACTATCATTACTATTTTCTCTATTATCTCCCATTGCAAATAGTTTACCTTTTGGAACAACAGTATCTATATCTCCAGAAGTATAGTTATTGTGTATATATGGTTCATTTAATAATTTTCCATTTACATACACTTTAGAATTTGATATTTTTATTCTGTCACCTTCAGTAGCTATAACTCTTTTTATTAAGTCTTTTTTCTTTCCTGTTTCTCCATCAACTAAATTGGTTTTAAAAACTACAATATCGCCTTTTTCAGGTTTACCAACCTTGTATGATATCCTATTTAAAATCAGATAATCTTTATCATCTAAAGTAGGATACATTGATTCTCCACTTACAATAGAAGGTCTTATAAATTGTAGAATTACAAATGCAAGTACAATAGCCATAGCTATTGACTTAATCCAATCAAATATTTCTTTTTTAACACTCATAACTTTTCTCCTTATCATTTGTTATTAAATTAGAATACATTATAATAGAAAGAAATAAGCAAGAACCACTATACCCAAGACTATTCTATAATAACCAAATACTTTGAAGTCATGTTTTTTGATATAGTCCATAAAAAATTTAATAACTACAATTGAAACAACAAATGCTACTACAGAACCAACACCTAAAATAAGCCATTCAAATCCAGTAAATCCAAATCCAGCTTTTAGAAGTTTTAATGCACTAGCTCCAAGCATTGTAGGGATGGCTAAGAAGAATGAAAACTCTGCTGCTACATATCTAGAAGTACCAAGTAATACTGCACCTATTATAGTAGAACCAGACCTAGATGTACCTGGTATAAGAGCTAGACACTGGAATAATCCTATACAAAGAGCTAATTTATATGTAACTTGAGAAAAATCTTTATACTTAGGTTTTTTATTTCTCTTTTCAAGCCCTATCATTATTATACCATATACAATAAGAGCAATAGCAACTACTGTTGAATTAAAGAATAATCTATCTATATCATCTTCAAACAGTATTCCAATAACTCCAGATGGTATAACTGCAATTATAACCTTAAGCCATAAACGGACTGTTTCTTTTTTCTGCTTAATATTCTTTGCGCTATCAAAAGGATTTAATTTTCTAAAAAATATAACAAGTACAGCTAATATTGAACCAAATTGAATTACAACTAAAAATGTACTTATAAATGTATTTGAAAAATTCAATTTTATAAACTCATCAACTAATATCATATGCCCTGTACTACTTACTGGTAGCCATTCTGTTATTCCCTGAACTATGCCCAAAATGACTGCCTTAAAAATTTCAAGCAAACTAAATGTTTCCAAATCAAAATACCTCCAATACAAATTTATAGTAGCATATTTTATTCATAGATTAATAAAAAAATGCCACCTTTTACTAACTTATAATACCATAGTACTGTGTAGTGCACAATGGAAGATTGATATTTTCATAAAACCTTCATAATATAACAAAATAAACTTAAAAGTTATCTATTGAATAAGGGGTATATTTGAGGGGGAAATATATGGTATAGTAAAAGTATAGCTATTTTATTTTATGAAAAGGAAAGGAGTTATTATGTATAGTACAAAAATACTAGATGATTATGAGTATGAAACTTTTAATGTTTTTTCTACAAAATTAAATCCAAACACGAAACACGATTATTTATCAAAGGTTATACTGTTTAAAGAATTTTTAAAAGGGAAAGAATTGATTTATGCTACGAAAGAAGATTGTAAAAATTTTGTAGACTATATACAGACTAAATATGCGAAATCAACTTGTGAAAAGATATATAGTTATTTACATAGTTTTTATAACTTCTTAAAAAAAGAAGGATACATAGATATAAATCCATTTAGATATGTAGAAAAACCCACAGTAACAAGAATAAAAACAAAAGATGATGTTCTAAGTATACAAGAAATAAATAAACTTATAGGTATCCTACCAAAATTAAATATAAGAGATAGAGTAATAATAGTCTGTCTAGTTACTACTGGGTGTTTATTAAATGAATTAGTTAGCTTAAAGTGGAAAGACCTTATGGTAGATGAAAACGATAACTCATATGTAAGGTTAGGTAAGGGAAGAAAAGAAAGAGTAGTTAAATTACATCCATACTTTTTTAAACTTTTAGAAGATTACAGGAATTATTCTGGGCTTCCAGAGGTAATAATACCTAGTGATGATTTTATTTTTACAACTCAAAAGAGTAATTCTATAACAGATAGAAATGTCAGACTTATAGTCAAAAAAGCATTAGATTTAGCTGGACTTTCTCAATATTCAGCAAGAGATTTTAGACATTCATTTGCAGCAATAAGTTTAAGGCTTGGGGCAGATGAAAGTGATGTAAAAAATCAGCTTGGATGGAGTGATAAATACTATGCAATTAGATATAAGTATGTATTAAATTTTGTTGATAGTGAAATAGTGGATTACTTAATTGAAAAAGATAATTTGGATATAAATAAAAAATAGTAATAAATAAAAAATACTATATATAAATGTGAACAAAAAATAAAAAAGTCTTGTTATAGTTCGTAAAATTATATATAATTATTTATGTACTAATGTGTACACAGTAATCACACGACAAAAGATTTAAGGAAGGTGCTAATATAATGATAGATAATAAATATACTACTTACTCAAATCCACTTACAGACAGATATTGTAGCAAGGACATGAGTTATATATTTTCTCCACAATTTAAATTCTCTACATGGAGAAGGTTATGGGTTGCACTTGCAGAAGGTGAACATGAGTTAGGAATCAATATAACTGAAGAACAATTAGATGAGCTAAGAGCTAATATAGATAATATAAATTTTGATGAAGCTAGAAAAATAGAAAAAGAAGTAAGACATGATGTAATGTCTCACGTAAAAGCTTATGGTTTACAATGTGAAAAAGCCAAAGGAATAATACATTTAGGAGCAACATCTGCATATGTTGGAGATAATACAGATGTTATACAAATGAATGAAGCTTTAAAACTTCTAAGAGTAAAGCTTGTAAATTTAATAAACAATTTAAAAGAATTTGCACTTAAGTACAAAGATATGCCAGCTCTTGGATTTACACACTTCCAAGCTGCTCAACTTACAACAGTAGGAAAAAGAGCTTGTTTATGGACTCAAGATTTAATTCTTGATTTGGAAGATTTAAACTATAGAATAGACAACATGAAGTTAAGAGGAGTTAAAGGTACTACTGGTACTCAAGCAAGTTTTTTAAGCTTATTTGAAGGAGACCACGAAAAAGTAAAAGAGTTAGATAAGAAAATTTGTAAAAAGATGGGATACCATTCTTCCTATGCAGTAAGTGGACAGACATATACTAGAAAGTTAGATTATCAAGTAATAAGCATACTATCAGGGATAGCTCAAAGTATGCATAAGATGACTAATGATATAAGACTTTTACAAAGTTTAAAAGAATTAGAAGAGCCATTTGAAAAAAATCAAATAGGTTCATCAGCAATGGCTTATAAGAGGAATCCAATGAGAAGTGAGAGAATAGCATCTTTATCTAAGTATATAATCTCTGAATCTATAAGCCCTGCAATGGTACAAGCCACTCAATGGTTAGAGAGAACATTAGATGACTCAGCCAATAAGAGATTGGCAATACCTCAAGCATTTATGGCAGCAGATGCTATACTTGAAATAGGGATAAATGTAACTGATGGTTTAGTAGTATATGAAAATATGATAAATAGACGTGTAAATGAAGAACTTCCTTTTATGGCTACAGAAACAATACTTATGGAAGCTGTAAAAAGAGGTGGAGATAGACAGGAATTACATGAAATAATAAGAGAATATTCTATGAAAGCTGCCTATAGAGTAAAGCATGAAGGCAAGGATAATAACTTAATTGAACTTATAATAAATGATGATTCATTTAAAATGAGCAAGGAAGAAATACTATCTATAATGGACCCAAAAAACTTTATAGGTAGAGCTCCAGAACAAGTTGTAGAATTTGTAAATGAAGTTGTAGAACCTGCTATAAAAGATTATAAGGAAGACTTAGGAAAAGTAGATGTAGACCTAAGAGTATAGAATTGTACAGATAAAATATAATTAAAAACGGCTATCTTATTTATAAATAAGATAGCCATTTTAATGGGCTAGCGTCTTCTCTCCACCGCTGTGAAGAGTTCTTCTTTACTTACTATACCATGAATTTAATAAAATAGCTATATAAATAATATTTAATTAGGAATAATATAAATAAAAATAAAAAAATGATAAGATTACTAATTAAATTTAAACATTCAGCAAAAACTATTGTACTTGCAATATTTTTAATGTAAACTGAAATAAAGTTATTTAGATAATTTAATAAATTTTAAAACAACCGAGGTGATTATATGAACTATATAGTAAAAGATACCATAAGTTTTTTAGTAAAAACATTTCCTAAGATTTATTCTAGCCTGTACTTAGAAGACCTAAAAAAATTTGCACCAGATTATAATGTAAATAAAACACAATTAAGAGCATTAGTTTTCATAAAAAATTATGGAGTAATAAGTATGACTGATTTATGCTCTAAGTTAAATATAGAAAAAGGCAGTTTAACTAGTATGGTTGATGATTTAACTGATAAGAAGTATGTAACAAGGAAAAGAGATTTAGTTGATAGAAGAAAATATCTAATTGACATTACTGAAGAGGGAGATAAGATAGCAACTGATTTTATGGATAAATTAAGTGATGGTTTAGGAGAAAAACTTTCTAAATTAACTGAAGAAGACAGAAAAAAATATTTAGAAGCAATAAATACTCTTCAATATATATTAAACAAAGAAGAATTTAGATAGAAAAAATATAAAAATTTTTGTATTTAATGGTACTAAGATTAATTCTTTGTTATTCATTTAACTATATAATTATAAGTCT
The DNA here is from genome assembly GCF_001077535.1 of Clostridioides difficile ATCC 9689 = DSM 1296. GTDB lineage: Bacteria > Bacillota > Clostridia > Peptostreptococcales > Peptostreptococcaceae > Clostridioides > Clostridioides difficile. The sequence goes on from NZ_CP011968.1 coordinate 1,447,921, forward strand.
AAATACAATCTAAAAAGTACATCTTAAATTTTCTTGATGTACTTTTTTATAATTTCTCTAACTAAGGCAAGACAAGTTTTAGATGCTTTAATTAAAGTGAATAAAGATTACTGGCCAACACTATATAAAGAAAATGAAAAATAGTCAGGTCTAAGTCTTAATTAATATATTAATTAAGAAATGTCCCCTTTTCAAATAATATCTGAAAAGGGGACATTTTATATCATTAAATTTATATAAATTAAGTTTAAAAAATTATTTTTGTAAAGCTACATATTGCTCTAAACCTTCTTTTAATAATGTAGCAGCTCTATGAAGGTCTTTTTCATTTAAGATGTAAGCTAATCTTATTTCATCACGTCCTAAACCTGGAGTAGCATAGAATCCTTCAGCAGGGCAAACCATAACTGTTTCATTATCTTTGTTAAATTCTTTTAACATCCAAATTGTGAAATCTTCTGCATTTTCAACTGGTAATTTAGCAACTATATAGAAAGCACCAGTTGGTTTTTTACATATAACACCTTCAACCTTCATTAATTCATTGTATAATACATCTCTTCTTTTTTTGTACTCTTCATTAACTTCTTTGAAGTAAGAAACAGGAGTTTTGTATAACTCAACAGCTCCTATTTGCTCTAATGTAGGAACACAAAGTCTTCCTTGACATAATTTAAGGATTTGAGCGATAAGACCTTTATTTTTGCAAGCGATAGAACCAATTCTAGCACCACAAGCACTGTATCTCTTAGAAACACTGTCTATTATTATAACTCTATCCTGTACACCCTCTAAGTTACCACAGCTTGTATACTCAAGCCCATCATAAACAAATTCTCTATAAACTTCATCTGCTATTATCCATAAATCTTTTTCTTTAGCTATTTCAGCTAGGATATTAAGTTCTTCTTTTGTATAAATTGCACCAGTTGGATTTCCTGGGTTAGAAAGAATTATAGCCTTAGTTTTATCATCTACTTTAGACAATATTTCTTCTTTAGATGGAAGGTGGAAACCGTTTTCTGCCTTTGTTGTAACAGCATTAACTTCTACGTTTACAGATTGACCAAATCCATTGTAGTTTGTATAGAATGGTTCTGGAACTAATAGATTATCTCCTGGGTCACAAACTGCCATCATAGTGAAAAGTAAAGCTTCACTACCACCATTAGTTACTAATAATTCATCTTTTTCAAAATTCATATCGTAAGTTTTATAGTAATTTTGAAGTGCTTCTAATAATTCTGGAATACCTTCTGATGTAGCATATTCTAAGACTTCGCTATCAAAGTTTTTAACAGCATCAAAAAATCCTTTAGGAGTTTTTATGTCTGGTTGTCCTATGTTTAAGTGATATACTTTGATTCCTTTATCTTTTGCTGCTTGTGCAAATGGAACAAGTTTTCTGATTGGAGAGGCTTGCATTGCACTAACTCTGTTTGAATAATTCATTTTAATACCCCCTATTTAATTTAAATACGTATATTGTATTATGTAAATTGTATGTTTGAATACAAGACATCTTTACAAGATAATAATAACATACTTATGGGTAAAAATCATCAAAAAAAATTAATATAGCTTTAAAATAAACTTTTAACAAATTATAGTAAAATACCCATGTTTATGCCACTAAATTATGTATTCATAAATTAATTTATAGTAAGATAATATTCTGATATACTGATAGTGATTTTTTAGTTATAATCTTTCAGCTATAGACAAAATATATAATAATAAATATGCAAAATTATAAAAAATATTATAAATTTATTTAACAGATACGATAAATATCATATAATTATATTAAAGGCTATTAACTAAGAGGTGTTAATTATGAAAGAATTAAGAATAGATCCAATTACCAATGATGTTGTTATATTTGCTACAGATAGGTTAAAAAGACCTTTAGATACAGCAGATATCCCAAATGAAGATGAAGAAACTAATGAATATGATGAAGAATGCCCATTTTGCAAAGGAAATGAAGCTCATGCAACTGATGCATTATTTGAAATAGATAGTGAAGAAGGATGGCTTGTAAAATCTGTCTACAATAAATTTCCTATAATTGATGATATGGCAAGAGATGTATATGGTGTTCATGAAGTAATGATAGAGAGCGATAAACATAATCGTAGTTTTTATAACATGAGTCAAAAAGAATTTGAAGATGTTTTTTTTATGTATAGAAATAGATTTAGAGATTTGTCGAAAGATGATAAAGTAGAGTATGTTAGTATCTTCAAAAACTTCTTGAGAAAGGCAGGAGCATCTTTGATGCATCCACATGCACAAATATTGTCTATGTCTTTTATTCCACCTGAAATTACGAATGAACTGTTGGTTTCAAAGGAGTATTATGACAGCAATAAAAGCTCTTTGTATGATGATTTAATAGAAAATGAAATAAGTTTAGATAGAAGAGTTGTTTATAATGGAGAAGCTTTTTTGGTACTTATACCATATGCAACCAAGTATAGTGGAGAAGTAAGAATAATATTTAAAGATAAAATAGAGTTTGGTGAGTTAAATGATAATAATATACAGGAGCTTTCTACAATATTTGAAAAGTTGTTTAAGAAGTTATACAATATCAATGGATATATGCCATTTAATTTATGTATTCACACTCATCCAACAAAGATTGAAACAAAATCGTATTTTAATGTTCATATGCACATAATCCCAAGAAAATATAATTTTGGAGGATTTGAACTTGGAACAAATATGTATGTTTCTTCAATGAGCCCTGAAGATTTAACAAAAAAGTTAAAAATTGATTAAAACATATATTTTTAGGTATTAAGTAAATAGTAATTTTAGATGAAATTATAGTATAGCATTGTTAAAATAAAAGTGAATTAAGAATTTACAATAAAATTGTTGAAAAGCCCCCATCTTTAGCTATGGGGAGTGTGTCAATGTTTAGATGAGGAGTATAAGTATGAAATTTATATCATGGAATGTTAATGGAATAAGAGCTTGTGTTGGGAAAGGATTTTTAGACTTTTTCAAAGAAGTAGATGCAGATATATTTTGTTTACAAGAAACTAAATTGCAAGAAGGGCAAATAGAGTTAGATTTACCAGGATATTTTCAATATTGGAATTATGCTGAGAGAAAGGGTTATTCAGGTACTGCTATATTTACAAAAAAAGAGCCTTTAAAAGTAATGTATGGAATAAATATAGAAGAACATGATAAAGAGGGTAGAGTGATAACTCTAGAGTTTGAAGATTTTTACTTTGTTACAGTATATACGCCAAATTCTCAATCTGAATTAAAGAGACTAGAATATAGAACTAGATGGGAAGACGACTTTATAGATTATTTAACCAAACTAGATAATCATAAGCCTGTAATTGTGTGTGGAGATATGAACGTTGCACATAAAGAAATAGATTTAAAAAATCCTAAAAATAATATGAAAAATGCAGGTTTTACTAAAGAAGAAAGAGAGAAGTTTTCTAAATTATTAGACAGTGGGTTTATAGACACATATAGATATTTTAATCCTGATAAAGAAGGTGTTTATAGTTGGTGGTCATATAGATTTAATGCAAGAAAAAATAATGCAGGGTGGAGAATAGATTATTTTTGTGCATCCAAAAAATTAGAAGATAGATTAGTAAGTGCGGATATACACACTGAAATATTAGGTTCAGACCATTGTCCAGTTGAATTAGAGATAAAATAAAAATTAATTATGATAAAAATTGGGCTGTAGATATAAATTTAAAGTTAACTAGTTTTTTAATCTACATGCCTATTTTTTATCTAAATAAACTCTATTTGTTTTTTCTTTGCTTAACATTTTCTAATGTAAATTGATTTGTTTTCCCCATATTATAAGCTAAGTTAATGATTTTTTTCTCGTCTTTAGTTAATTCACGATTTAAAATTTTCCTAAATTCATCAAATAACTTATCATAATCAACTCTTTTTTTATTAGAATATCTTATAGTTTTAGGTTTTATACTCGTATAAAGATATATATCTGGGACTATACTTGGATTGTATATCTTAATAAAAACTTTAGCAGTATAATATGCATCATTTAAAGCATTGTGATAAGACATTTTTTCATCAAGTTCTAATATAGAAATAGCATTTTGTAGGCCAATGCTTTTTCCTGCTGGATTATTGAAATATTTAGATGCATGTTGTTGTATATTAATATAAGATTTAGGTAAGGAATTTGATGGTAGCTTGTGATAGTTGATATTCCTGTATAATTCCTTTAAATCTCCAGCTCCCCAAACACATAATATAGGGTCTTGTGATGATATAAATTTTATAAAATTGTTGTAGACCTCAGGGAAAGTAGGCGAATCATTAAAATCAGAATTTTTAATATTAGTCATACGACTAATAAAGGGATGTATGTCTTTATAAATTGTAGGTTTTACATAGCTATTAAACGTATCTATTATATTGAATTTAGAATCCAATTTAATTGCTCCTATTTGTATAATTTCAAAAGGACACTTTTCATTGGATACAGTTTTATTGAGTTTTTTATCAAATCCTTGGTTAAATTCCAAATCGAAAATTATGTATTCCATAAAGTTTATCTCCTAAATTTTTTTATTATTTCTTTTACTATAGATTATATTATAAATAAAATTAAATTTTCAAATAAAAATACTTTTATTTTAGTATACCCCATATTTGTAAAAATGTTAAACTATTGTATGTATAATATTTTTTCCAATAAAAAATATTGCGAACTTTTTATACTTGATATATAATAATATAAATAAAAACACGAATAAAACACGAATAATTTGCAAGAAAAATTCATAAATGTAAGGAAAATGAAATTTATCTTGTATTTAACAAAATAAAATATACATAAAAATTATGGGAGAGTGGAAAAATGGATAGTCTATTATACGTAATAGAGAAAGATAAACACACTAATGAAGAATTAAGAGAAATCCTAAAAAGCAATAAAAATATAAGATTTGTTTCCTTAATGGGGGTTGATTTAGGAGGAAATGCAACAGATGAAAAGATTCCTGTAGAATTATTTTTGGAGGATATAGATAAATTTTTGGAATCAGCTATACAGACTGATGGTTCAAGTGTTGAGCTTTATAATATAGCTACATTAAATAATGCGAAAGTAGATTTAATGCCAGATAAAAGTTGTCATTGGTATGTAGATTACAATATGGAATATATAGACGAAGAAGTAGGTCTACCTGTTGGAACATTAAAGATACCTGCATTTTTAATACATGATAATAAAAAAGTATGTTCTAGAGGAGTACTTCAAAAAGCAGATAAGTACTTTAAAAAGTCAATGTATGAAATATTTAGAGAATATCCACATGTAATAAATAACATAGGAATAGATTCAGTAGATGATATAGAGGAAATAATGTTAACAGCAGCTACAGAACTTGAGTTCTGGGTTAATACTCCTGAGGATAAAGCTGACTTAGAGAAATTATATGTATCACAAAGCCTAAAAGAGCAATACTGGAAAAGAACTCATGGTATTATAAGAACTTGTTTAGAGAAAAGTTTAATTATACTTCAAAAGCTAGGTGTAAACCCTGAAATGGCTCACAAAGAGGTCGGAGGAATACAAAGTTCTATTAGTATAGATGGAAGAACAAACCATGCTATGGAGCAATTAGAGGTTTCTTGGAAGTTTTCTACACCATTACAAGCAGCAGACAATGAATTATTAGTAAGAGATGTTATAGAGGATGTATTTACATCACATGGACTAGAAGTTACATTTAAAGCAAAACCAATTCATGGAGTAGCAGGAAGTGGTGGACATACACATGTAGGAGTAAGTGCGAAGTTAAAGGATGGAAGTATAAAAAATCTATTTGCTCCAAAAGATTTAAAAGAAGATTATCTAAGTGAACTAGGATATGGGGCTCTTATGGGACTTCTTTACAATTATGAAGTATTAAACCCAATTGTAACAGCTTCTAATGATGGATTTAATAGATTAGTTCCTGGATTTGAAGCTCCTGTATGCATAGTTACATCTTTAGGGCATAGTTATGAGATTCCATCAAGAAATAGGTCAGTGCTTGTTGGATTAATAAGAGATATGAAAAATCCAAAGACTGTAAGATTTGAATTAAGGTCACCAAGCCCTCTATCTAACACGTATTTAGTAATAGCAGGATGTTATCAAACAATGTTGGATGGTATAAAAGCAGCAGCTAAGAGTGGTCTTAGTACAAAAGAACTTGAAAAAGAGTTATCTAAAAATGTAGGTGAAGAAAGTTTCTATTTAGAAAAAGATAGAGCATATAGAGATGAAAATGATGTATTTGAACATTATAGTTTGGAAGAAAGAAATGCAAGATTTGGAATACCACCAGCTACAGTTTATGAAAATATGAAAAACTTAGAAATATATGCTTCAAAATTAAAATCTTTAAAACAAGGTGATGTATTTACTGATAGTATAATAGAATCATTTAAGATTGGAGCTATAGATAAGTGGCAAAAGAAATTAAAAACTAGAATAATAGAGGCTGGGATTCAAAAAATAAGAAGTATTGTCAAGATACACACAAAAGAAAATATGGATGCGCTTGATGAGGTAGTTTGGAACTCAATATCGGATTTAAAGTTCAATATTATGAAGGATACTTTAACTAGAGAATCACTATTCACTAGAGTGAGAGAAGCTATAGAAAATAAGGATTACCAGACTGCTTCAGATTTACAAATAGAATTAAAGAGAAGTATGGAAGAAATACAACAACTGTATATGCAGTACAAGAAAAATATATACTAATATAACAATTTGATTTTGATATGATAAAGGCAATCAAGTATTATTAAACACTATGAGTAAATTCTCAAGTGTAAAAGCATACTTGATTGCCTTTAATTTTATGTTTGAAATTTTTTAATAGTACAATTTAACTGTAATGATTATCTATTAATTCTGATATATAATCAGCAATTTTCTCTGGATGAATGACTGTTTTAAATTCTTTTAAATTTTTTTTCATAAAGTTTATTATAGAATCAAATTCATTTGATACTAATTTATAAAATATGTTTTTAAGGTCTAGGTCATCACTATAAATCATGCCAAGACCCTTATCTATTATAAATTTAGCGTTTTCAATTTCTTGTCCAACTTTTGGCATTTTTACGAGTACTGGAGTTTGTGATTGAATAGCTTCAAATATAGTTGCTCCTCCAGGCTTAGTTAGCATTAGGTCACATTCTCTTATTAGATTATACATGTCGTTTACAAATCCAAGTACTTTAATATTTTTTAGAGGTTTTTTATGAGTTAGATTGTCATATAATTTTTTGTTTTTACCAGTAACTATTGTAATTTCTATAGAATTACTATGTTCTTCAATAAATTCATCTATCCAATGCATAAAATCCTCATCTATATCAAATAGACCTCTTCCTCCACCTAGAAGTAATAGTCTATATTTATCACAACATAGTTCTTTACTTTCAATTTGAAATCTCTTATCAACAGGAACTCCAGTAACCTTTATGGAGTCAGGATTTATTCCTTTCTGAAAAAATCTATTTTTTATTTCAGGAGAAGGAACAAAATACAAATCTGTATTTTCAAAAACCCATTCCATACTATCTACAACATCTGTTATAACTGTAAGTGTAGGTATATTTATATCAGGATTTTTTATCTTAAAGTTATTTACACAAGCAGCAGCTAGTGGAAATGTAGAGATAATCAAATCTGGATTTATATCAGCAATATACTCAGAAAGTTTAGGTGTATATAATTTATGAGATAAATCATGTCTTGAATCAAACGATTTCTTAAAGTAATAATAGTAATTATATAATCCAGGAGTATATTTTGTATTGTTTTCATAAAGTTTTACCATAGGCTTATTCATCATGGGAATACTTGCATTTATAAAGTTTTGTATAACAACATTATAGTTACTATATTTTTCAATAATACATTCTTTGACTGCTTTTGCAGCACTTATATGTCCAGCACCAAATTGAGCAGTTAGGATTAATATTGTTTTATCATCTTTCATTTTAGCCAATTTATCACCACTTTCATAAAATATATCTGATTAGAGTATTATACATTTATAGAAGGATTTAATCAACAAGAATATTTAAAAATAACTATTGTGCAGAACATAGTACTGTGTTATTATGAGGATATAAGAAGTTTTAACATAGTACCTTGTAAAACACAATACTGTGTATTTAAAGAAAGGATGGAGTATATGAACACACAATTTAGAAAGGGTGTTTTAGAAATTTGTGTACTTGCTCTCATATCTAAGAAAGATATGTATGGATATGAGATAGTACATAACATCTCTAAAGTAATAGATGTAAATGAAGGAACAATATATCCTATTCTAAGAAGACTTACAAAAGATTTGTATTTCGAAACATATATACTAGAATCTAATGAAGGTCCTGCTAGAAAATACTATAGAATAACTTCACTAGGAAAAGAGAATTTATCCAATCTGATGGAAGAGTGGAGAGAATTTGTAAAGGCTGTTGAGATTTTAATAAGTGAAGATGAGGGAGGTAATGAACTTGAATAAAACTGAGTTTCTTGAAATTTTAAAGGATTATCTAAAAAAAGATTTTTCTGAGAGCGAAGTTAATGATATATTGAGAGATTATGAAGAGTATTTCGTAGATGGTCTTATAGAGGGAAAGAGTGATATGGAGATAATAGCATCACTTGGCTCACCAAAATCTATAGCAAAAGAACTTATCTTACAAACTAAAGAAAAAAATATTGAAGAGGAAAAAATAATAAATACAGATGTTTTGAATGATAAGTTTAGTAAATTTAAATCAGATATGAAAAAAGGTTACTCTATCTTAAAAGATGAAGCAAAAGAAAAGTATAGTAAATCAAAAGAAAATATAGATGGAAAAATAATGAATACAGACATATTAAATGGTAAATTTAGTAGATTTAAATCAAATGTAAAAAAGGATTACTCTATCTTGAAAGATGAAGCTAAGGAAAAGTACAATAAATCAAAAGAAAATATAAATGATAAACTTACACCAAGTATAGAAGAAGGCGTAGGAGGATTATCCAGACAAGTTATAAAGGGGTTATTAGTAGTGTTATCTTTATTTCTAATTGTTCCAGCATTTGCGTTTGTATGTGCTATTGTATCTGCTACTATTGCATTAGTATGCTCATTAATTGCTTTTGTTATATTAATTCCATTTGTGATTAAATTTATAGCAATGGTTCCAGATGTTATGATGTTTTGTATTTTCGCAACCATAGCATTTGTAGGGCTTGAGATACTTGCATGGCAAATTTTATTATTTGCCATAAAACTAGGTAAACAATTACTAAATAATTATATACATTGGATAAAGAGAAAAAATATTTATATAAAGGCAAATGAAAAGATGGAAAAAAGAAAAAAAGCTACTTTAAATGATGAAGATTTGAATAAAGACATTAATGAAGATTTGAATAAAGACATTAATGAAGATTCATATAATAATGATTACTACAATAGAGAAGAAGAAAGCATAAAAGAAACTGATGAATATAATGATGATAGTATAAATTTTGAGGCGATATATAAGGACCTTGAAGATATAGAAAATAAGAAAGGAGAAGATAAACATGAATAAAAAACTTGCTATATTTGCTGCAGTTTTATTGGTAATAGGTATAATAGGGACAACATGGTCAGGGATTTTAGTTATGCCAAGCCTAATAAACTTTGGTTTAGAAAAGGAAGCTGAATTTAAAAAAGAAAATAAACTTTATCAAGAAAAAGTAAATATTGACAAGTTAGATATAGCTGTTGACAATATAAACGTTACAATAAAGAAAAGTTCAAGTGAAGATGTGCGTGTAACAACAAGAGGAAATAATGAGTTTTACAAATACAATGTAACTTTAAAAGATAAGACTTTAGTTGTAAAAGGTGAAAGAAAATATGAAAATAAAATTAAAAAGATTAAAAATTTCGACCAATTATTAAATACATCTATAAATAGTATGTTTTCACATGATTATAGAGAAATTATAATATATGTACCAAATAATGTAGACATAAATGCATCAAGTATAAGCTCACACTTATTTGTATACGATAATGTAGCTTCAAATACTATAACATATAAAACTTCTTATGGAGGTTTTAGTAGAGCTATAACAGAGAACAAAGTAAATAGATTAGAAAACCTAAACTTAATATCTAATAACAATCTTCACTTGTCAACAAAATCAATTTTAGGCGTTAAAAATGTAAACATAGAATCAGAGTCATTGTATATATCTTCAGAGAATGAAGATGTATTTATCAATAATATAGAAGAGTATATACCTGAAAATGTAAATATAAAAGAGAAAATAGGTAGAAATTCAAATTATGAAAGTGAATTTTACTTGTACTCTGATATGCCAATTGCTAAGTTCCTGGACATAGAAGTTCCAAATTCTAAGGTAAGACTTGATATACCAGTAAATAAGTATAAATTTAATTGTGATATAAAGTCAAAAGAAGCAATTGAAGAATTTAATAATGATGAAGAATATGACAATGATTCATATGACTATGAACATGATGAAGAACATAGCAACAAGTATAGAAATACGAGGGAAATAAAAGGGCTTTTGAATAAAAATCTGTCGAATTTAGAGAAAGAATATACTATAAAAATAAATTCAAATAGCTTAGAATTGTAAATAATTTACTATAATAATTTATAAATTGATTTAAAAGTATAAAAATATAATCTATACTATGGTATAATAAGTATCGAAAGAGAATTAGGAGAGGGATACTTATGAATAAAATAGCAGTAAGTTTTTTAATAATTGCTACTACTTTATTGAGTACGGCATGTATGGATTATAGCATCAGTGCAGTTGAGCTAGTTGATTCTAAAGAATCAGCAGTTGTAAAGAAGGATGAAGATGCAAAAGAAGAAACAACTAGTAAAATGATTAATTCTAAAAAAACTACTAAAATACCTATAGAGATAATTTCAAAGGATGAGAAAATAGTAAAGTACTTACAGATTGATGAAGAAAGTTCACTTAAGGATAAACTGCGATTAATCTTAGATACATTATCAAATGAGTATTTTAATGGTTTAGACATGGAAGTAGAAGTTAAGGAAAAAGATAATCTTGTTAAAATAAACTTGATAGAACCAGATAAAAAAAGTAGAGTTTCTTGGAAAGATGATTATTTGAATGAACAAAATATAATATATACTATAAATAATATTATTAAAAATGTCATCCAAGAAGAAGATAATAGCATTTGGATTGAAGAAGTAGAGATATACTACAATGGAAAATTAATAGAATTAAGATAAAAAAAGATGTGTTTTTAACACATCTTTTTTTGTTTTTTAATTCTTATAAAATCCTTATATTTATGATTTAGAATGATTCTTGTAAATAAGTTTGACAAAAGAAAGGATGAAAATTATGAGTAATTATATTTTGCAGGTAAAAGGAGTTTCTAAAAAATTTAAGGAGCAGATGGCAGTTGATAACATTTCACTAGCAATTAAATCTAATTCTATATATGGATTATTAGGACCAAATGGAGCTGGGAAATCTACTTTATTAAAAATGATAACTGGGATTTTAAATCCAACTTCAGGAAAAATAATGTTTGAGGGACATAGATGGACTAGAAAGGATTTATCAAATATTGGTTCTCTTATTGAGTCTCCTGCTATATATGAGAATTTAACAGCACGAGAAAATTTAAAAGTTCATACTACTTTACTTGGTCTTCCTGACTCTCGCATTGAAGAAGTTTTAGAGACTGTAGATTTAAGAGATACCTTTAAAAAGCGTTCAGGTCAATTCTCTCTAGGCATGAAGCAACGCCTTGGTATTGCTATTGCATTATTAAATCACCCAAAACTTTTAATCTTAGATGAGCCTACAAATGGTCTTGACCCTATTGGTATTGAAGAACTTAGAGAATTGATTCGTTCTTTTCCAAAACAAGGAATTACAGTTATTTTATCAAGCCATATCTTGTCTGAAGTTGAACAAGTTGTAGATGAAATAGGAATAATTTCTAATGGAGTAATGGGTTATCAAGGAGAAGTATCAAAAGAACAAAACTTAGAAAAACTTTTTATGAAAGTTGTAGCTGAAAATAGAAAGAGAGGGGAGTAATATGGAAAGATTTATTAGAGTGGAATTTCAAAAGATGAAAGGAACTTTTGGAATGAAGTTGATATGGATAGTTCCAGTGTTTTGTATACTTTTGTGTGGACTAGGTGGAGGGCAAAATGCTGCTTTCAACTGGTGGTATACGACATTTCTTCCAGGAGCATTAACATTAATATCTTCTTTAATAGTATTAAAAGATGAAAAAAGTAAATATCGTGGTATTTTACCCTTGCCAATTGAAATGAAAGACGTTTGGACTGGAAAAATGATTTACTGTATTATTTGTTGTTTTATAGCATCAATTATTTCTGCAATAGGTGTAGTTTTTGTTGGGATAATCTATAAAGAAACTATTTCAATAGGTCAAAATATCATTGCAACTATATTAATTATTTTACTATTTATGTGGCAGATTCCTCTTTGTATGTTTTTAGCTTCAAAATTTGGTATATTTGTTACAGTTCTAATAAATATGTTCTTCACTATTGTTGGAGTTGCTGTTTTCTCAACTACAGAAATGTGGTATATGTTTCCATATTCGATTCCTTCAAGATTAATGGCTGTTGTATTGCATATTCTGCCAAATGGTCTTCCTGTACCAGAGGGAAGTGAATTTTTAAATAATGCTGTTATTTTGCCAGGAGTATTAATATCTATTGTTTTATTTGTATTATTTGCTTTAGCTACAAGGGTTTGGTTCAATAATAGAGAGGTGAAGTAATATGAGACAGTTAATAAGAATATTTTGTTCTGATTTAATAAAATTAAAGAGAAATTTTATAATACTAATGCACATTTGCATTGCTTTAATGGGGATGGGATTGTTTTTATGGTATTATAAGGTTTCAGGAGCTGATAATATACTAAAGATAGTAGGATATTTACAAGTTATAGCAATAGCTTTTCCTTTATTGTCAGGTGTTGTGTGTTCAATGTTTGTTGAACAAGAATATTATGCAGGGAATTATAAACATATGTTAACAACATCTAATCCAAAATATCTTACTCTTATAAGTAAATATATAATCTTAGTATGTCTTGGTTTTGTAGCAACATTAGTGTCTGTATTAGGTTTTAAATTTGGTATATCTAAGGCTTACTTTACATCAAGCTTTTATATGATTTCAATTCTAATTTTAATTGGGTGTAATTTATTTGAATACATATTACATTTATTCTTAAGTTTAAGGTTCGGAAAAGGAGCATCAATTGGAGTAGGTATAGTTGAAATGTTACTTTCAGCATTATTATTAACTGGATTGGGTTCTGGTATTTGGCAGTATTTTCCTTGTGCATGGGGTGTTAGATTTATAACTATTTGGTCGTCTTTTTCAAGTTCTAAAACGGTTGAATATATAAAGGTTGAATCAATAAAAGCATATCAATCAACAGGTTTAATTTGTGGTTTTGTAACAATTTTAGCATTTGTAATTTTATGTATTTGGTTTTCTAAATGGGAAGGTAAAAAATCAGAAGAATAGAGTAAAAATTGACTGTTTATTTATATTATTATGTTAAAATATAACTTAGCAATAAAAAGATATAAAATAATCAAATAAAAAACTGGCTAGGTATTAATTATGAATTAATTAAACTATTGGAGGACAGGGTACAAATGCTTGGAGGTAAAAAATCTAACAACAAAAAAGTTGAAAAGTTAAGAACTATTTTTATAAAATATTTATCTTTATTCTTTATTATGACAATTTCAATTGTACTCCTTTTAATGTTATCATTTTCTGTATTATTATCATCAGGTGTAATTTTACCAGCTAATTATGCAGAAAAACAATTCAATAAATATAAAGAACAGATTATTTCAAGTGAAAAAGTAACTGAAGATATAATTCCAAGTATATATGAGTATGGGGTTTATACTTTAGATGGGAATTTAATTTCAGGTACCTTTAATAAAAAAGAATCAAAAGAAGTATGGAATTTAATGAGAGATATTGAAGAAAGGCATGCATATTCAGAAAGTTATATAAAGTTTTTTAAGAAAGATGAAGTTTTTATAATAAAATACAAAATAGTATCAGAGTATAGTTCTCCAATTTTAAGAGCATATTTACCAAAACCAGAGACATTGGGTATGATTATTTTTAGTATAATATTTTTTATTGAAATTGTTATATTATCAAAAGTATTTGGCAAGAAATTTAATATTGAAATGGAGCTTTTAAAAAATACTACAGAAAAAATAGAACAACAGGATTTAGATTTTGTTGTAGAATCTAGTAAAATTTATGAAATTAATAATGTCCTTTTTTCTATGGATAAAATGAAGTTGGCGTTAAAAGATTCTTTAGAAAAACAATGGATGCTAGAAGAAAATAGAAAGGAACAGATATCTGCACTGGCACATGATATAAAAACACCACTAACAATTATACATGGAAATACTGACTTATTAATTGAAATAAATGAAAATCCTGAGTTATTAGAATACATGGAATATATCTCAAAGGGTGTCACTCAAATAGAAAAATATATTAATACTTTAATAGATATATCAAAAACAGAGAATGGCTATATATTAAATAAAGAAGCAATCAGTATGAGTGAGTTTATAAAAGATGTCTTAGTGCAAATAGAAGCATTAGCTAGTACTAAAAACTTAGATGTGGAGTTTTATAAACAAGATAATTTGCCTAAAAATATAACTATAGATAGAGAACTGTTATTCAGAGCTATTATGAATATAATTTCAAATGCTATAGATTATTCACCAAGCCAGAGTAAACTATACATAAGTGTATCAGTATGTAATAAATACTTAAAATTTGTAGTTACAGATTGTGGAAGTGGTTTTTCTAAAGCAGATTTGTCAAAAGCTACAGAACAGTTTTATACAGGAGATTTGAGTAGAAATTCTAAATCTCATTATGGAATGGGACTCTATATTGTAAATAATATTGTACAAAAACATAATGGGACTTTATGTATTGAAAATTCTGTGAAAACTGGTGGTGCTATGGTAACAATTGAAATACCAATAGTTTAGTAAATAATATCCATTTTGTAAATACCTAAATTTTATGATTTATAGGTATTTATAAAATGGATAGTTTTTTTGATTTTATATATTAGTTAAATCTGATAAAAAGTTTTCAAACATAACTCCATCATTTCTATCAGTATCAAATTGAGATGTGTAATTTATAGTTTTATATATAAAATCTGTTGCAGTATTAACCGCTACTCCCAAATCATGTTTATTTACTAACATACCACAAAGTATAGATGTGAATATATCTCCAGTTCCACTGTAAGAACAATTATTATATTTGACTGATGTAAAGAATACATGGTCATTATCTCTATCGTAAGCCAAATTTAATATATTATCATCTTCTAATATACCAGTAATAACGACTTTGCTAGGTCCCAAATCAGATACAGATTTTGCAATATGTATAAGCTCATCTCTATTATAATCGCTTTTAGTATAATCATTTCCAGTCAAGAAACAAGCCTCTGTTAAGTTAGGAGTAGTTAAATCTGAATGTTTAACTAATTCTTTAATTTCCTGTCTCATTTCTTCTGTGAATATTGGATACATAACTCCATTATCACCCATCACAGGGTCAACTACGATAAAAGCATTGGGATAATCGTTTATAAAATTAGCCACTATCTCAATTTGATGCTTTGAACCCAAAAAACCACTATATATACTATCAAAATTGACTTTTAAATTTTTCCAAACATTTGAATATTTTACCATTTCATCAGTAAAGTCTAAGAAAGTAAATTCAGGATAACCAGTTTGACTTGAAAGTATGGCCGTTGGAAATGGACAACATTGAACCTTTAATGCTGAAAGTATAGGTATAGCAACCGATAATGAGCATTTTCCTATTCCAGATAAGTCATTAATTGCTGCGACTTTTTTTTGCATAAAAAACCCTCCATTAGTATGTATTAATTATAATGATACCAAAATATTTATATACATATATATTACTATAAAAAAAAGAAAAAAGTAGATTATAAAATAAAAAATTGTAAAAAAAACAGTGTATTGATACAATTAATTTTTAATATTGGACATAATAAAATAGAGAATTATTAAATATGAAAATTACTATATGTGACAGAATATTCTTTGTAATTTGATTTGTAAGGTGTACTATTTGGGAGGTGTAGCTTTGAAAATACTGAAAAATAAGAATAAGTACATCAAAGGTATAATGGCATTTGTATTTTTGTCTTTAGCTACTACAGCAGGTGTATTTTTAATCAATGATTTAAGTATGAAAAATATGGAAGAAAAAGTCATGGAATCTGCAAATGTTGAAGGTGATGATGTAAAAGACCAATATAAACTATTGCTTGAAAACTTATTTGACTACAGAAATAAGGCGATATTAGAGAAAAATGAAAACATTTTAAAAGGTCTTTATGAGACGGATAAAAAATTTGGTCTGTGGGCTTATGAAAATGAAGTAAAAAAGATGAAGTATTTAGAAAACTGGTCTAGTAAGCAAGGTGTAAAATTTAAAGACATAAAGACAAGGGTTAAGATTAAAAAAATAAAAGAAAAAGAAAAAGACCTCTATGGTATAATCTGTTCAGTATCGACTGAATATAAGTATTCATATGAAAATCAAAAGGACAAAGAAAATGCCTTTAGAATAGGTACATATCATTATCTAAATGTAAAAATTATAGATAATCAATATGTCATAACTAAAGAGTGGTATACAGACCCTTTTGCAGACTCTTTAAATTTAGAAAATATAAAATCTGATGATATAAGAAATTATATTGGTCAACAAGATGGTGTAGAGTTACAGCTTACAGATGAACAAAAAAAGGCTATAGATTATGCACATAAATACTGTGGAGCCGCAGCTGATGAAGAACATGGTATGAAATTTAATCCAAACTATAGGGATTATAATCCAGAAGGTGGAGATTGTGCAAACTTTGCATCACAGATAATGTTTGAAAGTGGAAGGTTCAAAAAGAACTCAATTTGGAATTATAGCGAGAGAGCAGGTACAAAAGCATGGGTAAATGCACAAGCTTTTAAAAATTATGCACTGTATAGTGGAAGAGGTTCATTAATTGCTAAAGGTTCCTATGAAGAAGTATACAAAGAAGCTTATAATTTACGTCCAGGGGATTTTGTTGGTTATGAGAAGAAAGGCAGAATAACACATGTTTCGACAGTGACAGGATTAGACTCAAGAGGGTATCCTTTGGTAACTTGTCATAATACTGATAGAATGTTGGTGCCATGGGATTTAGGTTGGAGTGATAAGTCCATAAGATTCCATATAATAAAAATAAATTATTAAAAAATTATAAAGAAAAATAAAGTGTAAAAGATAATAATCATTTAAAATTATAAAGTAAAAAAATTGATTATTAATGTATAAAAATAATAATAATTGACAAACATAGCTATATATGATAGAGTAGTAATAAGGTTACAGAAAAGAGTAGCTAAATATTTGTGTTTTTTTAGGAGGATTTATTAATGAAAACTGGTGTAGTTAAATGGTTTAACAACGAAAAAGGATTTGGATTCATATCTGTAGAAGGTGAAGGAGATGTTTTCGTACATTTCTCAGCTATAACTGGAGATGGATACAAAACATTAGAAGAAGGACAAAGCGTTGAGTTCGAAGTAGTAGATGGAGCTAAAGGTCCTCAAGCTGCTAACGTAGTTAGATTATAATTAAAAATTCATATATATTAGTGTTCTAGTAATATGAGAGATAAGCCGCTAATCATTTAGCGGTTTTTTCAGTTTTTGTAAATAAAATTAATAGCAAAATAAATTAAAATTATTAAAATAAAATCATTAATAATGAGATAAATATGTTAAAATTAATAGTGTAGAGTAAAATTATTATGGCTAAGTTTAAGTCAATTAATTTTTAGTAAATTTTCTAAAAAGAGAATAAGTGATACTGATAGACCATATAAAAATATTAATAAAGCATAATAAGATTAAAATGAGCAAAGGAAAAACGCTTGTTACAGCGTATAGTATTAAGAATACTTAGAAAATAAGAAAGGAGAAAGTTACTGCAAAAAAGTAACATTATAAATATTGAGTAATATTTATAAGTTTTCAGTAACGGTGGGTAGTGTAATGAACATATTATTCTTTCTAACACCAAAAAGTGAAGTAGCATATATATATGAAGACTACACTATAAGGCAAGCCCTAGAAAAAATGGAATATCACAAATACTCTGCAATTCCAATAATAAGTAAGGATGGTAAATATGTTGGAACTATAACAGAAGGTGATTTTTTATGGACATTAAAAAATGATTTAAATCTGGACTTAAAGGGATTGGAAGATGTTCCAGTGACAGATATAAATAGAAAAATGGATAATTCTCCTGTTTCCATCAACGCAGATATTGAAGATTTAGTTATAAAATCTTTAAATCAAAATTTCATTCCTGTTATAGATGACCAAGACACATTTATTGGGATAATAAAAAGAAGAGATGTAATAGGTTACTGTTATGAGATAATACGTGGATATAAAAATTTAGCTAATGATAATTAAAAATCTTATTTAAACTTTTAAGCTGAGTTCTTTACAATAAAAGAATGATAATATGAAACTGAATATTTAAACTTTAATATAAAAAGCTGTCTTTTCTAATAAATATTGTGAAAAGACAGCTTTTTTATATGTGACCTTATGATTAATCGTTGTATTTTACAAGGTTTCCGTACTTAGCATTAAGAGCATTTATCTTATTTCCATAAACTTCATTTTGTTTTTGATATAATAAACTTTTTTCAACTTCAGCCTTAACTTCATCAAATGTAGACTCTGTACTTTCTTGAAGGTCTTCTAATTTTATTATATGGTATCCAAATTGAGTTTTAACTGGTTCACTTACTTCACCTTTAGCCATAGAGAACACAGCTTCTTCAAATTCAGGAACCATTTGTCCTCTACCGAATGTTCCTAAATCACCACCCATATCTTTAGATGGGCAAGAAGAATGTTTAAGAGCTGCATCTTCAAAAGATATTTCTTCTGATTTTATTTGAGCAAGTATTTCTTTAGCTTTTTCATCACTATCTACTAATATATGTTTAGCAGTTGCACTTTCTGGTTTAGAGAAAGAGCTCTTATTAGCTTCAAAGAATTTTACTTTTTCATCTTCTGTTACATTAACACTAGATAAAACTTTATTTATGGCAAATTGCTTTAATACATTTTCTTCTATCTTTTTCATTTCTAATTTAAATATTTCTTCTTCATCTAATTTTTCTTCTTTAGCATCTAAGAAGAATAATTCTTGATTCACTAAATCATTTAATAAGTGTTTTTTTCCTTCTTCAGTTTTAAATTGCATAGCTTGATAAGGGTCTAATGATTTTAATGCATTTTCAATATCAATATTAGTTATCTCTTTTTCTCCAACTGTTGCTAAAACTTTTTTTTCCATAATAGTTAACTCCTTCATAGTGTATTTCATTATTAATATAAGACTACCATCTTAAATAATATCAGAAAATAATGTAGATGTCTAATATTTAAAGCCATATTAAGTCAAATAGAATTAAATTTAGTAGAACAAAGTTATTACAATTAATAAAAGTGAGCTCATAATACCCACTACACCTTCGTCATCTTTAAATTTAAGAGTTTTTACTATTGAATAATAAAGGTATATTCCAGTAAAAATAATCTTTAAATACAAGAAAAATAAACTCTTTGGGTATATTAAAAAGCTAAAAAGTGTAAATATAAAAGCAAGTAGAGTACTTATCCTGTAAAAGAAATCTATTTGTGTAATGTCTTTATATTTTATCATAAACACCGAATATAAAATGATGAAAACAATTGCGACGATTGCATATATGGTAAATAACATATTTTCAAGAGTACCATTTGAAATTACTATCCACTTATACCACATAATTGGCCAAAATAATAGTGCTAAGAACTTAAAATAATTATCAAACAACTTTTCTTTATACATTCATCAAACAACCTTTCTTAACAAAAGCATATATTTGTTTTTAGAATTTTAAATAATATGATATCATTATTATATATTAATATTGAATTTATAGAAACCAAAATTTGTTAAAATAAATATATAGATTTTACTGTTAAGCCAGTTAAAATTACTACTATTTTTATTATGAAATTGGATCAAATATGTAGAAATACGGCAAATTAGTTAATATTAAATATTTATTATTTCCAAGTTGTAAAGACTGTTTTTTTAATGATAAAAATTCTAATCTTTTTTGAAAGAAAGTAATATCCACATTAAGTATGTCTGCCATTTCATAAACGCAAGTGATGCCAGAGTTAATTATGTTTATTATATCTTCTTCAGTAATTAAGAACTCACAAGCCCATTTTAAGGCTTTATTTTCGCACTTATCTATAATAATTTTTGTATAATAATCGTTATAAGAGGATACATAGTATCCAAGGCTAGTGAAATGATGTCCAAGTTCTTCAGCTAAGATGGATGTCAATTTTTTTGAGTTTTGTTTTAAATTACTGAGTAATGATATAATTTTAATACCATGTTTGTTTATATATAGTCCTTCTAAATCACCTGCAATATAAGTGGTATAATGAATTATTATCTCTTCTTGAGAAGCTAATTCAAAAAGCTTATCCAAATTATTCATAAAAATCCCCCTAAAATAGAATGTATGTTTGCCTTTAAATTATATTAAAAGAGCAGAAAAATAGACTGCTCATCATATGGTTTATTTTTTTTTATATTTATTTAGTAAAAATTCTATATAATCATTAAGTTGTTCTTGTGCTTCTTCAGGTAACTCTTCATGTGGATTTTTTCTATGTGCAGCTACTGTATCAATATTTTCCTTAACTAAGGTTCTTCCAAGAAGGTAATCAACTGATACATTAAATACATCAGCCAATTTATTTAAAATGTGTTCATCAGGAAATCTGTTTTCTGTTTCATAGTAGCCTAAGACTCTTTGGGAAACGCCTACTTTTTCTCCAAGTTCTCTTTGAGTCAATCCAAATTCCTTTCTAAGTTCTCTTAATCTTTTGGCAAACATTATAACACCACCTTATGTATAGATTATAACAAATTGTTCTAAAAAATAAAACTAATAAAATATAAAAGAATATTTTTTTCTAAAATCTATTGATAAAGAACAAATAATTCTATATAATCTAAGTGAAGAAGAACAAAATATTCTTAATAGTAATGGAGGTATAAAACAATGTTTAAAAATAACTTGAAATATTATAGAAAATGCAAAGGTATGACACAAATTCAACTTGCCAGAAAGGCTGGAATTACAAATGATTATATATCTCAAATAGAAAGAGGCATAAAAAATCCTGGACTTCTTATGGCTAAGAAGATTTCCAGTATTTTAGAACAAAATATAGAAGAAGTTTTTTTTATACAGTTATAGAACAATATGTTCTTGAAAGCTATGAGATTAGTAAAAAACTGTGCACTAAAGAGATTATTGTAAATTTGAGGCTAATAATAAGTATATAAAAAAGGGGAAGTACTATGGAAAACAAAAAAGATATATTATTTAAAGAAACAGATAAAAGATTACATAATTATAAGTATTTGGATATAAAGATAAAGAATATTAACTTGGACATAAAAAGATGTGAGAATGAATACTCTGGATGTGGAGCAATGGTATATACAGAAAAGACTAGTAACACATATAACATAAGCTCTTCTGTGGAAAATGAGGTGTTAAAAAGAGAGGAAAGATTAAGAAAATTAAAAATGGAAAAAGAAGATATAGAAATAGAAAAAGAGAAGATAGAAAATGCTCTAACGTGTCTAAATGATATAGAAATGGAATTTTTTAATCTTTTTTATAATAGTAAGACAAAAAACAATATGACATATATTTCTATGAAACTACACTTAGATAGAACATCTTGCTACAATTTAAAGAAAAAGATGATATTTAAATTGAGTGAGATATTATAAAAAATAGGACAATTTTACAACACTTTATATACACCATTGCAACAATAGGCAATAAAATATGTGAGATAATGTTATTGTGAAAGAAATCCATATTGAAGGAGGTGATAGATTGAAAAGAATAATATTACCTAAAAATATAGAAGATACTTGACAGGAATAAATGAGATATATATTTAAAAATGACTTATATCATTTATAGTAAGATTATCAGATTAAGCAAGAATATTTAGTGATAGTGTGGTGATTATTTGCTTAAATACAAGGAAATATTAGAAACAATTATTGAGATTCTCAAAAAAAACTTTACTGAAAGTATTTTTATTGATGATGAAAGTGTGCAAGGCTCTGAAGGGTCTTGTTTTTTTGTAAGTATACTATCAGTTATTTGTACACCTGTAATGTTAAATACGAATAACAAAGATATTGTTATCTCTATAAAATACTTACCAAAACCACAGTCAAAGAGTATTAGAATGTATGAAGTTTCAGATGAATTAAATAAGCTATTTAACAGAAATATAAAGGTAACAGACAGAAAATTAAATATAACAAAGCTAGAACAAAGTATTAAAAAAGAAGAGTCAATTTATGTATTGAACTTTACACTTACACTAAACTATCTGGATAGTGTATATGAAGAAGATGTAGTATATGAAAATATGGAAGAAATCAATTTAAATT
Source organism: Clostridioides difficile ATCC 9689 = DSM 1296 (assembly GCF_001077535.1). Lineage (GTDB taxonomy): Bacteria > Bacillota > Clostridia > Peptostreptococcales > Peptostreptococcaceae > Clostridioides > Clostridioides difficile. Next base: position 1,470,709 of record NZ_CP011968.1, read on the forward strand.
TAGGAGAGTGATAGTATGGCTATAGGATTACCAAGTATCAACATATCATTTAAGGAGCTAGCTACAACTGTTAAAGAACGTTCAGCTAGAGGAATAATTGCAATGGTGCTTAAAGATGCTAAGGCACTAGGTCTTAATGAAATACATGAAAAAGAGGATATACCAGTTGATTTATCTGCTGAAAATAAAGAATATATAAATTTAGCCTTGATGGGAAATGTTAACACTCCAAATAAATTATTAGTTTATGTAATAGAAGGAGAAGCAGATATTCAAACTGCATTAGATTTTTTAGAGACTAAGGAATTTAATTATCTATGTATGCCAAAAGCAGTAGAAGCTGATAAGACTGCTATAAAAAATTGGATAATTAAACTTAGAGATATAGATAAGGTTAAGGTTAAAGCTGTATTAGGAAAAGTTGTAGGAAATCATGAAGGGATAATTAATTTTACTACAGAAGATGTGTTAGTTGGAGAAAAGAAATACAGTGTTGATGAGTTTACAAGTAGGGTGGCTGGACTTATAGCAGGTACACCTTTAAGTCAATCAGTAACTTATACTAAACTTAGTGATGTAGTCGATATACCTAAGATGACGAAAGTTGATGCAGAATCAAAGGTTAATAAAGGAGAGCTTATACTTATTAAAGAAGCAGGAGCTATAAGAATTGCTAGAGGAGTAAATTCTTTAACTGAATTAACAGCAGAAAAAGGAGAAATGTTCCAGAAAATAAAAATAGTTGACACTTTAGATATTATAAATAATGACATTAAGAAAGTAATAATAGATGACTATATAGGTAGAGTTCCTAATAGTTATGATAATAAATGCATACTAATAGTGGCAATAAAGGAATACTTAGAAGAATTAGAAAAGGAAGAATTAATAGAAGTTGGTTCACTTGTAGATATAGACATAGAAGCCCAAAAACAGTATTTGAAATCTAAAAATATAGATATATCTAATATGAAAGAACAAGAAATAAGAGAAGCAAATACAGGTTCAAAAGTATTCTTAAAAGCAAAAATAAAGATGTTAGATGCTATGGAAGATATAGATTTATCAATAGAGATATAGGAGGATTATTAATATGGCAAATATGGAAGCTAGAAATGTAATGAGTGGTACTTGGGGAGAACTTTGGCTTGATGGAGATAAAGTAGCAGAAGTAAAGAAGTTTCAAGCAAAGATGGAATTTACAAAAGAGGATATTATAATAGCAGGTCAAATGGGTACTGATACAAAGTATATGGGATATAAAGGAAAAGGTTCAATAACTCTATACCATGTTAGTTCAAGAATGCACAAGTTAATTGGAGAAAAGATAAAGAGAGGTTCTGAACCTAGATTTGTTGCTATATCTAAATTAAATGACCCAGATTCTTATGGAGCAGAAAGAATAGCAGTAAAAAATATAGCATTTGATGATTTAACTTTAGCTGATTGGGAGGTTGGAGTAAAGGGAGAGATAGAAGCTCCTTTCACATTTACTGAGTATGATTTTCTTGACATAATTTAGTTTTATATTTGGTTTTATACTGATATTTAGTAGATATATACTTAATAAATTCAGGTAGTTAATAAGTAAAAAAGTTAGTTGATTGAATTTGATTGATAAAGGAGCAAATAATAATGAATGAAAATGGATTATCAAAAAATATAAACATAGTAGATTTACTTTTAAATGCAGATACAGAAAACTTAGAAAGACCAAGTACTATAGTTGAACTTAAGAGATTATCAACTATATTTGGGCAGGAATTTAAAGTAATGTGTAGAGCTTTAACAATAAGTAAAGATGAAGAGATACAAAATACTTGTCTTAAAATTGATGAAAATATGAAAACGGATATAGACTTACCAGAGATGCAGATGCTTACAATTATAGAAGGTGTTTGTGATTTGGATGGAAAGCTTTTATTTAAAAATAAGGAGCTAATGGATAAATTTAAGGCTCCAACACCAAAAGAATTGGCAAGAAAACTATTATTACCAGGTGAAATTACTAACTTATATAGAATCCTTCAAGATGTGATGGGTTATGGTAAAAATGCAGTAATAGAAGAGGTAAAAAACTAATAGGGACGGATACCAAGACTACGATAATGTACTATTATTGGAAGAAAAAAGGTATAAGACCGTCCCTTTTTTATACAATGGATAAAGGCGAATTAAAGCTTATTGAAGCTTTTTTCGCCTTAGAAATTGAAGAAGAAGTTGAAAAAATGAAGCATGGATATGGAGTTTGTCCTTTGACAGGAGGTGGTATATAGTGGGAAATGTAAGAGAAGAAGGTATAAATATGTATATTACAGATAATTACACTCCAAAGATGAATCAAATTATATCAGTAACGGAAGCCCTTAAAAGAGTTACTGTATCTGTTTCTCCTTCAGTAAATACAATGGCTAATAGTATTAAGAGTTCTATGGCTAGTGCAAGTAGTAGTATAAATAGTATAAATTCTTCAATAAAAAAAATGACTAGTAGTATAAAAAGTTTAAGTAATTCTATAGAAAAAATGAATGGAAGTATGAATAATTCAGGTTCATCAAATAAAGATTTTAGTGAAGGCTTAGAAACTCTTGGAAGAAGTGCAGAAAATGCTAGAAGTAAGTTAGTTAGATTATCACAAGTAGCAAATAGTAAAAAAGGAAGAGATACACATAAAAATGTAAAAGCAAAAAATAATGAATCTAAAAATAATAAAAGCGATAAACCTGAAAAAATAAAAACTGTACAAGATATTGTTAAGCGAGTTAAAACTCAGACAGTAGATACTTCTAAAAAAATAGTTACTGGTAAATTACCTGAACTTAAAAATAAAGTTTTTAATAGCAATTTAGTAATGGGTGTTAAAGGAAATAATATTGTTCAAAACACTTTAAATATATTAAATAAAATTAAAAATAGTAAATGGATTAGTTCTATTTCAGTTAAAGATTTAGCTAAAAATGTTTTAATAGGAACACTATCAAAATTAAAACAATTTGCTGGAAGAATGTGGACTGGAGCTATTTCAATAAAAGATAAAGCTAGTAGTATACTAGGAGGAATAAAAGATAAAATATCTGATATTACTAATGGATTTTCAATAGGAGGAGCTGTAAAAAAAGGTGTAGATTTAGTAGGAAAAGGTCAAAATCAAAAAGCTGTTTTAACTAATGTTGTTCAAAGAACTACAGGAGTTAAGGATAAGATTGAAGCTAAATCTGAAGCTAATAATTATTATAATGATGTAATAAAAGATATAGCACTAAAAAGCCCTTTTGATCCTAGTGAAGTTATTTCAATGAGTACTAAGGCAATGACGATTAGTGGAGGTAAGATTGATAAATCGAAAGATATAACTCAGGCTATGGTAAATGTCAGAGCTTTAAATATGGAAACTAGTAGTGATCAAGATGTATCAGCAGCTTTTGTAAGTGCATCAAAAGGTAATATGGATGCTCTTAATACTTTAGTTGGAGAAAATTATAAAACACTTGATGATGCACTTGAGGGGATAAAAGAGAAGCAAAATGGATTAGCTAATGAAATGGCTGGTACCATTCCAGGCTTATTATCTAGTGCATCCACGTATATTGATATGGGGTTAAACAGTATGATTGAACCTTTTGACAGCATATTAGAAGGTGGATTAAAAAAAATAAATTCATTTTTGGAAAAAGTGCCAAGCGGAATAGGTGGTTTTTCTCAAAAAGTTGCAGATGTAATGAATGGGAAAAAAATTGCTGAAAATAAACAAAATCCAATTGAAACTCAGGTAGCTACAGCATTAGGACATGTACCACAATCAATAGGTAATACAAGTCAGATGCTTGTTCAAAATATTGATTTTACTGCATTAACAAATTCATTACTTCCTGTAGTAAATCTAGTTAATGTATTATTAGATAGTATAAATAACAAATCACCAGTAGCACAAGGTATAATAAGTATATTTGGGACTGTAGTAACAACAGTTTTTCAACTGATTGGACCTGTTGTAGAAGCTGTTAGTCCAATTATTATGAGAATTTTTACCTTTTTGGGAGAATACGCACCTCAAATAAACAATTTTATAGAGACACTGGGTGTTATTTGGAAAACTGTATGGGAGACCTTAGGACCTCTGTTGGAAACTGGATGGAAAATTATAGAGCCAATATTGGGAGCTTTTTTTAACATATTAGATAAAGTATGTAAAATAGTTAAAGATATATGCAAATGGTGGCAAACTATGATTAATAAGATAAAAAATGGAAGCATCACAGGAACAGTTTTAAATCTAGTGGAAAAGAGTAAAAAAAATTACAAAGATAATCCATATGCTGGAACAAAGGCTGGTGATTCTGGTAAAGCTTATTCAAGTAAGAAAGGTAATAATGCATTTGGATTGAACTATGTTCCTTATAATGACTATCAAACCAGACTTCATGAAGGTGAAATGGTTTTAACTAAACAAGAAGCAAATCAATATAGAAGCAGAAAAAATGGTGGAAATATAAACATAGCTAAGTTAGCTGATACAATAGTGATTAGAGAAGAAGCTGATATAGAAAAGATAACATCAAAATTAGTTGCAAGTATCCAAGTGGCACAGTTAGGGGGTGTCTTATAATGGAAATGTGGCTTAGACAAGCTGAAGATAGATTTAGATTTCCAGTTATACCACCATCAATAAGTATAAATGGAAAATCAACTATAAATTCATCAAATATACTTAAAGTTGGAGAAATAGCAACTTTTGGAGGCGTAGCTCTTAAAAGTATTAATATATCTAGTTTTTTCCCAAATAAAGAATATTCTTTTTGTAATTATAAAGGATTTCCATCCCCTTATGATTGTGTAAATAAAATTCAAAGATGGATGAATGAAGGTTTAATATTGAGATTTACAGTTACAGAAACAAATATAAATATGGAAGTGATAATAGAAGGTTTTAGTTATGAAGAAAGAGATGGTACAAGAGATGTGTACTTTTCACTAGATTTAAGAGAATATAAGAGACTTCAAATACTAAGGGCAAACCCTAAAAAGTAGTACAATTTATAAAAAATTACTCAAAATCAGAGAAAAAGGTAGGTGATTTTTTATTATAAAGATTTGGGTACACATAAAAAACGGAAATATCTATGATATAAGTAATATAGTAGATTCAGTTTCTTGGTCTGGAGATTATAAGTCTCCTTCAAGAACATTAGAATTTTCTATAGTACAGTCAGCTTCTGATATTAATTTTCAACAAATTGATATTCCAATAGCAAGCACAGTTTGCTTTTATGTAGATGAAAAAGAACTTTTTAGAGGGATGATAATTAACAGATCTAAAGATTCAAGCAGTGTTAATATTAATTTTACAGCCAAGGATATGGGATTTTTACTTTTACAAAGTGAAGTGTCCTATAATTTTAAGGATAAGTTAGTAGAGGATATTGCAAAGCAAGTATTTGCAGATAACAAACTTGCAATTGGAAACATACCAAAGACTAATGTAAAATATACTAAAATGTTTATATCTGTAAACGGATATGATACTATAATGAGTGCTTACACAGAAGCAAGCAAAACTACAAAGAAAAAGTATATGATAGAGGCTAATCTTGATAAATTTAATATTATTGAGAAAGGAACTGTTACATTAAATATCATCTTTGAAGAAGGATTTAATCTTATCAATACGACTTTTTCTGAAAGTATGGAAAATGTAAAGAATAAAGTATTATTAGTTGACCAATATGGAAATAAAATTAGTGAGAAAGTTAATAATTCTTTATTTAAAGAAGTAAATGTGATAATGCAGAAAGTCATACAACAACAGGAAAATAGTACAACAGACATAGAAAACGAGTTTAAAGGAATTGAAAGAACGTGTTCTCTAAAAGGATATGGAGATACAAGTTGTATAACTGGTAGAGGTGTAAAGGTAAAAGATTCGTATACAAAATTGGTAGGATTATTCTATATAGATACAGATAAACATACATGGCAAAATGGAGATTATCAGATTGAATTAGAACTCAATTTTCAAAATATAATGGATGAAAAATCTGTAGGGCAAGATGAACAAAAAGAAGAAATTTCAGATTTAAGTGGTAATGGAGCATTAAATGGAAGAGAAGTAAAAGCAGAATTTACAGCATATTATCCATCAAATGATCCAATGGAAGGTGGCTTATATCAAAAGATGGATGGCAAAAAGCTTGTACCATCTAACAATACTTGTGCTGCTCCTGAAGTGCTTAAGTTTAAAACACAAATACAAGTAAAAGGCACTGGTACAAATATAGATGGAAAAACATATACAGTAACAGATAGGGGAGGAGCTATTAAGGTAGTTAATGGTATTTATAAAATAGATATATTAATGTCTAGTAAAAAAGAATGTTATAATTTTGGAAGAAGAAAAGGTACTATAATTATTGGAGATGGAACAGGATATACAAATTTCACAGGAAAGGTAAAAGAATTAATTAGCATAGCTAAGGGTAAAAAAGGATGTAAATATGTGTGGGGAGCAAGTGGACCAAATACTTTTGATTGCAGTGGGTTTACTCAGTGGTGTTATAAAAAAATAGGAATTAATATTCCTAGAGTATCCAGAGCACAAGGAAGTGTAGGAAAGCAAGTAGAAAAGAAAAGTTTGCAACCAGGAGATTTAGTTTTCTTTTCCTCAAAAGGACCTAAAGGAACTATAGATCATGTTGGTATATTAATTGGGAACAATGAATTTATACATTCTCCACATACTGGTGATGTGGTTAAAATATCTAGTCTAAAAGGAAGCTATTATTCTAAGAATTATGTAGGAGCAAGAAGATTTTTATAAGAGAGGTGGTATAGTGGCTAATTCAATAAATGAATTTATAGGAATAATAAGGAAGGAAGGGAAATATTATAATAAGCCTTCCTTTTTTGTTGGAAAAATAATAAATAAATTGCCAGATTTAAAAGTATCAATGAATAATATAGTTTTAGATAAAGACAATTTACTTATAGATAATTGGTTGTTTGATAGAGCAACAAAAAGCTTTATAATAACACAGTCTAATAACCATACTCATGAATTAAATGAATCTCTCACTAATCAACTAGATAAAGGTGACACAGTTATTATGTTTAAAGTAGGAGAAAAATTTGCAATAATAAGTAAGTTGGTGAGTTTATAATGTCTAACACAATATTTCCTTTTATAGGTGTTCCAGAGGACTATGAAATTCCTAAAAAAGAGGAATTAGGGTTATTTCGTGAAGTAGCATGGAACTTTGAAAAAGATGAACCAATAGTAGAAAATGGAGATTTTAAGATTATTGAAAAAAATGAAGCTATAAAAGTTTGGGTATATAAGTGTATAAAAACAAATAAAAATGAACATGAGATTTACTCAAATGATTATGGAACAGAGTTGACTGATTTAATAGGTCAAAAATATAGTAAAGGTCTTACAGAAAGTGAAGCATCTCGATATATAAAAGAAGCTTTGCTTATGAATCCATATATTTTACAAGTAGATGTAGTAAATACTAATTTTAAAAAAGATATATTAGGTGCATATATAAAAATATCCACTATCTATGGGGAGGTGGAAATAAATGTATAGTAATCAAACTTATGAAACAATAAAAAATAGAACCCTTAAAAATATAAATTTAGATGTGTATAAAGGAGAAGGTTCTTTTCTAAATGATATGGTTTCTGGAAATACCTTTGAACTTTCAAAAATGTATGTTGAACTTTCTAACATATATAAAATGGCTTTTATTGAAGACACTTATAATCAATTATTAGATAAGAGAGTGAATGAATTTGGTGTATATAGAAAATTGGGTACTGAGGCTACTGGAGAAGTAGAATTTATAGGTGAAAATGGTGTTGAAATATCAAATGGAACAATTATATCCTATAAAGATTTATCATTTGTGGTAATAAAGGATATTGTCATTGGTGGTGAAGAAGGAAATATAAGTCCAGTCGAAGCACTAGAAATTGGAACTAGATATAATTTACCATCTGATTGTGAATTTAAGGTAAATGATAATATATTTGGAATTGAAAAGATAACAAATATAAATAAATTTTCAGGTGGTACAGAAATTGAAACTGATGAAGAACTGAGAGAAAGGTTTTTTAGAGTACAAAAAAATCAAGCAACAAGTGGGAATAAAGCACATTATGAAGAATGGGCTTTAGAAGTTGATGGTGTATATAATGCAAAAGTATATCCAAGATGGAATGGAGCAGGGACAGTTAAGGTTTTATTGTTTGGACAAAATAATCAAGCGGTTGAAGAAGAAATAATAACTAAGTGTAGAGAACATATTGAGGAAGAAATGCCAATAGGAGCTACACTAACAGTAACTACTCCAATCCCACTAAATATAACTATAAGTGCATCTATGGAGCTAGAAAGTGGATATACCTTAGATATGGTAAAAAATAGTTTTATAGAAAATATAAATCAATATTTTAGAAGTATAACAGGAGAAATTGTATACACGAAAATCATGGGGATTCTAATAAGTACTTCTGGAGTCCATGATTTAAGCAATTTACTTGTCAATAACTCAACAGACAATATAACTATTGAAGATGATAAAATACCTAGTGTTACAACTTTAGATTTTAGTGAGGTGGAGGTTTAATGAAATTAATTGATAAACTACCATCATTTTATAAAAATTATATGGTTGAAGCAATACAAGATTCTTATGATAGTGAATTATCTTCATTAAAAGAAAATATAGATGATACTATAAATCAAATGTTTGTCAATACATCCACATGGGGTCTTGATATGTGGGAAAGTATATTGTGTATTCAAAATAATGAAGATTTAAATTATGAGACTAGAAGAAGCAATATAAAGGCTAAAATGAGAAGTTTAGGAACAACTAAATTGAAGGTTATAAAAAACATTTGTGAAGCTTATACAAAGACTGATGTTGAAGTAACAGTACTCAGCAATGAATTTATATTTATATTAGAGTTTATAGTTAATAATTGTAGTTATAATTCTATTGTAGAGTTGGATAAAGTATTAGAAAATGTAAAGCCATGTCATCTGGAACATAAATTTAAAATGATTTTGTTAAATAAAAATGAACTATTTTGTGGAACTGCTATAAATACAGGAGAAACTGTTACTGTATATCCGTGGACACCATCAAATATAGAGATATTTGGAGAGATAACCATTTCTACAGGAAATGATAGAAGTATGGAAAAAGTAATCTTATATCCTAAACAGGAGGCGATATAAATTGGCAGAACAAAAATACTATACACTTTTAACTAAAGCAGGTAAAGCATCTATTGCAAATGCAACTGCTCTTGGTAAAAAAGTAGATTTAGTTAAACTACAACTTGGAGATGGTGGAGGAAGTGAGTATAGTCCTACAGAAGAACAAACATCTCTTAAAGAAGTTGTCTGGGAAGGCAATATAAGTAATGTAAAAATAGATGATGACAACTCTAACTGGATAGTTATAGAAACTGTAATACCAGGTAGTATTGGCGGTTTTATGATAAGAGAAGTTGGTATATTTGATTCAGAAAATAAGCTTATAGCTATATCTAAATATCCAGAAACTTATAAACCAACTGCTGATTCTGGAAGTGTAAAAGATTTAATTATAAGAATTATATTGGTAGTTTCTAATACTTCAAGTGTAAATTTAAAAGTTGACCCAACTGTCATCTTGGCAACTTTAAAAGATATACAAGAGTTAGATAAAAAAATAGATACAACTAAAATAACATTAACAAGTGGTATAGAAACTACTAAAATAGAGTTAAATACTAAAATAGATAATACTAAGACAGATGTCACTAGTAAAATAGGAGATACAACTCTACTCAATACAACTGATAAAACAAGTCTTGTAAATGCAGTCAATGAGGTAAAAGAAGGTCTTGATAGCATAGAAACAACAGCAGAGAAAACAAGTTATGATAATACAGTAAGTAAACTTGCTGCTACAAATGTTCAAGGAGCTATAGATGAGTTATGTACTAGTGTAAATACTGCTAGAATTAGTTTGATTAATGATATAAAAGATATGTTACCAATATAAAAATAAAAAATGGAATATTGTATAGACTGGAATTTTATAACTTAGAGATATTAATAAAAAAGTAATAAAAATAACATATAAAAATTAAAAAAGGAGTTGAGCTTAAACTTGATTGTGAAAAATCAATTTTAAGACAACTCTTTTTTTTTATTAAATTATTGTCTATTAACCAAAATAGCTATTTTAGCATCTGGATTATAACTTATTTGAACCATTTGATTTTTCTTAACATGTTCAAGGTCTTCACCACCATAAGCTATTTGTAACTTAACTGGTAACTTACCTTGTTTTATAATAGCAACGTACTCTTTTTTACCTTTTTTCTCTAAACTAATCAAATTGCCAACATAAGGTTTAAAGTTCTGATACTTTTTACTAGAATTTCTTATGTAGAAGAAAGCACCAACAGCAATAACTAAATTTATGCCAAGTGTAACCCAAGAATTGATTTTAAGCATAGCTCCAGCGATTATTATCACGAACATTAAAACGATAGGTAATATAGCTTTCTTAAGAAGCAATTTACCCATTATTTCATTAGCCTTTTTCTCAGGGCCACTCATAGTTTTTGATCTAGCAAATGATTGCGCGAATTTGTCTCTTAAGCCCATTTTATCCTCCTAATTTTAATAAATATTTAGTTATAATAACGAGATATTACTTGAAACTAAAAATTTACTACATTTATATTATGTTTGACTTTTGTATAAATAATTACATTCAAGTAAAGCAAAATATACTAATTATTTTATCATAAAATTATAAAAAAGAAAATAAATGAAATAAAAATATTAGAACAAAGAAATGATGTAAAATCGTATCAAAAGCAACATAAAAATTATTTATCTATTTTCTCATCTTTATTTTTGTTATACTCAATTTTTCCTAAATCCTTCTCTTTTTCATATTCATGAAGTTTTAATTCAATCATACCTTCTATTTTGGCTTTATCATAATCATTTAACTTTCTAAAGTTGTTTAAAAGTTTTATTTCATTAGAGTTTATGCTATTAAGTGGATAGTTTGAGGAGGAATCGCAAATTAAATCTGATTTATGTGATAGATTATCTCCATTTAATAGCCAGTCTACTGAAACATTAAATATCTCAGCTATAGATTTTAATATTTCATAATTTGGTTTTCTAATGTTTCTCTCAAATTTACTTAAGTTGTCACAGCCCAACATTTCTTCTAGTTCATATTGTTTAAGGTTTTTTGCTTTTCTCAAATAAACAATTCTTTCTCCTAAAGTATCCATAAACACTCTCCATTCAATTAATGTCAAAAAGACTTTTTAAGATGTAAATAGTTTCAAATTAAAGGTCAAAATGACATAAAAACCATTGACTTAAGGTCAAAATGACTTTATAATTAACTTAATGATACGAATTTACATCCTAATTTTAGCACAAAGTAATCAAAAAATCTTATTTAGTATTAAATAAATTTATATACTTAATATGTGTACATATTAAAAATATATACTAAATAGAGGGGGTGTGTAAGCTAAAATAATATAAAAGTAAATATAAATCACTTAGAAAGGAAGTTGATAAATGGATGCTCGAAAAAAATGGATACCTTTTTTGGGAGTGCAAGTCAAGCAAAGACTTATTGAATTAAATATGACTCAAAGGGAATTAGCGAAGAAAATAGGTGTTAATGAAAACTATTTGTCAGCTATTTTAAATGGAAGAAGAACAGGTAAAAAATATAAATCATCAATTTATCAATTACTTAATATAGAATATTCAGAAGATGATTAATAAATAGTATATAAAGTAGGTGAATATTCTTGTGTGTAAATTGGATTCAGATGGGGTTATAGAGTGTTGTAGAGCAATTGATGATTTTATTACAGCACTCAGTAATATAAAAAGCTTAAATATGGAAAGATTAAATACTTTAACTAAATATTCTAGTACATGTTCAATCCTTCTTAAAGAGGGGAATTATGAAGGATGTACAATTGTGTATAGAAAGATGTTGGAAGAATTAAAAACATGAGTAATGCATTTCTTAGGAATCTAAGTTATACATAGAGATGTATTATATTTTTCAAAGTACTTAAACTAAAATATGGATAAGATAATCTAAATATTATAAATGTGCTTGAAATTAGACTATACTTGTTTTTAAATAATCCAATATCCATATTTTAGTAATATACTACAAAAAAAGAAGGTTAATAGATGATGTAAAATCGTATCAAATTATGTATGTTTAAACCATTTTATCTTCATTATTATTAGAGGAATGCTTTTTTAAGTCTTTATATTCAGATATCTTAAGTTCAAGTATTCCTTCTATTTTTATTTTATCACGTTCGTTTAGTTGTCTGTATAGATTTAATATCATCATTTCATCATTAGTAACATGTAAGTAATCTTCTTTATCTTCTTTTACACTACTATTGACATTTACCTTCTCTTTACCATAGAGAAGCCAGTCAGTCGTAACATTAAAATAATCAGCTATTGACATTAGTATATCACAATTAGGTTTTCTATCTCCTGTTTCATACTTGCCTAAGTTTTCAAATTTTAAAATATCCATAAGTTTGCGCTGAGTAAGTTTTTTGGAGTTTCTCAAATAAGCAATTCTTTTTCCTAAAGTATCCACAAAATACACTCCTTTCTTTTTATGAGTAATGTCTAAATGACATTTAAAATTAAAAATATATAAATTTATAATATAAAACTACTAAATTAAAGTCTAAATGACATTTTGCTTAAATTAATATGCTCATAATATGATTTTAACATATTATAGTTGAAAATATATGGTTTATTTTGATTTGTATATATAACAATAGGTTTAATTGTTATAAAAATGTAAAGGGGTGTATGAATAGATTGTATAAATTTATTTCGATAAACTAAGATTGCTTTTTGATTGTCTGTAAAAGAGAAAAAGATTAAGAGAAAAATAGTATTATATTGTAATTTATATTAATCAATTACAAAAATTTTATGAATTTATTCTTTAGAATAAAATATTTAAGAATAAGATAAATTTACAATATAATACTATAACACTCTTTTATCTAGTTTTATTTTCTTTATAGAACAATAATATTATAAATGCTAGTAGATTTACACAGAATACTGTTATATACATCTGTTTAAATCCTGAGTTTAGAGTAGATTGTAGTGTATTTTCTATTTTTGTTCTATTATTTTCTATGGAATTTATATAATCCAATTTTGATTTATCAAAAGCCTTTGGTATTTCAGTTTTTACCTCTTGTGTCTTTGCTAAAACTGCTTGGAGTGATTTTTTTTGCTGTTGCATTGTATCAAGGCTTTTTTCCATGTCTTTCTTTTGGCTTATAGAATTATTTAACTTGCTTTGTAGCTCTTTCTTTTGAGATTCCATTGATCTTAGTTTTTTACTTAATTCGTTCTTTTGAGTTTTATTTTTTTGTAACTTTGTATTTAAGTCATCTCTTGTCTTTTTTAGTTGCTGTATTTGAGCATTTAAACTTTCTTTTTGTTCATTTACATTTGGTTTATTCTCGCTGGAATTGTTATTCTTATTTTCTGTAGAATCATTCTTAGTGTCATCTGATTCAGAATTACTGGTATTACTCTGGTTTTGTTCATTTGAGTTATTTTCGTTATCAGTAGGAGTTTTTTCTGTAGTAGGTATTTTATTATAAGCAGTTGTAAGTTCCTTGATGGCCTCATCTTGTTTTTCAAGACCTTGTTCCATACCTTTTATACCTTTGTCAACACCAGCAATACCTTTTTTTACACCATCTATTCCTTGATTAATACCAGCTCTAGCTTTTACCATATTGTCAATACCAGTTTGAACTCCTTTAATACCACTATTTAGTTTATTTTCACCATCTTCAATACCGTTTATTCCACTTTGTGTTCCATCTATTCCTTTTTGTACATTTTTCTGTATTTTAGTAATTATAGATGGAACTTTTTCATCAAACATTGTTGTTGATATTTCTTTTGTTATATTGGTAATGTTGGTTGTATCTGCTGACTGAACTTTATTAAGTAAGGATTTTGGAAGTTTGCCACCTGTCATGTCCATATTTATATTTGAAGTATCATTCATATTTGGGATAGAGACATTTTTTAAATTTTTTGCCATTTCAGGGTCTGATTTTAAGTCATCTATCATGTTTTCAAGTTCTTCAAGTTGAACTATTTTAGGAGTTGAGGGCTTTCCAACTAAGTCCATAATATTATCTTGCACAGATAATCCTGCATGTGCTATAAATCCAATCATTATAGCTGGAGAAATTGAAGTACCAATTGAGCGTATCAAGGATAATGTTGCAAGTGCTGAATTAGATTCTTCTAATCTTGTATTTGATAACATCATATAGTTTAGAGGAGTTCCCATAGTAAATCCCATTCCTAATCCCATAAATATTAAACTTACACATACACTAAATACAGTATTGGTTTTTAGAGCAATTAAAACTAGGTAAAGAGAACCTATCATAGATACAGAAAATCCTAGTAATAGTATTTTTTTTGCCCCAAATTTGTCAATAAGTCTTCCGCTTAAAGGAGCAGCAATACCTGCAAATAATCCCAATATAGCTACAAAATATCCCCCAGAACCAGCATTTATCTTTAATGCATTTTCAGCATACTGTGGAACGAATACCATACCCATCATTCCAATACCAACAATTAAAGATAAAATAAGTACTATCAATATTCTCGGATTTAAAAAATATTCAAAGCTTAAAATAGGGTCTTTAGCTCTATTTTCAATAAATATGAAAATAGGTATAAGTACAATAAATGTCAATAAGTATGGATAAACTGATATATCTTGTATAGAATTTTTAAAATTAAAAAAGTCTATATTCATAAGACCATATAATAGTGATACGATTATACATATCAACATCAATGTACCAAGCTTATCTATTTTTTCTTTAGATTCAGACTTATTGTTTTTAATACAGAAAACTCCACCAATAAGTATGATTAAACAAATTGGAAGATTTACAAAAAATAGCCACTTCCAATTTTGAGTTCCAAAGATACTTAGAATTGTGCTACCAATGCTTGAACCTAAAATATTGGCAATACCATATGTTGCCCCAACTAAACCTAAAGCCATGCCTCTTTTATTTTCTGGGAAGGTAGTTCCAAATTCTGCTGTAGCAATTGGCATGATTCCACCACCACCAATTGCTTGAATAACACGACCAATTAATAAAATATAGAAATTGGAAAATAGTGATGATAATCCACATATTAATGAACCACTACCAAATAGAAATATACTAACTAGATACACATATTTTCTTCCTATTTTATCTGCTAATTTTCCAGAGATAGGAATTACAGAAGCGTATGTTAATGTGTATATGGTAATCATCCAAATTCCCGTTTTTTCATTTACTCCAAGGCTATTTTGTATAATCGTTCTTGCTGGTGATACTATTCCAGTATCAATAGCTCCCATAAATATACCTAATAGATAAAGTGTAAGTACTAAAAATATTTTTGGATTACTGTCCTTGTTCTTAATACTAGTATTATGATTCAAGGTAAACACCACCTTAATGTATTAATTTTTCAATATAGGGTTTTAAATCTTCAAATTCTATATGAAGATATGTTGAATATGAAAAAAACATTTTTATTATGATATTGCATACTAATTTGTCATTATTAAAAAAACTTTCTTTTTCTAAAGCTTCATATACTTTATTTGAAAGCTGTTCATGAAAGTCGTCTTTGTGTTTTTTCATTTCAAAAAATCTCTCTGTTTCAAAAGTGTTTAAAAAGTCATTGTATTGGATATTATGAACTTTGTTTATAAAATTTCTTATTTCAGTAAAAATAATGTTTAGTTTTTTTATGTAATCTTCAGTGTTTTTATTGGAGTATTCAATTCGCCTTATCAATAAATCCCATTCAGATTTTGTGATATATTCTATTATTTCTTGTTTTGAATTAAAGTAATTATACACTGTACCTGCACTTATACCACACCTTTGAGCTATTTTCCTTATGCTAATATACGAGTAATCTTCTTCTAAAATCATATCCCGAGACACTTTTAATATATCTTCTTTTACATTTTCTAAAATCTTTGGCATATTACCACCTCTTTTATTAAAATTATTATGAACACTGTTTATTATACTCCTTTAAAATTTATTAATCAATATGTAAGCTATAATGTATAATATTATTATATAGATATGATAGAAAATAAGTGTCTTCTTACTAAATATCTATTATATTAAATTTGTACTTAAGTATGATTATTTATTGAAATATGTGATATTAAATTTTTCTTTTTAATAAATTAAATATTATATGATAAGGAGAATATGGTGATGGAAAAGAAGTATGTAATGGCATTAGACCAAGGAACAACCAGTTCAAGAGCTATACTATTTAATAAAAAAGGCGAAATAGTGAAAATTGCACAAAAAGAGTTCAATCAAATTTATCCAAAAGCTGGATGGGTAGAGCATGATCCTATGGAAATATGGGGGTCACAAAGTGGGGTAATGAGAGAAGTTATAGAAACAGCAGGTATAAGACCAGAAGAAATTGCTTCAATAGGGATAACTAATCAAAGAGAGACTACGGTTGTTTGGAGTAGGTATACTGGTAAACCTATTTATAACGCAATAGTATGGCAGTGTAGGAGAACGTCAGAAATATGTGATGAACTTAAAAATAAAGGATTGGAAGAATCAATAAAAGAAAAAACAGGTCTTTTAATAGATGCATACTTTTCAGCAACAAAAGTAAAATGGATATTAGATAATGTAGAAGGAGCTAGGGAAAAAGCAGAACAAGGAGAGTTATTATTTGGAACTATAGATACATGGTTAATATGGAATTTAACTCGTGGAAAAGTACATGTAACAGATTACTCAAATGCATCTAGAACAATGATGTACAATATAAATGATTTAGAATGGGATGAGGATATATTACGAGAATTGGACATACCAATAAGCATGTTGCCATTAGTAAAACCTTCTAGCTATGTTTATGGTCATACAGATGAGCGCATGTTATCAGGAGCTAAAATACCTATTGCGGGATGTGCTGGAGACCAACAAGCAGCATTATTTGGTCAAAATTGTGTTGAAGAAGGTACTGCAAAAAATACTTATGGAACGGGTTGTTTCTTGCTTATGAATACAGGCAGTAACATAGTTAAATCTAAGCATGGGTTACTTACAACAATTGCTTGGGGAGTTGATGGAAAAGTAACATATGCATTAGAAGGAAGTATATTTATTGGAGGAGCATCTGTTCAATGGCTTAGAGATGAATTAAAGATAATTGAATCTGCAAAAGATAGTGAAATGTATGCAAATAGGGTAGAGGATACTAATGGTGTATATGTAGTGCCAGCATTTACAGGTCTTGGAGCTCCATATTGGGATATGTATGCTAGGGGTTCAATTTTAGGACTTACAAGAGGAGCAAAAAAAGAACATATAGTAAGAGCCACATTGGAATCAATTGCTTATCAGACAAAGGATGTTTTAGAAGCAATGCAAAACGATTCAAAATTAAAACTAAAATCATTAAAAGTTGATGGTGGAGCAAGTAATAATAATTTTTTAATGCAATTTCAATCAGATATATTAAATGTAGATATAGATAGACCCAAAATAGTAGAAACTACAGCTTTAGGAGCTGCTTATTTAGCAGGGTTGTCTGTTGGATTCTATATTGGAAGAAATGAAATTACTTCAAAGTGGTCAGTAGAAAAAGAGTTTAATCCAAATATGAGTGAAGAGAAGAGATGTAAATTATATAAAGGATGGAAAAAAGCTGTATCGAGAGCTTTAAGCTGGGAAAAAGAAGATGAATTGGATATTTAAAAATTAATCAAAGTTAAATTTATTTGAATTTAAAAAGAGCTTTATGTAAAATATGAAGCTCTTTTTTTGTTGTTAATCTTGCATTTTTATATAATCACACTAAATTATATAATTTATTTTTCGTTTTCATATAAAAACATTGGTATAGAATTGTAAATGTGTTGGTCACCAACTACTAAGAGAATGTCTCCTTCTAAAAATTCAATATATGGTCCAGGAGATATTATAAGTTCTTCACCTCTTTTAATTGCAACTATTGTAGCACCTGTATTTTGCCAAAATTTAGTTTGTGCAGCTGTTTGACCAATATATTTGCAATTAGAATTTATGGTGAACTGAACGGGCACTAAAGGATTGATTATTTCAAGTCTGTTAGAATAGTCTAAAATTTTATTTATAGTATCTAATATTTCATTTTCTAAATTAGATTTAGTATCTATTAAATTATAAAGTGTTGATTTATATGATGATATATTTGTAATATCTCTATATTTTTTTATAAAAGAAGAAGCTTTGTCTGGAGATAGTACAATAACACCTTTACCCTTTATGCTTTTAACAACGCCAATGTCCTCTAAAATTTTGACAGCTCTTCTTATCGTTTCTGGAGATACATTGTATTTACCAGCCAAAACAGAGCGTCCAAATAGTACTGAATCCTCTTGTATTTCACCCGTGTATATTTTATTTGCAATATCCAACGCTATTTTTTGGTATATTGGCATCGTATAGTTTTTATCCATTGTTTTTCCCCCAATACAAAATTTATGTTAAAAAAATATATAATCTTAACAATACTATTGTATAATTTATAGGTTTATATGTCTACAATATGTACAAATATTGTGCATGTTTTAAAATAATATTTTAACATGCATTTAGTATACATGATTTTATTATACTTAAAACTATATAAAGAATTAATTATAAAAATATAAAGATATTTTACTTACAAAGAATGATAATTATATAGATGAAAGAAACAAATGAATGAAGAAAAATGATTCTGTCTTGCATATAAAGTGATTAAAAATGAAAAATACTTTAAAAATGAAGGTTAAGGCCCTTATTTTAAGTGAAAATAATTAATTATTAACTAAAAAATGGTAAAAAGATTTTTTGAAAAAGAAATACAAATGAATGTTCAATTAAAATAATTGCAAAAATATTCCTTAAATGGTAAAATTATATTAATTAAATGCAATAGAATAGTTGCAAAAATAAAATTGAATACAAGTGATAAAATATTTCATGCAATATATAAAATAAACAAAATTTAAAAATTAAAACTACTTATTCTATCAAAATGTTAGCGAGGAGGGGTCATAAATTGTATAAAGTAGATTTAAATAGTGATTTAGGAGAAAGTTTTGGAACGTATAAGATTGGTTTAGATGAAGAAGTTTTAAAATATATTTCATCAGCCAATATAGCTTGTGGGTTTCATGCAGGTGACCCTAGTCATATGGAAAAAACAGTACAGCTAGCTAAAAAAAATGGAGTGAAAATAGGCGCACATCCAGGTTTCCTAGATTTAATAGGATTTGGAAGACGTGAGATGAAAATAACAAAGCAGGAAGCTAAAGATTATACAAAATATCAATTGGGTGCTTTAATGGCATTTGCAAGTTCAAATGGATGTAATATACAACATGTAAAACCACATGGAGCATTATACAATATGGCAGCTAAAGATAAAGAGTTAGCTATGGGGATTTGTGAAGCTATATATGAAGTCGATAAAGATATTATACTGTTGGGGCTATATAATAGTGAAATGATAAATTCTGCTAAAGAAATTGGACTTAGGTTTGCAAATGAAGTATTTGCAGATAGAGCTTATGATAATAATGGTTTTTTGGTTCCAAGAAGTGTAGAAGGAGCAGTTATACATGATACAAAACATGCAATAGATAGGGTTGTTAGGATGGTAAAAGAAGGAACTGTAGAAACTTTAACAGGTGAAGTTATACATATCAAAGCAGATTCTATATGTGTACATGGGGACAATCCAAAAGCAATAGAGTTTGTCAAAGAAATAAGAAAGCGTTTTGAATTAGAAAGTATAGAAGTTTGTCCATTAGAAAACATAGAAGTTTGTTCGTCAGAGAACATAGTATAAGACTGATAACATGAGGGGGAGATAAAATATGAGTACAAAAAATATTACAGATAAAACTAAAAATAAAAAAGATGTTGGAGCACTTATAGGGGCTGCATTTATAATGGCAACATCAGCAATTGGACCAGGGTTTTTAACTCAGACTGCACAATTTACCCAAGATTTTGGACCGAATTTTTCATTTGTAATTTTAATTACAACAATCCTTTTTATAGGGGCTCAAGTAAATGTATGGAGAGTAATTGGTGTATCAGGACTTAGAGGTCAGGATATAGCAAATAAAATAATACCAGGATTAGGTTATTTAGTAGCTTTTTTAGTAGCTCTTGGAGGATTAGCTTTTAATATAGGAAATGTTGGTGGAGCTGCACTTGGTATGAATGTAATGTTTAATATGAATATGACATTAGGAACTGTATTAAGTGGATTAATAG
This sequence comes from Clostridioides difficile ATCC 9689 = DSM 1296, assembly GCF_001077535.1. Classification (GTDB taxonomy): domain Bacteria; phylum Bacillota; class Clostridia; order Peptostreptococcales; family Peptostreptococcaceae; genus Clostridioides; species Clostridioides difficile. Next base: position 1,491,172 of record NZ_CP011968.1, read on the forward strand.
CCATATTTGTATTTATGTCAAAAAATTCAAATTCTCTAGTCGATAAGATAACTAAATTTTTAGCATTAGGAATGATAATTATAGTTGGATATGTAGCAATATCAAATCATCCTCCTGTTGGAGAGGCAGTATCAAGAATGGTAAAACCAGAAAATCCAAAAGGACTGATATTCCCAATAATAACTCTACTTGGAGGAAGTGTTGGAGGTTATATAACTTTTGCTGGAGGACATAGATTAATAGACGGTGGAATAACAGGAGAAGAAAATATAAAAGAAATAACTAAATCTTCTCTTTTGGGTATATTAGTTGCCACAATGATGAGAGTTCTTTTATTTTTAGCAATACTGGCAGTGGTTTCAAAAGGTCTTCAACTTGACCCAGAAAATCCAGCTGCTTCAGCTTTTAAATTTAGTGCAGGAGCAATAGGATATAAATTCTTTGGACTTGTATTATGGTCTGCTGCAATTACATCAGTTATAGGAGCTGCTTATACATCAGTTTCTTTCTTAAAGACACTAAATCCTTTTATAGATAAATATGAAAAATATTTTATAATAGCATTTATAGCAATATCAACACTTATAATGGCATTTATAGGAAAACCAGCTACTTTATTAATTTTAGCAGGAGCTTTAAATGGATTGATACTTCCAATCACATTAGGAATTATGCTTATAGCATCTAAAAGAAAAGATATTGTTGGAGATTACAAGCATCCTACATGGCTTTTAATATTTGGATTAATAGTAGTTTTAATATCTGCATATACAGGAATAACTTCTCTTAGCAGCCTAGGTGCTTTATTTGCTTAACTTAGAAGAGGTGACATTTATGGAAACTAGATACTTGATATCAGGGGATAAGGCAGTGGTTGCTGAATTTGGAAATGAGATATCAGAAGATATAAACAAAAAAGTAATTTCATTTATGAGAGCAATAGAAATATCGAATCTTAAAGGTATTGTAACAGAAATGGTACCAACATATAGGTCACTTATGATAAGTTATAATCCATTAGAAATAGATTTTGATAGTTTGATTGAGAATTTAAAAAAAATAGAAGATAATTTGGAAAGTATAGTATTACCAAAACCTAAAATACATGAGATTCCAGTATGTTATGATGAGGTTTTTGGTATAGATATTAAAAACGTTGCAAGCTACAATAATCTCACTGTAGATGAAGTTATAAAAATACACACAAGTAGAGAGTACTTGATATATATGCTAGGGTTTACTCCTGGATTTCCATATCTAGGTGGTATGGATGAAAGAATAGCTACACCTAGATTAGAAGTGCCAAGGACTAAAATTTATGGTGGGAGTGTTGGAATAGCAGGTTCCCAGACTGGTGTATATCCTATTGATAGTCCGGGTGGATGGCAAATAATTGGTAGGACACCTTTAAAATTATATGATGAAAATAGAGAAGAACAGATTTTGCTTAGAGCTGGAGATTTTATAAAATTTGTTCCAATAACATTAGATGAATTTATAGAAATCGAAAAAAATAACTTAAGTATTTAAATATCGTTATAGTACAGGGAGTGGTATATATGGGATTCAAAGTTGAATTAGGAGGTTTCCAAACATTAATACAAGACAGAGGCAGAGTTGGCTATGGTCAATATGGTGTATCTGGATGTGGAGCAATGGATGAGTATGCACATAGAGTAGGAAATATATTAGTAGGAAATTCTGAAGATGAGGCTTCTTTAGAAGTTTTAATGTTAGGTCCTACAATTACCTTTGATGAATATACGCAAATAGCAGTAACTGGGGGAGATTTAGGGGCTAAAATAAATGGAAAAGAAATTCAAAACTGGAGGTCATATCAAATAAATCCAGGTGATGTATTATCATTTAGAGGTGTGAAATCAGGTGCTAGAGCCTATGTGTCAATAGCTGGTGGAATAGATGTTCCACTTGCAATGGGAAGTAAGTCAACTTATACAAGAGCTAAAATTGGTGGATTTGAAGGTAGAGCACTTAAAAAAGGAGATTATATAAATACTTTTATTCAGGAAAAAGATTTTACAATAAATAAAAAATTAAGTTCAAAATATATTCCAACTTATAGTTCAGAAATCGTACTAAGAATTGTAAAAGGTCCTCAATTTGATGCTTTTTCTAACGGTGAAGTAGAGAAATTTTTATCAAATAAATACAAAGTTACGAATGAAATAGATAGAATGGGTTGTAGACTAGATGGAGAGAGTATAAAGCACCTTAATGGAGCAGATATTATATCTGATGGTATTTCTTATGGAGCTATACAAGTACCTGGTCATGGAAAACCGATTATAATGTTATCAGATAGACAGACTAGTGGTGGCTATACTAAGATAGGGAACGTTATAAGTGTAGATTTGTATAAGTTAGCACAAGCAAAGCCAAATGATGTAGTAAAATTTGAACTTGTAGATATATATGAAGCACATAGACTATTGAGAGAGCAAGAAGATAAGATTCAAGATATCTACAAGAGTATGAAAAATATAAGAGTTGTAAAGGCAAAAGTATTAAATGATATAGCAGTTTAATTTAATTTTAACAAATACAATTTTTATTATAATTTATAATATAACTTACAAATAGCTATTTACTATTTACCATAATTAAGATGGTTTAGATTAGTCAAATAGCTATTTTTTTAGTTTGAGTAAATATTTTAAATTTAAATAAATACTTCAAATTTAAAATAAAAGCAATATTTAAATCTATTATATTATCTACAAAAAGTAGGTGTGTCATATTGAGTTTATTTAGATTTTATTGGCCAAATTGGAGGTGATATAACTCCATATCCACGAGCTATTGTATCTTTACTTGGATTGATGATTTTATGTGGTACATTAGCTTTTATAAATGTTGAGTCACCTGGATTTAATCTAACTACCTTTTCACCCATACAAATATCAACCACACCACTCGTTACCACCATAATTTCTTCTGATGCATGATATATATAATCTTTGGCATCCTCACTTTCTGGTTTAAGTTCAAACTCTACAAATAAAATTGAAGGTGTAAACTCAGTTGTAGGCATTGGAGATACTATCTCGTAAAACATTTCACTCTTTGGAAATTTCATCATAACTCTATCTTCTTTTCTAATGACTAAATCATCAGTATTATTGTCATCCATAAACATATATAAAGGAGTGTCTAAAACTTCAGCGATTTTTCTCAATGAAGACAAGGATGGTTCAATAGCATCTCTTTCTATTTGAGAGATATAACTTATAGATAAATCTGTCAATTTGGAAACATCACTTAATGTTTTTTTCTTGCTTTTTCTTATATTTCTCATCTTTTCACCTAGCATAAGAACCTCCAAATAATAAAATTAATATAAAATATTCGCTTAAAACAAAGTAATTATAGCACAACATAGAAGTAGTGGCAATAAGAATACATAGTAGATTTTGACAATTAAAATTTAATTAAATCCAAATAAAAGTCTATGAAAATGAATTATTGTTAAATTAATACAAAGAAAATAATAATAAAAAAATTTAATAGAAGAGTATTAATTGAATTAAGATTATCACATTATATTTTGGAAAAGAGTAAATTTTCAGTAAATTATCTTGACATATATATTGAAGTAATAATATAATTTAAAGTATAAAATTTTAAAAATTGAATTATAACTTCAAAAAATAAGGAGGGTAATATGAAGATAACAGATATCAAATTTGAAAAGCTTAGAATTAAATTAAAAAAACCTGTAGTAGTTTCATTTGGAGTAATTGAATATGGAGAAAGTGTAATTTTAAAAATTGAAACTGATGAAGGGTATTGTGGATTTGGCGAAGCAGCACCTCTTGCAGCAGTTACAGGTGAAGTTTTGGATAATGTTCTTTCAGTATTACTTATGTTTAAAAAAGAGTTAATAGGCAAAGACCCACTAGATATTGAAACCATACATACCATCATGGATGGAATTATTATAGGTAATACTTCTGCAAAAGCAGCTATTGACATAGCTTTATATGATATTAAAGGAAAAATTATGAATGCACCCCTTTATAAAGTTCTTGGAGGATTTGATAGTAAAGTCCAAACGGATATTACTATAAGTATAGATAAGCCAGAAAAAATGGCAGTAGAAGCTTTAGAAAGAGTAAAAGAAGGTTTTAGGATATTGAAGCTTAAAGCAGGTATAAATCCTGAAGACGATATTGAAGCTGTAAAGTTAATTAGAGAAGCCGTTGGAGAGAGTATAAGAATTAGAATTGATGCAAATCAAGGATGGAACGTAAATAGCAGTATAAATACTATCAAAAAGTTAGAAGAATTTAATGTTGATGCAATTGAACAAGCACTTCCACATTGGGATTTAGATGGTACTGCTTACATAAGAAATAAAAGTAACACAAAAATTATGATAGATGAATCATTACATTCACCAATAGATGCAATTAAGGCTATAAAAAAGAATGCAGTTGATACATTTAATATTAAGCTGATGAAATCAAGTGGAATATATCCTGCTATAAAAATCAACAACATAGCTGAGGCAAGTGGAGTAAATTGTATGTTAGGATGTATGCTGGAAACGAGAATTGGTATAACAGCAGCAGCAAATTTAATAGCATCTAAAAAGAACATAACAGAAGCTGACCTTGATAGTTTTATGTTTTGTGAAGAATTAGAAGGTATATCTGGAGGATTTGTAATGGATGGAGATATTATGAATCTTGTCAATAAACCAGGTTTAGGAATAGAAGTAAACTTATGATAAATTTGGAGGTTAAATATGAATACACTTTTTTCAAATCCAGGTAGTATACTTGCTGTAATGACATCAATGATTGCATTGGGTTTTTACTTACAAAGATACAAAGCCATTAAAAGCTTAGGACCAGCACTTACAATAATCATAATGGGAATAATACTTTCAAACTTAAAAGTAGTTCCAGTAAGTACTGAGTTATATGGAACTATTTCAACATATGCTATTCCAGTTTCTATGACTATAATGTTGATGAGTGTTGACTTAAAAGAAATGACAAAATTATCAAGAGAACCTTTAATTGCAATTTTTGTAGCTGTATTAACTGTAAGTATCATGGCATTTTTATTTGGATTAGTATTTGCAGAAAAAATATCAGAAGGTTGGAAGGTTGCTGGAATGTTTGTAGGTACATACACTGGTGGAAGTGCTAATCTTACAGCTATTGGAACAGGTCTTAATGTAAGTAGACAAACTCTTGCAGCAGCAAATGCAGCAGACTATGTAATTGGAGTACCAACATTGATATTTATGTTTGCTCTACCAGCAATATTAAAAAATTCAAAGAAGTTTAAAAAACTTTGGCCATATCATGTAGAAGAATCAGAATTAGAAGATTGTCAAAATGAAGAATTTATGGAGTCAAAAGAATGGAGTATTAAAGATATAGCTTGGATGTTGGCTATAGGTTTTGTTGTTACAGAAGTTTCAACAATACTTGCTGGATATTTCAATTCAAGTTTTAGTAGTGCAGCAAGAATACTTTTAGTTACAACAATTTCAATTATAATTGCTCAATTAAAGCCAGTAAAGAAACTAAAGGGAAATTTAGATTTAGGATTATTTGTTGCATTATTCTTTTTATGTACAATAGGTTTTTCAGTAGATATAAAAGAGTTTTTAGGTTCAACTTTTACTATAACACTTTACTGTTTTAGCATAATTTTTGCTTCATTTGTTTTCCATTTAGGCATAACTAGACTTTTAAAGATAAAGTATCAATATGTAATACTTTCTATAGTAGGAGCAATTGCTGATGGTCCTACTTCAGCTTTAGTAGCTGCTTCTGCAAAGTGGAATTCGCTTGTAAGTGTAGCAGTCGTAATGGGAGTAATTGGTGGAGTATTAGGAAATTATGCAGGTATATCAGTGGCATATGCAATAAAGATGTCTCTAGGATTATAGGGGGGAGTTTAATTGATAAAATTTAAATTATACATATCTGGACTATACAGTGGAAATGTAATCTTTGATGGAGATTTATTAATTGAAAAGTTGAATCCTTTTACAAATAAAATAGAAAGTTTAAAACCAATAAGCAAAGAAGAAAATACATACTATTTAAATCTTACAAAAATAGATTTAAAGTCTTTATTTAATAACTTTGATGTATATACTAAAAGCTTAGTAAACACAGATAAAGACACAGTTATAAATAACTTAGGAGAAACGCATTCTAAACTTAATGAATATATATGGGTTCAAAGAAACAAAAAGTTCCCACTAGATATAATTATTGTAGATAATAAAATAGTAGGTTTTATCTGTTTATCCAGAGAAACTTGTACTATATTAATTATGGATGGATATGAAGAGTATACTGTATTAAAAGAATGGGAAAAAACTCATAAAAATGAAGAGATATATTCTATAAGATTTGGTGGAAATTATATGATTGATATGAAAGATGGTATAAAACTTTCTACAGATGTATATCTCCCTGATTTTGTAGATTCTACCAAAAAAGCACCGACAATTCTTATGAGAACTCCATATGGAAAAGAAAATGATAAAGAAATATATTATAAATATGTACAAAGAGGATATGCTGTTGTAATACAAGATGTTAGGGGAAGAAATGAATCAGAAGGTAAGTGGGAACCTTTGATTCATGAGAGGGAAGATGGAGATAGTACCATAAATTGGATAGTATCACAGGAATGGTCAAGTGGAATAGTTGGAATGCTTGGAGCATCATATCTTGGTTATGTCCAATGGGCAGCTGCATCTTCAGGCAATAAGCATCTTAAAGCTTTAGTTAGTATAGTAACATCAGGAAGCCCTTTTATTGATATACCAAGAAAAGGAGGAGCTTTTGTATCTGGTATGCTTGCATGGGCATTTATGGTATCAAGAAATAAAGTTGATAGAAGCAAAATGGTAAGAGATGATTGGGATGATGTTTTAAACATACGACCAATAGAAAATATACCTTTTGAAGCTCTTGGATATAGAATTGAATTTCTGGAAGAATGGTTAAAGAGAGTAGAAAAAGATGAGTATTGGGATTTGATGGATTGGCATTTACAAAAAGATAAAATAAATGTACCTGCATTGGTTGTATCTGGGTGGTATGATGATAATAGTATGGGAACTACAGAGGCCTTAGATGTTATAAAGGACTATGAAAAAGGAAAGAGAAAGGCTATTCTAGGTCCATGGATGCATAATTCAAATACTTTAAGAGATATAAATGGTATTTCTTTAGGAAATAGTTCATTAAGATATGATTTGGATTATAATTATCTATTATGGTTTGATAAATACTTAAAAGGTATAGAAAATAACATAGATACGACTGCTCCAGTAGAGTATTACTCTGTAGGTTCTAATAAGTGGAAGACAGAAGAAAATTGGCCAATAATAAATAAGATAGATAAAAGTATGTATCTAATAAGTGATGGAAATGCTAACACATCTTTAGGAAATGGTAGATTAGTATTTGATAATGATTTAGAAGAAAAGTATGATAGTTATATATATAATCCAAAAGACCCATCAGTACAACTAATTGATATGTCAGAGAATGAAGTTGGAGTTCCAAATAACTACAAAGATTTAGAAAAAAGAAGTGATATGTTGTGTTATACATCAGATGCTTTTAGTGAAGAATTTACTGTAACAGGTGATATAAAGTTAGAGTTTTTTGCATCAAGTTCTGCCAAAGATACTGACTGGGTTATAAAAATTATGGACGTGGATTTAGATGGAAATTCAATTAAATTAGCTGATGGTATACTTAGTGCTAGATTTAGAAATAGTTTTTATAAGTCAGAGTTTATGGAAGAAGGAGAGATTTATAAGTTTACGGTTATAACTTCAAAAATATCAAACACGTTTAAAGTTGGTCATAAAATTAGACTAGATATAACATCTAGTGCTAAAAACTTTATTTTCCAAAATAGCAACACGACAGAGGGATATAATAGTATTGAATATATAGAAGCAAAGAATACGATTTACCATGGAGGTAAATATCCATCTAAATTGATATTGCCAATAGAGAATAAGTAAATTTATATAGATTAAATAGTGAGGAGGTGTCTCAAAATGAATTTTTTAGTTCGTGAGACACTTTCTTTTATACGAAATCAAATATATTTTCATCATTTCAACAATGAAAAAGAGGCTTATCTCTCTGTTTTGAGATAGCCTCCTATAAGCTAAATTGATTATTTTGTAGCTGCAACAACGCTCATTTCAACTAACAAATGCTCTCTAGCAAGTCTAGCTTCAACACAAGCTCTAGCAGGTTCAAACCCTTTTTCAACCCAAGCATCCCAAACAGAGTTCATAGCTTCAAAGTCTTTCATATCTCTTAAATAAATAGTAACAGATAGCAAATGTTGCTTATCTGAACCATATTTGTTTAATAAATCTTCTATTTTAGCTAAAACTTCAGTTGTTTGTTCAATTACTCCTCCTTCAGCATGAGTTTGTCCACATAAATAAACTGTATTGTTATGAACTACAGTTCTACTCATTCTTCCAGTTCCTTCATATCTCTTTATTTCCATATTTTAAATACCTCCATAGTTAAAAAATCTATTAAAAATCTAAATAATAAATTAAAAAAAGTCTATACTATATAAAATTATATTATATATTCTGATAATAATCCATAAAAACATATAACTTTTTAGCTATAATTATTATTGTTATTAATTGAAAAGATTTATTAGTTACTTGACATAGTTTACACTTTTAATTATAGTATAAATTGGAATATTTAGATAATTATTATTTAATGTATAAGCTAAGTTTTTAATTAATATGGCTTTATACATTTATATAGAAAAGAGGTACGTATGAGTAGCACAATCAAATCAAATCGAATAAAAGGTATAATGTTTATAATAGCATCAGCGCTTGGCTTTGCAATGATGTCTGCATTCGTAAAGCTAGCTGGAGATTTACCAAGTTTTCAAAAAGTGTTCTTTAGAAATCTGGTATCAGCTATAATAGCTTTTTGGCTTATCATAAAACATAAAGGAAGTCTAACTGGTAAAAAAGAAAATTTAAAAGTACTTTTATATAGGTCAATATTTGGAACTCTAGGAGTTATATTTAACTACTATGCAATTGACAAGTTGATGCTTTCAGATGCTAATATGCTAAATAAAATGAGTCCCTTCCTTGTAGTAATATTTTGTGCAATTGCTCTAAAAGAAAAAATAAATGTAAAGCAGATAGGAGCTATTATAATTGCATTTATAGGAGCTTTATTCATAATAAAACCAACATTTAGTGTAGAAGTAATTCCATATCTTGGGGGAATTGCAGGAGCTGTATTTGCAGCAATGGCATATACTTGTTTAAGAGTTCTTGGAGATAGAGAAGATTACTATACAATTGTATTTTTCTTTTCAGTTTTTTCATTAGTTACTGTAGGGCCAATTGCTTTTGCAGTATATGAACCAATGACCCTTATGCAACTTATATATCTATTACTAGGTGGAGTATTTGCAAGTCTAGGTCAATTTGGAATAACTCTAGCATATAAATATGCACCTGCTAAGGAAATCTCTATATTTGACTATAGTAATATAATCTTTTCAGCAATTTTAAGTATATTCTTATTCAATGTCTATCCAGATATGTTAAGTGTTGTTGGATATTTAATAGTATTTTCGGCAGCATTTTATATGTTTTTATACAATAAGAAGTTAGATAAATTAGACAAAGAAAAGAAGAAGTAAACTAGATAAAAGTGTTTTTATAATTTGTATTGAATATTTAAGTCTTTGTATTAAAATTAAAGAAAATTTAATTAAAAATGTTTGGTATATTAACTTATAACAGCAGTTAAAATTGAAAAATTATAACTGCTGTTTCTTTTATTAAAAATATCCAAATGTCTGTAAAAATAGACTATAATAGAGTAGTATAAATAATATAAAGGGGATAAATTAAAGTATGGAAAAAGTGAAAGTTGCTGTGATTGGAGCAGGTAATAGAGGAACGTATGCATATGCTCCATATATTTATGAAAATTCTGATGTATGTGAAATAGTTGCTGTAGCAGAACCTAAAAAAGGAAGACGAGAACTATTTACAAAAAAATATAACCTAGATAGTAAAAATGTATTTGAAACTTTAGAAGACTTTTTTAAACATGACAAGATGGCAGATGCAGTAATAATAGCTACAAATGATGATAGACATTATGATGTAGCAAAACTAGCTCTTGAAAAAGGTTATCATGTACTATTAGAAAAGCCAATGTCTAATAGTTTAGATGGTTTGGTACATATAGATGACTTGTGTGATAAGTATAAAGATAAGATTTTTATGATTTGCCATGTACTGAGATATTCTCCATTTTATAATAAATTAAAAGAAATTGTAGAAAGCAAAAAATTAGGAGAGCTAGTTAGTATACAATATAATGAAAATATAGGATATTGGCATTTTGCACATAGCTTTACTAGAGGGAATTGGAGAAATAGCAATGAAACCAGTCCTTTAATTTTAGCAAAGAGTTGTCATGACATGGATATTTTGTTATATTTAGTAGGAAGTAGATGCAAAAAAATATCTGCATTTGGAAGCTTAAAGCATCTTAATAACCAAAATGCTAGTGGAGAGATGGCACAAAATTGTCTTCAGTGTTTAGTTGAAAAAAAATGTCCATATTCAGCAAAGAGAATTTATTTAGAAAAAGATAGAAGTATAAATAGAGCTGTTCACATAAATCCAACTGAAGAGAATCTATTAAATATACTTAAGACAAGTCCATATGGAAGATGTGTTTACAGATGTGATAATAATGTTGTAGACAATATGGTAAATATACTACAGTTTGAAAATGGAGTGACGGCTACTTTTAATTTATGTGCATTTACTAAAGAAAATGGAAGAACTATAAAGTTAATGTTTAGCCATGGTGAAGTTGGTGGGGATTTAAATAAAAATGAGATAAGAATTAAAGAATTTGGAAAAAACGAAGAAATAGTTATGAATCCATCAAATCAACAGAATATGGTAGAGGAATATGATAGAAATCTTATAGCTGAATTTATTAAATTAGTTTCAAATAAAGAACTAGAAAAGGGTAGAGTAGCAGCAAAAGAAGCTATACAAAGTCATGTAATGGCATTTGCAGCAGAATATTCTAGGGTCAGTGATGAAGTAGTGTATATAGAAGAATTTTTTGATAGTGCTAAGCAAATGACTAAGGAGATAGAAGAAACTATATTTTAATTAATAAAAATTTATTAAATAAAATAAAGATAGATTAAATAATAGAAATACGAAAATATGTGTTCTATTAAGGAATCTATCTTTTTTATTAAGGTTTTTTCTTATCCCTATCAAAAAAATCCATACATTCTGATAAAAGATAAGAAAGTAAAGCGAATAAGATTTCTGTACTTAAAGGAATCGTTACTGAATCCATAAAGGTATCAATTATGTTCATAGCTAGAAAAGTTAGTATAAAATCAATTATAAATTCGCAAAGTTTATATATTGAGTATGGTAATTTGTTTACATATCTGAATATATCTAAAATAGTAGTGCATAGAAAATCAATTGGAGTGGTTATACAAAAATATATTAAAAAGAAAATTAATACAGCTCCAAGAGATTTATATTCAAATCCTAAGAATGATAAGAAGCCAATTCCTATAACCGTGAAAATACAAAAAGTTATACCAAAAAAAACAGCAAAAAATAAAAATACAGAAATAAATTCGCCTAAAGGAATCCTTCTTTTATTACTTATCTTAATCAACTCCTTAATTTATGATATGAAATTTATATAAATAATAACATTCTTAAAAATTCATAATAGTCCTCTGTTTCAAATAGTACTGTTTGAGAATCTATTTTTTTCATATTTGGATAAAAAGAGGCCTTAAAAGCTTTATAATGTTCTCTAAATTTTATTTCTATCTTAAATTTATCTGGCAATTTTATTAAGTGCCTAGATAAATCTCCAGATAAAGCTTTTTTGACACCTTTTTCAATTTTTTTTAGTGCAAGGTTTGGATGGATTGAAATTGAACCATTTCCAATTCCTTTTGACACAGGAACAGTGACTATATTTGGATTTAGTTTTTTTGCACTCTCACAAAGCATTTCATCTCCACTTAAAAATGCTACAGGAACATTATAATATGCAGCAATATAAGCATTTATAGTAAATTCAGATGCTATTTCATCATTTATTTTAAAATAGTCATAATCAATATCCATAGTATGAGAAAGTGGATTACCATTACAAGTAGCTCCAGAGTGATAGCCGGTGAATATACATGCATCAAAGCTTTCATCAATTCCTGCCATCATAACTAGTGGGTCTTTGGTCCATCCTCTAAGTATTTTGACGTTTTCAGGTAAAATATTTGGATTAATATTTCTACCACTGTCATGTGCATCTTTAACAAGTATTTCATGTACACCAGATTGAGTAGCTCCATCACATGCTGCTGTTATCTCTTTACTCATTTGTGTTCTATAGTGTTGCGAAAATTCACATTCAAGTTTTGTTTCATCCCAATTTACAATACCACAAGTACCTTCTATATCAGCACTTAAATACAATTTCATAATATATACCCCCTTATGTTTATTATTGATGATAATAACAGATAACAGAAAATACATAATCAATAAAGGGCATAAAAATATTATGTCTTACTATTAACTATTATTAAATCTGTAACTGAAAAATAACTAAATTGGTATAAAAAAATATAACACTATGTGTCATTTATTTATATAGTTTTTTATATTTGATGTTTATATAAAATTGTAACATATAAGTGGTTACATTTACTAGTTTAACATAGTTAAAATAGTTAGGTATTATTTTTAAGTTAAATTGATTATTATAAAATCGCAGAATAAAAGAAAAATTTAATTTATTAAAATGCATGAAATGTTTTTTCCTCAACATAATGCTAAATTAAACTCAAAAAGAAATAATAGAAAAATCTTATGTAGCTTAGAAAGAATGTGAATGATTTAAGGGAAAAATAGAAATTTATTATATAATATTAGGTTGTATTATATAATACAGCCTAATATTATATGTATATGTGACATAAAATCTTGGTAAGTGTAAATAAAATAAATATGGAAAACAAGTTAATGAAATCAAGAAAAAAGTAATTTAAAATTCAATTTCATCTTCCCAATTAAATTCTCCTGATTTTTCTACACTCTTAGGCCAGTGACTACACCATTTAGGAACGGAAGGATTTTCAACCCTATCAACGCTTGGAGTATATGGCTTTAAGTCAATAACAGGACTATTATCATTAGCATCAATATATGGTATTTTTATTATGCCATTTTCATGGTCGATATTGATAATTTGTACAGCAGTCAATGCTATTGGATTGGGTCTTATAGGTGACCTTGTTGCAAATATTCCTATAACGTCTGGTCCACTTTTATAAGGTTTTGGGGTTTCTAAAATACTTCTTAGTTCAGGATTATCAAACCCATCAGCCCACCAAAATACATTTAAATGACTGAAATCGTCGAGTTCATTTAATGCAGGTACATACTTTTTGTCTAATTTAATAAAGACCTCTTCGCCTTGAATACATATTTTACCTATAGGATTTATTAATATTTCTTTCATAATATTACCTCCAACTATTTAATTTATCATTTGTAATTTTAGGGTATAACATGACATCATGTGAGGGTCAATATAAAATAATAAATAAAAATATTAATAGTTAGAATGATAATACATTTTTTACATGGAGCATGACACCAGTAATAAGGCAATCTTCGTCAATATCAAAAGTAGAGGTATGCAAAGGGGAAGTAATGTTTTTTTCACGATTTGCACAACCAAGGTGGTAAAAAGCTCCTTCACAGTGTCTTAGAAAATACGAAAAGTCTTCAGCCCCAAGAGTGGGCGAGTCTTTAAGGATAATATTTTCTTCACCAAACAATTCTACAGCATTTTGTTTGACGTAATCTACTAGATGGTTTGAATTGATAAGAGCTGGATAACCTTCCTCAATTTCAACAGAAATACTTCCTCCAAATGTTTTACAAGTAAAATCGCAAATTTCTCTAATTCGTTTTTTTGAAAACTCTCTAGTTTCAGGAGTCAAGGTTCTCAAAGTACCCCTTATAACCACTTTGTCACAAACTATATTTTCTTTGATTCCACCTTCAATCTTTCCTAGAGAAATAACCACAGAATCAGTTGGATTTGTGTTTCGACTAACGATTGTCTGTAGAGCTGTAATAATATGAGCAGATATAACAATAGCATCAATACCTTGATGTGGATAAGCTCCATGACATTTTGAACCATGTACAGTTAATTGAAGTGTATCGGTGGAAGCATTTAGAGTGTTGTATTTTAATTCAATTAGATTTTTGTTGATATTGGGATTTACATGAAGTCCAAATATATATTTTACATTTGGGTTTTCAAGACATCCATCTTCTATCATAAGTTGAGCCCCACCAATAGTTTCCTCGGCAGGTTGAAAAAAGAATTTTACATTTACATTTAAGTAATCCTTTAATTTAAATAGTATATTACAAGTACCCAGTAAAATAGCAGTGTGTGCATCATGACCACATGCATGCATTTTGCCAATATTAATAGATTTATAAGAATAATTAAGTTCTTCTGTTATAGGTAAGGCATCTATATCAGCTCTTATAGCAACTGTTTCAAAGTTTGGACTCACGTTAATGTATGCAGTTATCCCTGTATGATTCTTATATTCAATATAATTTATACCTATTTCATTTAAGTATTTAATAATTTTTTTCTTAGTTTGAAATTCTTCTAATCCAAGTTCTGGAGTCTTATGTAAATCTCTTCTTATATTTATAACCCAATCATTTATCTCATGACAAAGAGTTTTTATATTAAGCATAAAACACATCCTAACTATATTAAAAATTTATTTTTCTTCATTAATTATATTATTTTATGTAAATCATTATTATGTATCAAGTACAAATAAAATATCTTATAATTATATTAGAGATATTTAGTATGGAGAAGAATATATCATTTTATAAGAAGAGGTGTTTAAATGTTAGGAATAATTGCGCCATCTGGGCCATTAAGAAATACAAGTTTGGAGGAAATAAAGTTTAATTTAGAAAGTTATGGTTACGAAGTTAAGTTTTCTGAAAGTTGTAGTTTAAATTATAAAGGTTATTTAGCTGGTAATGATGATATTAGAGCAAGGGATATAGAAGATATGTTTTTAGATAAAGATGTAGATATAATTATGTGCTTAAGAGGAGGTTATGGAACAACAAGAATATTGGATAAAATAAATTATGATATAATAAAGCAAAATCCAAAACCATTTATAGGTTTTTCTGATATAACAGGTTTAAATTTAGCTTTCTATAAAAATTGTGGTCTTTTACCATATCATGGAATAATGGCAGCAAATGTAGGTAAATGGGATAAATTTACCTATAAATCATTGGTAAATGCTTTAGAATTTAAAGATGAATTATATTTAGAAAATCCAAAAGAAGAAAAGATTTATACTGTATGTGAAGGTAAAGCAGAGGGAATAATAATGGGAGGAAATTTATCCTTAATAATTGCCACAATGGGAACAAAATATGAAATAGATGCAAAAGATAAAATTTTGTTTATTGAGGAAATTGGAGAACCTCAATATAAATTGGATAGAATGTTAACACAACTATATTCTTCAGGAAAACTTGAGGAATGTAATGGTATAATTTTTGGAGATTTTAAGGATTGTATTGAAGAAAATGATTTGATGGAATTACTAATAGAATTTGCAAATAAGGTCAATAAACCTTCTATATATAATCTTCAGTCAGGACATTGTATCCCAATGATAACTATTCCTTTGGGCAGAATGTGCGAATTAGATGCTACAGAAAAAATCGTTAAATTAAAAAAATAGTGTGTATATAAATATAATAGAAATATGGTATAATCTTATACAAGTAAAAATTTAGCTAGGAGGATGAAAAATGTCTGATGATAGAATAATAGACTTTAACGAACTAAAGAACAAAGTTAAAGATTCTGATGTAGATAAATTTGAGCAATACATATATAACTTATATTTTTCTGTTATGGATGGAAAGATGTCTATGGCTGAGTTTTCAAGAAAAATATTCGATTATATGAGAGATAACAACATATCTCAAGAAAAATTTATGAAAATACAAAAGCAATTTATGGAGAGATATGGTATGGACACTGAAGAAGTAGAAAAACAACTTAGAAACTTTGGAATCGACCCTTCTACAGCAGGTTTTATGAGTAATAATACTTCCAGCAAAGTATCTACAGAAGATTTAGAGTCATTTAAGAAGAGTGCAGGATTTTATGAGAAATATGGAGAAAAAATCCAACCAAAGAGTTGTATAACAACATTTATAAAAAATGACTTAAATGATATTAATGTAATAATCGACCAAGAAAAGATAATGCTTTGTAGTGATAGAAAAATAAATCTTATGGATTCAGAACTAAATGAGTTTTTATTAGAATATAAGAATATGTTTAATAAAAAAATAAAGGTAGTAATGTGCGAAACTACGAATAAGTATGATTATTAAAAAATGAATTTAAATACTGAAGTAGTATCAATTAATTGTACTACTTAAAAATAAAAATCGCAATTTATTATTCCTTATAAATTTGTATAAGGAATATCTAAACTGCGATTTTTTATATTGTGAAGATTAGTAATAATAGATAGTGTTTTAAATTGTAATCTTCTCACTAAAACTGTGTTTTTCTATTAGAAATTTTATTAAAAATAAATATCTGATAATTGTATTATATGGGATGTAAAGTATTAGAAGCTTAACGAATCTCTTTTAATACATTAACTCCATTTTGAATCATACTGTTGAAAAATACTAAGTTTAAAATCTCAGCAGGGTGAACGTTAGGAATATCATAAGTATCTACTAAATTCATAGGTACAACTATATTTTTTTCAATATTATGTTGATTAAAATATGATTTTAGAGTTATTGCAAATTGATATATACATATATCTGTGCAATCGCCAACTATAATTATATTATCTATATTATCAAAATCCAAATTTTCTAATGCAAAAAAACCATTAGTAGAATTTTTAGGAAGAATTTGTAGGTTTTCTATCGACTTAAGTTCATCAACCAATTCACTTTCTACATCATTTTCCAAACAGTGAACAGGATAACTCAAAAGTTCTATTGATTTAGGAGTATGAGAATCAGTAAATGCTATTACTCTATTTAATTTGTTTGATATTTTTTTTGTAAACATTTCAATTGGCTTTATTAAAGACTCTACTCTAGGAGAGTATAATGCACCTTGTCTTGCAAAGCCATTATTAACATCAATTATAAATAAAGCAGTTTTACTCAAATCATAATTTTCTATTTTTTCTATTGGTAGATTATCTAAATTACTCTTTAAAGCTTCAAGTTCATTTAATAAGTTATCCATAGTTATACCTCCAAGATAAATTTAATAAAATTGTACATATTAATTATATAAAAGTCAAGGAGTACAAACTATTGTATAATTAGCTGTATTGTTTTGAGTGTAAAAGATTTGAAGCAATATCTGGATAGTTAGTAAAAATACCATCTACATTGAGTTTTAGACAGTGTAGTATATCATCCTCTTCATTTACAGTATATACATTGACACCAAGTAGATTTTTGTGACAAAGTTCAATTAGAGATTCATTTACTAAAACTAGAGGTGGATGAAGGTAACTATTACCCAGAAATTTAGCAAAATTGACTACATTGTTTATAGGTAAATAACACAATAATCCTGTTTTTATACTAGGGTCTAATTTATGAAAGTTTTTTAAGCTATTGCTGTTGAAACTAGATATAAGAACTCTATTTTTCATATTATACTTTAAAATAAGCTCTAAAACGTCTTTTTCTATATTGGGATAGTTTATTTTGTCAGTTTTTAGTTCTATATTTAAAATAAGGTCTGTAGGTGAAATTAGAATTAATACTTCTTCTAAAGTTGGAATTTTACATTCTTTATTGCTTTGATATCCTTCAAAAGATGAGTTTAGAGTTTTTAATTTTCTTAAAGTAAAGTCTTTTACAAAACCATGTCCATTAAAAGTTCTATCAACCTTTTCATCATGAATAACTACAATTTTTCCATCCTTAGTTCTGTGGACATCAAGTTCTATTCCATATATATCCATATCCAAACATTTTTTAAAAGCTAGAATAGTATTTTCTGGATACTTTCCACTAAACCCCCTATGAGCATAAATATTCATTTATATGGTTCCCTCCTATAAGTATAACTTATCTTATAAAAATTTAATTAATATAATATATCATATTCCAAAAGGTATTGTTATATATTAGTTAAATAACTATTTGTAATTTATATATTATATAAATGTAGAAAAATAAAATCATATATGTGTTATAATATATTTTAAACATTGTAAATATTACGAATTTAGTAGTCATAATAAGTGTAATTTTATGCAAGCTCATGTTTTTAGAGCTTGCATATGTATTATTAATATATTTATATATTGTGAAAATAAAATTCCAAAAGAATTTTTTCTATAGACTTAGTAGTAAGGGGGAATTTTGATATGTATGAAGTTAATTTAGAACGAGCTATGAATTATTGGATGGATTTGTTAGATGATTATACGAATATAGCAAAAATTCCAAATGATTTTTTTTATAAAGATTGTTCTGATGAAGTAGTAGATGAGGTTTTTAAGATGAATATTGAGAAACATGAAAGGTTAATTCAATATTCTAAAGTGAACAATATTAGCATAGACTCTATCATAGAAACTATATATGGCCTTATACTTCAAAAGTATATATATGAAGATGATGTAGTTTTTGGTAAAACAATGAATATAATTCCAATAAGAGTAAGAGTTAGACAAAGTGAAAAATTTATAGATGTTGTAAGGAAGCTAAAAAGGCAGTGGAGCAGGTCTTTAGAGTATGGATACTATTTGTTATCAGATATAGAGAATAAAAATCATCTAAATACTAAGCTTATAAACACAATATTTATAGCTAAAAGTTTTGATTTATCATATGATTATGACATAGAAAAAAAAGGATATGATTTATCTGTAATAGTATATACTAAGAGGGCACTTAAAATAAAAATAAAGTATAAACCATCTATATATAAAAGAGAAACTATTAGAAGAATTTTAAATCAATTTGATTATATAATAGAGCAAATAATAGAAGATAATGATATTTTAATAGAAGATTTAGAATTTGTATGTAAGGAAGAAGAAAAAGTATTATTGGAAGACTTTAATAATAATCAATATGAAGTACCCTATGATAAAAGTTATGTTGATTTATTTAGGGAGCAAGTTAAGGTAACACCTAGTAATATAGCTGCTAGGGATGAAAATAGAAAGTTAACATATAAAGAATTGGATGAAGTAACTGATAAACTTGCAGGTTATTTAAATCATATAGGAGTGGAAAGTGAAGACATAGTAGCTGTAATGTTACCAAGAGATATTAACATAATTATTACAGCAATAGGGATTATGAAATCAGGGGGAGCATTTTTTCCAATAGACACAAGTAATCCAGAAGAAAGATTGAATTACCTTCTTGAAGATAGTAATGCAAAAGTAGTGATAACTACAGATGAACTCAAAAGTAAGGTTGTAAATGAGAATACCATAGTACTCGATATAAATGATGAAGAAATGTTTAAGCTTGGATATGAATTAACTGAAAAAATAACATCATCAAATTGTGCATATACGATATCTACTTCAGGGTCAACTGGTAGGCCAAAGACCATAGCTATAGAACATAAGAGTTTAGTAAATATGTGTTATTATAGCGTAAAATCTATAAGCGCTACAGAAAATGATATATGTGGTATATACTTAAGTTTCAGTTTTGATGCTGTAATGAAACAACTATTCCCTTATTTGCTTGTAGGTGCATCAATAGATATTATGCCTGAAGAAGCTAAATTTGATGAATATACAGTAAATGAATACTGTGAGGAAAATGACATAACTATACTAGCATTGCCAACAGCATTTGCAAGGTTATTTATACAAAATTGCAATAATAATTCACTTAGAGTTGTACAGACTGGAGGAGAAAGATTAAAAGGATATAGAAAGCGTAATTATGAACTATATAATGAGTATGGACCAACCGAATTTACTGTTGTATCGACTTCTTTTCATGTGGACAGAGAATATGGAAAAATACCAATAGGAAAACCTATATTTAATACTTATGCATATGTATTAGATAAAAAGAACAAACTATGTCCAATTGGAGCACCAGGAGAGCTATGTCTATCAGGCATTCAAATATCAAGAGGATATTTAAATAAAAAAGGGCTAACAGAGCAAGTATTTGTAGAGAATCCTTACAAAACTTGTGAACATAATAAGTTAATGTATAGAACTGGTGATTTAGTAAGATGGTTAGATGATGGAAATTTAGATTATATTGGAAGGATGGACAATCAAGTAAAAATTGATGAGTTTAGGATAGAGCTATATGAGATTGAAAATATAATAAATAATATTACAGAAATTAAAAGTGTTGTTTGTATATCGAGAACAAATGATGATGGAGATATGTATATATGTGCATATTATGTAATTGATGAGGAAGATAGTGGTAAGATAAATGAAAGAACTATTAGAGAATATTTAAATGAGCATCTACCTCCATATATGATTCCAACAATAATAATGAGGATAGATAAGATACCAGTTACACCAATCGGAAAAGTAAATAAAAGAGCATTACCAGAATAATTTTTTATTATGATAGGTGTCATAAAGTGATTTCAGACATTTCTTTATGACACTTATTTTTATAAAAGAATCAATTTGCATAAAAACAAGAATTTTCTGTATATATTTACTATGGTGAAAATTTATTTATAAGAATGATTATTGTATTTTTTATACTTTTCCGTGTTTTAAAGCATTTTTTTTACAAAATTAATTTTACATTAAAAAATTTTTTTATTTTATATCTTAATAGTTTTTAGTAGAATTGAAAAATAAAAAGAAAATTAGCATAAAAATATCTAAAAGTAGAAATTAATAATATAGGGTTAAATTTTAGTAGTTTTGACTCGCTATTTGTAAAATAATAAAAAGTTAAGTTTTATATGTATATATGTTATAATATATACAAATTGAAAAGGGGTGAAAATTTTATGAACAAAAAATTACCTAAGGGTGCTTATGGTGAGGTTAGTGGAAAAGATTACGTTCCATATATCACAGATAAGTCCAGAACCGGTGGAAATGTAGCTGTACTGATTATCGGTATTATTTTAGCTGCCATTTTTGCCGCATCTACAACTTACTCTGGAATGAAAGCCGGTCTTACAGTTGCCGCAGGTATTCCAGGAGCTATAATAGGTTCTGCTTTTGTTGGAGCATTTGCTCGTTCAAAGGGTATTCTTGGTAAAAACTTAATCCAAGGTATGTCAAGTGGTGGAGAATCTGTTGCAAGTGGATTTATTTTCGTATTACCAGCAGTTATATTAATTGGAAGCCAAATTACATTCTTAGAAGGCTTAGCTGTTGGAGTTGGTGGAGTTTTATTTGGTATAGGAATTGCTGCTATAGTTCACAACTATCTAATAGTTGAAGAACATGGTAAACTTATGTACCCAGAATCAATGGCTATATCTGAGACACTTGTTGCTTCAGAGGCTGGTGGAGATTCAATTAAGTACATGGGAATTGGATTTGTAATAAGTGGATTTATTACTGTATTAACTGGTTCATTCTTAAATGTAGCAAACAATGTAATGAGTCTTGTAGGAAGCAAATTCTACAAATGGAAATTTGATATTGAAGTAAATCCTCTACTTTTAGGAATTGGATTTATAGTAGGGCTTGAAGTTTCTTTAACAATGTTTGCAGGAAGTATTTTATCAAACTTTGGTATAGCACCTTTAATAGGATACTTTACAGATATGGCTAAAGATGGAGCTATGGTATGGAATAATCCTGCAATGCCTCTTAACCAAATGGATGTTGGAGCAATATCTAGTAGTTATGTAAAATATATAGGTGCTGGTATGATGCTTTGTGGAGGTATTATTGGTGCAATAAAACTTATACCAACTATAATCGCTTCTATAAAAGAAACACTTAAAGCTAAATCAAGTGCTGGAGAAGGAGAAGAAGGTTCATCTATACAAATGATACTTTTATTAGGTGGAGTAGTTATTGGATTTTTAGCAGCATTCTTAATTTCTGGTAACATTGTTATGGCAATTATTGGAGCTATCATATCTCTTTTATTATCTTTATTATTTGTCATAGTAGCTGGTCGTTTAACAGGAACAATCGGAACATCAAATCTTCCAGTTTCTGGTATGACTATAGCTTCTCTAGTTATTGTAACATTAGTGTTTGTTATAATGGGATGGACTGATTTAGAAGCTAATAAATCATTACTTTTATTTGGTTCATTTATAGTTGTTGCTATTGCTATAGCTGGAGGTTATACTCAATCTCAAAAAGTAACTTATATTATTGGTGGTAGCAAAAACGAAATGCAACGTTACTTTACAATTGCAAGTATAGTTGGTGTTATAGTTGTTGTAGGAGTAATTTTATTACTTTCTGACCAACTTAGAGCAACTGGTGATAATGTACAATTTGCATTACCACAAGCAAACTTAATGTCAACATTAACTTCTGGTATTATGTCAGGTAGTTTACCTTGGGTTATGATTATTGTTGGAGTATTTATGGCAATCGTTCTATATGCATTAAATTTACCAATAATGACTATAGCTATAGGATTCTATTTACCAATTGCAACAACTTCTATAATATTAGTTGGAGCATTAATTCGTTTATTTGTTGAATTAGTATCTAAAACTGAAAAAGAAAAAGAAGTTAAAGTTTCTAATGGTATAAGTTTATCTTCTGGTCTTGTTGCTGGTGGTTCTATCATTGGTTTAATAGGTATAATATTACAAGTAACTGGAGTTGTAACTCCAAAGGTACCAAGTGGATTTGCTGCAACAAATTCAATGGCAATTGCTTTATTAGTAGTTTTAGTTGTGCTTACAGCATTACCTATTGTTTTATCTAAAGTAAAAAATAATGAGCAAGAGTAATGATGTTTTAGATATTGTATTTAAAATTACTGATGGACTTGAATATGAAGTAGCTGAAAATAGTGTTGTTACTATACTTGAAAAACAGGACCATAAAATTCAAAAGTTTTTTAGAAAGTTAAAAGCTAGAATACCTAAATACAAAAAAATAGAACTAGATGAATATTCAAGTTTTGTTTTTTTACAAATTGATGGTCAAAGGACTGTTAGAGAAATAGGCAAGAACCTAGAAGCTAAATATGGAGAAGAATCTCATCCACTTTATGAAAGGTTGTTAGTATTTTTAAATCATATTGAAGTTAATTGTCACTATATTGAAAGACTGGATATATAGATATAATAAGAATTATTATAGATATATTAGAGCATATAAATTAGAAGGTAATTATGAAAGAGGCTGTCTCAAAATAGAGATAAGCCTCTTTTGTATTGTTGAAATGATGAAAATATATTTGATTTCTCATAAAAAAGAGTGTCTCATAAAACTAAAAAGTTCATTTTGAGACACTTCCTTTAAAATATTTATAAATTACAGATTTAAAGCAAAACTTATTAAACTTAAGATTATTTTAATATCACTTATTATTAGCTATTTCATCAGCTAGATTATTTAAATATTCCCATCTTTCATATTTGTATTCAAGTTCTTTTTCTAGTTTAGATTTCTCATCTAAAATTTCTTGGAGTTTAGTAAAATCAGTTGAAAATTTTGCAGTACTTTCATCAAGTGTTGCAATTTTAGATTCGAGTTTTTCTATATCAGAGTCAATATTTTCAAACTCCCTTTGTTCATTATATGAGAACTTAAGCTTTTTATCATTTTTAGGTTTTTCTTTTTTTAGGGTAGTAGAGTCATCTTTTTTAACTGATTCCCTTTTAGATTCTTCAAATTCAATTCCTTGAATCTCTCTATAAATAAGATAATCACTGTAATTACCTGTATAGATATGAATTTTTCCATTACCTTCATATGCAAATATTTTATTACAAATTCTATCTAAGAAATATCTATCATGTGATACTGTAACTACTACACCTTTAAATTCGTCTAGGTATTCTTCTAATATTTTAAGCGTTTCAATATCTAAATCATTTGTAGGTTCATCTAAAAGAAGCACATTAGGAGCTGTCATAAGGATTTTAAGAAGATGTAGTCTTCTTCTTTCACCACCAGATAATTTACCTATCAAAGTATATTGCATAGTACCATTGAAAAGGAATCTTTCACACATTTGAGAAGCTGTAATCCTAGTACCATCTGAAGTTTCTATATAGTCACTAGCTTCTTTTACATAGTCTATAGCCCTCATATCAATATTCATATGAGAGTCGTCTTGAGAAAAACAACCTATTTTAACCGTTTCTCCAATTGAAATATATCCACTATCAGGCTCTATTTCTCCATTAAGTATATTTATAAGGGTAGATTTACCCATACCATTTTTGCCTATTATACCAATTCTATCTGTACGAGTTAAAGTGTATTCTAAATTATCTATAACAGTATTTTCTTCAAATGATTTAGATATATTGTGTATTTCTATTATTTTATTTCCAAGTCTACTTGATGCAACAGATATATCAAGATTTTCATCAGGTTTAAAAGAATCTCTATTTATAAGTTCATCAAATCTTTGTAAACGAGCTTTTTGTTTAGTGCTACGAGCCTGAGCTCCTCGTCTTACCCACGCAAGCTCTGTTCTTATTAAATTTTGTCTTTTATCTTCAATACTTGCTTCTAGCGAAAGTCTTTCCATTTTCTTTTCCAAAAATATTGAATAATTCCCATCATAACTGAATAATCTACCCTTGTCCAGTTCAATAATTCTATTTGTAACACGGTCTAAAAAGTATCTATCATGAGTTATCATAAGCAATGAACCTTTTCTGGAATTAAGATATTCCTCAAGCCAATCTATAGTATCATTGTCTAGATGGTTTGTAGGCTCATCTAGTATCAAAAACTCACAAGGTGTAATAAGGGCTGATGCCAGAGAGACTCTCTTTCTTTGCCCACCAGAAAGTTCTGCTATTTTTTGATTAAAGTCATTTATACCAAGCTTTGTAAGTACTGACTTAGCTTCACTTTCTAAATCCCAAAGATTTAAGGCATCTATTTTTTCGTGTACTGATAATAATTTTTTATTTAATTCCTCTGTAAAGTTTGAATTAAGTTTTTCTAGGATTTCTTGATATTCACCAAGTAGCTTTAATTCTTCAGAAGTTCCATTAAATACTTGTTCAAGTACAGTTGAATTTTCATTGTAAGTTGGATTTTGAGGTAGATATTCTATCCTAATACCATTAGTTTTTGTTATATTACCAGTCTCACTTTCTTCAACTCCTGCAATAATTTTGAGTAAGGTAGATTTACCAGTGCCATTTACACCAATAAGTCCTATTTTTTCCCCTTCATTTATTCCAAGAGATATATTTTCTAGTAATTTTTTTTCAGAATAGCTTTTACTTATATTTTCCAATGTCATTAAATTCATATAATTCACCTTTATTTCTAATCTATTATTTTTCAAAATGTTGATAATCTGGGTTTTTCCAATAGCCACCCCAACTCCAACCTCTGCTTACAAAAGCATTATAACAATCATCACCTTTTTTTATCATTCCAAATTTTGTGCTAGACCTATCAGCATAAACTGTACTTACTTTAGGTGTAACATCATTTCCAGAAACTTGAGGATTCTGTAATGGGTTTATATCTATAGCACGTCCTTTACCATGATTTGAAACTACATTTGTACCAGCTATAGTTCTATAACAAAATGATGAGGTATTATTATCAGACATAGATTTTTCATCTACAGCATCATAGTCATCTATTAACTTAATTTTTTCAATTGGATATTTTTTTTCGTATAATTCCTTAAAAATATCCACTACTTCTGGAGCTAGTTCACTGTTTACTATCATTTCTCCTTGATGAGTTTTTTCATCAAATCCATAATATGTAAGTTTTAAATAAGATAGACTATCAAAGCTTATAGGTTCATCAGTAGGCATAGATTTACCAATCATTTTATTTTTTATATTATCTGGTATTGAAGAATATGAAAAAGTAGGCTTGATATTATTATCTTCCTGCTTTTTGGTAGAGCTTTGATTATTTTTAGAATCATCTGTTGTATTATTTTTATTTTGCATAGTTTCTTGACTCTTTATATTACCTTTTTTGTTGGGATTAGAGAACAGTATCTCATATATAGATAATAAAGCAAGAAATAATACAGTTATTACAATCGTTAATTTTAATTTATTAATTTTTCTTCGTTTTGACTTTTTACTCATATTATCCCCCAGTATTAGATTCATATAAACTATATATATTATACCTCATAAAAATAAACTAGGCTAACAATATTTAGTTAACCTAGAACATTTCATTTATAGTTTCTCCAATTATTTTTATTCCAATTTCAATGTCTTCAAAAGACAACCTAGAAAATCCGAGTCTTAAAGTATCAAAACCAGAGTTATCTGTAAAAAATAAGTCTCCAGGCATAAATATAACATTTTTTTCATAACATTTTTCTAATAAAACTCTAGTATCTATATTTTTTAGTTTTATAAATATATGCAAACCACCATCACCCAAGATATATTCTGTTTTTATATATTTTTTTATACATTTATATGCAAAGTTAAATTTGTCTCCATAGAATTTACGTATTTTTTTAATGTATTTTTCAAAACCTCCATTACTTAAATAATCAAATAAAATTCCTTGGTCTAAAAAGGATACATGTATGTTTCTGCACCTTTTTACACTTTCTAGCTTATTGATTACTTTTTTATCTGCAAATATCCATCCAATTCTCATTCCAGGAAATAAAATCTTTGAAAAACTACCAATATATACGACCCCATTATTCATATTATCTAGGGAACAGATAGGA
Source organism: Clostridioides difficile ATCC 9689 = DSM 1296 (assembly GCF_001077535.1). GTDB lineage: Bacteria > Bacillota > Clostridia > Peptostreptococcales > Peptostreptococcaceae > Clostridioides > Clostridioides difficile. The sequence goes on from NZ_CP011968.1 coordinate 1,518,218, forward strand.
AATATATGAGAACTATTGTAGAGTAATTCTTCATTAAATCCATCTTCTATAGTTGCTATATTGTATTTTTTCATAAGATTATAGAATTTGTACCTATTTTCAGGAGTCATTACAATTCCTGTAGGATTGTGATAAGAGGGTGTAATGTATGCAAACTTTATTTTATTTTTATACTTAACTAAATTGTCTTCTAGCATATTGAAGTCCAAACCATCTTCATTTATATCTACACCTAAGATATTGAGGTTATGAGATTTCATAATTTTTATAGCAGTATTATGAGTAGGATTTTCACATATTATGTAGTCTTTTTCTTGGGTAAAAGATGACATAATAATATCAAAGCCTTCTGTGAATCCATTTGTTATTAGTATATCTTTATTACTTATATCAGCACCCTTGTTTGTCATATATTCTAGTAAATAGTCAATAAGTGGCTTATAACCTTGTGCATATCCATAGTTGAGTAATTTATGTCCTTCTAGTGAAATTCTATTTAAAAAGGATTTTTTTAATTCTTCCATGTCGAATAAATCTCCATCTGGAGAAATACTTTTAAAGGAAATCAGGTCAGAGCTCCAAGGAATTTCACTTTTTATAATGTCCAATTCATTGGCTTTTTTAGAGTATGTATTCTCTAAACAATCCCAGTTTAATGACCATGTAGTATTTGAAGACTTATTCTTTGATTTAACAAATGTACCTTTTCCTGAAATAGAGTAGATTAATCCTTCTGATTTTAATTCTTCATAAGTTAAAACTACAGAATTTCGGCTAACTTGTAAAAGCTGACTAAGCTCCCTTGTAGAAGGGAGCTTACTATTGTCTGGAATTAGTCCTTTTGATATCATATCACTTATATAATTTTTAAGTTGTATATAAATTGGTTCATTATCATTTAATTTTAGATTTGAAAATATCAAATTACCACCTCAAATTATTTCATCTAATTTAAAGAGTATTCTATAAGTTTATCTAATAGTTCACTGTACTTAATACCTCTAGCAGCAGCACTTCTAGGAATTAAACTAGTTTGAGTCATTCCAGGAAGAGTATTTAGTTCAAGAACATATGGAATACCTTCACTTATAATCATATCAACTCTTACATATGCTTTGCAATTAAAAATTTTCCAACAAGTCTCAGAAATTTCGTTTACTCTTTTTTGAAGTTCTTCATCTAAGTAAACAACTTCTTCCTTTGCACCTTTTTCAACTGAGTATTTAGCTTCATAATCAAAGAATCCTGAATCAGATTTTATAGATATTGTAGGGAATACTTCTCCATTTAATATGAATGAAGTATATTCTCCACCTGGTATATATTTTTCAATCATTACAAATTCATCAACTTCCAGACCTTTTCTAACTGCTTCTTCAACTTCATCCTTAGAATGAATAAAGAATGTGGCTACACTTGAACCTCCTGAGTTTGGTTTTATAAATACTGGATAACCTATATTATCTATTTCATCATAGTCTATTTCATCAACTGATTTTACTAAAACCCATGGAGCAGTAGGTAGGTTTGAATCTCTAAGCATTTTTTTAGTTATATTTTTATCCATACACATCCCACTGCAAAGAGGTCCACATCCAGAGTATGGTATATCCATAGTCTCAAGTATTGATTGTATACATCCATCTTCACCAAATTTTCCATGTAAAGCAAGTATTGCAAAATCTATATCTTCTGGTATCTTTGTAAATATATCTTTTTTATCATCTATTATTACTTTTACAACTTCATATTTATTTTTATCAAGGTTATTATATATCTCTTTTCCTGAATTTAAAGAAACTTCTCTCTCTGATGATATTCCACCCATTATAACTGCTATTTTCATATTATACACTCCTATTTTAATTTTTATTATTTTAAAGTAAACTTTTTATTTACATACTTAATTATATGAATTAACAGTTGAGGATGAAAGTACCACTATATACGAAGTTTATATTATGTGTGGTTTTAGAATAATAATCTAGTTTAAAGATATGTTTAAATGATTTTTTAACTTTATTTATGTTATTATTTTTGCTAAAATTATTGTTATGAACTTAAGACTAGTCTTAATGGCTATAAATCAAGGAGTGATAAATTTTGAAAGCTGAAATAATAAGTGTAGGAACAGAAATATTATTGGGAGATATAGTAAATACAAATTCTCAATTTTTAGCTAAAGAACTTGCATCATTGGGAATAGAAGTATACCATCAGAGTACTGTTGGAGATAACAAACAAAGACTTTTAGAATGTTTTGATGAAAGCTTAAAGAGAAGTGATTTTGTAATTACTACAGGTGGTCTTGGGCCAACTGGTGATGATATGACAAAAGAAACTGCTGCAGAATACTTTGGTCAGAAATTAGAACTACATAAACCTTCACTAGAGGTTTTGGAATCTTTCTTTGTTAAAACAGGGAAAAAAATGGCCGAAAATAATATGAAACAAGTGTACTTTCCAAAAGATGCTATAGTACTAAAAAATAATAATGGTACAGCTCCAGGGGCAATTTTAAAAAAAGATGGTAAATTTATAATAGTATTGCCTGGACCTCCAAGAGAAATGAAAGCTATGTTTAATGAGAGTGTCAAACCTTACTTACAACAATTCACAAATGAAATGCTAGTATCTAAGACTTTAAGATTATATGGAATAGGTGAGTCAAATCTAGAATTAGAAATTCTCGATATAATTAATGAGCAGACTAATCCAACAGTTGCTTTATATGCAAAAGAATTAGAAGTTACAATAAGAATAACTGCAAAGGCTGAAAATGAAAGAGAAGCTTTTAAATTAATAAAACCAGTAGAAGAAAAAATAAAAAGTAGAGTTGGTAAATATGTATATACTGAAGGAGATATTTCCATATCTGAAGGGGAGACTGCTTTAGAAGATGCTGTTTCTAAGCTACTTGTAGAAAAAAATCTAACAATAGCAGTGGCTGAATCTTGTACTGGAGGTTTGGTTTCTTCATCTCTTATAAACTATCCAGGTATATCCTCTGTATTTCTTGAAGGTTGTGTAACATATTCTAATGATTCTAAAATGAAAAGATTAGGAGTAAAAAGAGAAACTTTGGAAGAGTTTGGAGCAGTAAGTGAGCAAACAGCTATAGAAATGGCTGAGGGCGTTGCTAAAGGACTTAAAGCTAATATAGGTATATCTACAACTGGAGTAGCTGGACCTGGTGGAGGAACCAAAGAGAAGCCTGTGGGACTGGTTTATACTGCAATATATATAAATGGAAAAACAATAGTAAAGAAAAATATATTTAATGGGGATAGAAGAAAGATAAGATTAAGAGCTACTAGAGATTTGCTTAATGAGTTGAGAATACAATTAGAAAAGCTTTAAGTTATTTTGATTAAAGTATTAGTAAAATATAAAATTGTTTTTGGAGGCTTTTAATTTATGATAAAACATATATTTTGTGATTTAGATGGAACTCTATATGAAAATGGAACCATAACAAAAGAAGATATAGTAGCAATTGAAGAAATAGAAAAAAAGGGAGTACAGTTTAATGTTGCTACAGGTAGAATTTTTAAACAAGCACATAATATTATCAAAGATAGTTTAGATATGAATGGATATTATGTATGTGAAAATGGTTCATTTATATATGATAAAGATTATAATGTAATTTTTAAAAGAACGATAGATGATAATTTAGTAAAAAAAGTCATTGATAGATTTGAGTCAAGTGATGCACAACTTTATTTTAAATATAAGGGTGATGTAATTGTGGGTAGTGATACCACTGCTTTTAGACATTATTCTAGTGACTTTATAGTTGACCCAGATTTTGAAAAAAGAAGTAGTTTTGATAATCTTATAGGAAATATAGGCGTATGTTCTGAAAATTTGGAAGAGTTATCCAGAATAGAACTTTATCTAAAAAGTGAGTTTAGTGAAGTCTTAGAAATATATTTTTCTGGAACATATACTTTAAATATAGTTCCTAAAAGTGTGTCAAAAAGAGGAAGTATAGAGCATGTAATAAAAACGTTAAATGTAAGTCCAGATGAAGTTGCTACTATTGGGGATTCTCCAAATGATATTTGCATGTTAGAAGGATTTAAATATAGTTTTGCAATGTCTAAGGCAAGGGAAGATGTAAAGCAAAGTGCAAATTATGTAGTAGATAGTGTAAAAAGTGCCATAGATGTTATAATGGAGATAAATAGTTAGTATAAAAAATGACTGTCCTAGAGAAGTATAAAATTATATTCTATAGAGCAGTCATTTTAATTATATTCAATTATAAGTTTATATAAGTTTAAAAATTCTTAAGTTAACCGCAATTTGCTATATGATATGATTTTATTGTATTAGATAAAATAGAGTCAAGTATATAATTTATGACACTATTACAAGTATAAGCTGAAAATTTTAAATCATTCATATAATCAGTTTTCTTTTTGTAATCACTATAAAGTTTAGTAAAAAACTTCTCAAAACTACTATTTATAGTACCACATTTAATTTTAGATAAATCAACATCTTTTGCAAATGCTCCAAGTTCTCTTTCATAAGTAACATGTTTATTTAAGCTATGCTTAAACTCCCAACGTTCACTGTGAGCTACACAGAAAAAATCACATAAAAAATGACATATGACTCCTAGTTCCTGACTAAGTCTACTTACTGAAAAGTATTTAGAAAGACTATCTATATTAAGACTGCATAGATAGTTTATTTTAGAAACAATCATATTAAATGACTCATCTAAATAATGTTTTTTTAATTTATATTTAGAAAAAGCATCAGGCTTTATATTGCCATATATAAAATTTTTTTCGCTTATAAAGAATGTTTTATTTTCATCTATATTATCAAGTATTGATTTTGCCATAATAAAATGGGTATTCATTAACATATTTACACCTCGTATAGTTTATTAGACTTATTAAATATATTATTATGATATGATATTTATGATAAAAGTTTAATGGTAAATATATGAAACTAAGTCAACAGTATTTATTTAAATAATTTCAACCATATTCATAATAACAGTAAATGGCCAAATTTACAATATGTAAATAGTGTTAAGTTTTTATTTATCAAATTTAAAATTAAGTATTAGTATACTTTCTAATTAACCTATTGGCTTTAGACTGTGAGATTTCAAGGTGTTTGGCTACTTTATAAGAACTACCAAATTTTTCATAAGCATCCAAAATTATATTTTTTTCATACTCTTTAATTAAAGTGTCAAAATTTTTATTTTTATAATTAGTAGATTTTGAGTCAGATATAATAACCTTATTAATTTGGGATATATGTGTTTTATTTCCATTATTGGTAATATGTATATTTTTTGTAAGAATGTTTGGTAAGTCATCTATTGTTATATGATTATCTGTACAAGTAAGCAAGATTTTTTGAATTATATTTTGTAATTCTCTTATATTGCCTGGGAATCTATAATTTGCAATAGCATCCATAGCTTCTTTAGAAATAGTTTTATTTAGATTGAAGTCACTTGAGTACCTATTAAAATAATATTTTATAATTTCCACTAGATTATCCCTTCTTTCTCTAAGAGGAGGCAATTTTATTTCTATAACATTTAATCTATAGTATAAATCTTCTCTAAACTTTTTTTCTTTTACTTTTGAAACTAAATCAACATTTGTAGCAGATATAATTCTTATATCGACCTTTTTATTTTTTAAGCTCCCAACTGGAGTAAAAGTTCTATCCTGTATTAATTGCAAAAATTTTGCCTGTAGATTTTGTGGTATATCTCCTATTTCATCTAAAAAAAGAGTTCCTCCATTAGCTAATTCTACGAGCCCAACTTTACCTTTAGTACTTGCACCTGTAAAAGCACCTGAAGTATATCCAAAAAGTTCAGATTCAAGAAGTTGTGGAGATATAGTTGCACAATTTATTGTTATAAATGGGCCATTAGATCTATTGCTGTTGTGGTGTATATATCTAGCAAGTGAGCTTTTTCCTGTTCCAGATTCACCCAATAAAAGTACACTTACATCCGTTTTAGAAACATGATTTACTGTGTTTATGATTGGTCTCATAACTATTCCGTCCATAATTACAGTATCCTCAATTCTAAGTGCAGTTCTGTATAGTGTTTCTACTTCAGATTTATATTTTTTTACTTGCTTTTTTGTGTCTTCAAGTTTATTTTTTATATTATTAAGTTCAGTTATATCTCTACAATTTTCAACAGTAAATTCTAAGTTTCCATTTTCATCAAATATAGGGGTAGCAGTTATGATAAGCTTTTTCCCTGTTTGAGTATCTTGTTCCAGTGAAAATTTAGTCTTTGTTTTTAATACAATTGGTATGGGGCTTTTTGTTGAATATCCAGAGTCTTCTAAAAAAGAAACATTTTTTCCTAAAATATCTTCTTTTTTTAGACCATAATTTTCTTCAAATGCTTTATTACAATATATTATTATTCCTTTATCATCAGAAACACATATTTCATCATGGGAAGCTTCTAATATTTTTTGATAAAATTCCAAATCTAAATTCATTTTTATATTTTCCTCCTAAATTTTTAATGATATATTAAAATAGGTTTAATTGATTAATATACTTAAAATTTGATATTTATATATAAGTTTCAGTCTATTTTAACTTTAAATAAGTTATATATAACTCATTTTACAATTAAAATAAGTCTAAATCAACTTAAAGTAAGTGAAAAATAAATATAAAAAAATTGAAAATTTATTAGTATTATTGGAAAGACTAGGGTTTTAGAGTCGATATATATTGATTTAAGATGGCATAGTTTTTGCTTAAAAAGAAGAGTGTAAATTGACTAAATAAAAATAGAAGGGAATTTAAAATGGGAGAAAAAAGTAAAGGGTATGTATTTATAGCAATAGCAGGGTTATTATGGGCTACACTTGGATTATTTGGAAAGTTTTTAATGGGAAATGGACTGACATCAGAACAAGTAGCATTTACAAGATTGTTTTTTGGATTTATAGTTTTAGGCGTATATTCATCTATAAGGACACCACAAATCTTAAAGATAAGCAAAAAAGGAATTATATATTCAGTAATAATAGGTATTATATGTCAGGCAATGTTTAATTTATGTTATTTTAAAGCAATTGACATTGCGGGTGTATCAATTGCAGCAGTTTTACTATATACATCACCACTGTTTTTAGCAATATTTTCAAAAATATGTTATAAAGAAAATATTACTAGAAGCAAATTATTTTCACTTATTCTTTGTTTTATTGGTGCAATTATGGCAGTGACTGGTGGACGTTTGGATTTTCAAGGTTTAAACGCTTTTGGACTTTTACTTGGGGTATTATCAGCAATAGCATATGCACTTATGCCAACTATTAGTAAAAATGCTTTAAAGGAATTTTCAAGTTCAACAATATTAGTATACAGTTTCTTATTTGGAGCTATATTTATGATTCCTTCTTCAAGACCTTGGGAAATCTTAAATTATGCTAAGGATTTAGATGTTTTATCTTGTATGCTAATGTTAGGCATTGTTCCAGCTGCACTTGCATATATTTTTTATGCAGCAGGTATATCTAAAGGTGTAGAGTTGTCAGTTGCAGGTGTTGTGGCATCAGTAGAATTAGTTGGTTCAGTAATAATTGGTTGCACTATATTAGGAGAAAGTTTTTCCTTAGGGAAGTTATTTGGAGTGATGTTGATGTTAATATCTGCAGTAGTAGCACTTAATCTTTCTTATGATGAAATAAGAATATTTTATAAGTCCAACAAGTTAAAGCAGATTGAAAAAACTGAAAGTATTTAGAATTATATACTTAAAAAGGATTTATTGGTATACATTTTAGAGTCCAACAAAAATTATACCAAATTATATTTGGTATTAAAAAATAACTATTTATAAATTTTATAGAATAAAGTGGACAGTACAAATAAAATATAAGTAGATACAGTTTAGACTATCTATTTTTTATTATATATTGTATAAATGTACAAATTAATATTTTGTTTTGTAAATACTAAATAACTATAGAAAGGACTATATTTATATAACCATTTCTATAGTTATTATTTTGTATTAAACAAACTTACAGCCCTGATAAGAATTTCTAGCCTTTAAAGTATCATCAATTTGATTTAAAATTTCCCATTTTTTTAGGCTCCATATAGGACCTACTAGTTCATCCCTCTTACCATCACCAGTGAGTCTATGGATTATCATAGTTTCAGGAAGTATTTCTAATTGGTCACAGACAAGATTGATATATTCATCTTGTTCCATAAGAGTTAACATACCATTTTGTAACATCTTTTCCATAGGAGTATCTTTTATAACATGCAATAGATGGATTTTTATACCGTCTACACCCATTTTACCAACTGCCTTTGCTGTTTCCACCATCATATTATAATCTTCACCAGGAAGACCATTTATAATGTGTACGACAACCTTTATATTTTTAGACTTTAGTTTTTCAACACCTTCAACAAATGTTTTATAATCATGACCTCTATTTATAATTTTAGATGTAGAATCATGAATTGTTTGAAGTCCAAGTTCAACCCATAAATTGGTTCTTTTATTTAGTTCAGATAAGTATTCTACAACATCATCTGGCAAACAGTCAGGTCTTGTGGATATTGAAAGACCTATGACATCTTCAAGTTCTAATATAGTCTCATATTTTTCTTTTAAAACTTCAAGAGGAGCATACGTATTTGTATAGGCTTGAAAGTAGCCAATATACTTTGCATGAGGCCATTTTTTTAACATCATTTCTTTTATATTATAAAATTGACTGATAAGATTATCTTTAGGGTTTCCAGCAAAATCACCTGAGCCTTCTTTGCTACAATAGGTACATCCGCCATAACCAAGACTTCCATCAATGTTTGGGCAAGTAAATCCTGCATTTATAGATACCTTAAAAACTTTTTCTCCAAAAGTATTTCTAAGATAGTAATTCCAAGTATGATATCTTTTATTATCAAAAGCATATTTAAATTTATCCAAAAAATCACCTATTTCTAATAAAATTGTACGCTGAGCTTGTACAAAAAACATATTACCACAAATAGATAACTTAAACAAATTCTATTTTAAGTAATATAAAAATACAGCGAGAAAATAATTAATATTTTCTCGCTGTATTTCCAGAGAAAAATAGAACTAGTCCAAATAATATTATGAAAAAAGACATTATCGATACTATAAATCTAGATAAAAAAAGTGGAGATAATATAAGGCATATACCAAATAGAATCTTAACTATATTCCAAGTTGTAAATTTAGAATAAGGATTATTCTTACTATTTACAAGTGCTACTAGTTGATTAAAGATTAAATAAAATCCTAAAAATAATGAAAATATGCTTTGTATTTTTTGAGGAAATACAAAAAGTAATATACATGCAATTATTAGAACCCATTGGATATTAATAGAGGGTTTAATTTCTTCTTTAGTAGCATATCTTTTTAACTCATTAATATTTTTTAAATTTAAATATGCAAAGAATAAAAGTGCAATACCAAAAGTCCAAGAAATTAATTTTATACCTAATGTCTTAAATGTAAGGCATAATAATCCTAATATAATGAGTAATACTCCCATTAACATAAATTTAATAGCATTTTCTTTTTTATTAAAGTTATTAAAATCGATATTAAAATTTGTGTACATAAAATCACCTCCAAAATCGATAGAACAATTATAACAGAAATTCATATCCAAATAAAGCCTAGTGTATAAAAATTAAACTATACTTAGTAATTAATTAATAGGTTGTATCATAAACTTCTATTAATAGAATTATATAGAAGGAGGTTTGTCCATGACAAAATTATGGGCAATAATATTTGCATTATTAGCAGGTGGTTCTACAGCTCTTGAAGCTTTTATAAATGGAGAGCTAGGAAAAAGTACAACAGCATTAGTGGCCACCTTTATAAGCTTAACTGTAGGAGCAATATTTTTTTTGGCAAGTATAATAGTTACAGGTGACTTAAAGTGTCTAGTATCTATAAATGGTTTTAATTATAAGTTGTTATTAGGAGGAGTATTTGGAGGTCTAATAATATATTTTACAGTAAAGGCAATTCCAAATTTAGGAGTATCAAATACACTTATATTAACTCTTGTATCCCAAGTTTTAGTTGGATTTTTTATTGATAGCGTAATTTTGGGACAAGAAACAATGCATTTATACAAATACATAGGGGTTATACTTTTAATATTAGGGACATTCTTTATAGTGAATTAACAATTTAATATAATTTGCTATGCAACTCAAAAATTTGGTATAATTATGTTAATAAAACAAAGTTAGATGAAAGAGGTGTTAAAATTGGCTGATGAAAAATTTGTAATGTCATTTAGTGGTGGTAAGGATAGTATATTAGCATTAAATCGAATGTTGAAAAAAGGATATAAGCCTGTGGCACTCTTGACAACTATAAGTGAAGAACATGGAAAGTCATGGACACATAATTTAGAATATAATATGCTTAAGCAAGTAAGTAGCAACATAGGATTACCTTTATTAGTTGCTGAGTGTGGCGTAGAAGGATATGAAGAGAGCTTTGAGAGGGCTTTAATAAAAGCTAAAAACATGGGAGCAACGATATGTGCATATGGAGATATAGATATAGAAAGTCATAGAAAATGGGATACTGATAGATGTGAAGCAGTTGGTATGAAAGTAGATTTACCATTATGGCAAGAGAGTAGAGAGGATTTAGTATATGAATTTATAGACAGTGGATTTTGTAGTGTTGTAACAAAAGTAAACTTAAAGCACTTAGGAGAGGAATTTTTAGGAAAAAAATTAACTAGAGAACTTGTGGAGAATATAAAAAATGCTGGTGCAGACCCATGTGGAGAACATGGAGAGTATCATACATTTGTCGTAGATGGTCCAATATTTAAAAAACCTGTAGAATATGAAGTAAAAGGAACTTTAATAAAAGATGGCTATGGATATTTAGAAATAAAATAATTACATAAATAAAATACCTATTATATAATCCTAATTTTTGCAAAGGTCTAATATTTGTAAGATTGTATAATAGGTATTTTTTATTTAGATATTTTCATATATTGTCACTCTTATCATCTAAGCAACCTTATTTAGATTAGAGTCTAATGTAGAAAAATTCTTTTTTAGAAAAGCTAATGATAAAATAAGACATATAAACTCAGAAACAATAGTAGTCATCCATATTCCTTGTCCACCAAATATTAGTATCATTGAAATTAGACTTAAAACAACTATTACAAGCCCTCTACCAAGAGATATAACAGTAGAAATTGATGGTTTTTCTACTGATACAAAGAATCCAGAAATTATTACATTAATTCCTACCAATAAGAAAGATATAGAGAATATTTTAAATACACGAACTCCTTCATTGAATAGCATTGTTTCTTCTGGATGTATAAATAAAGAGACTATTGGTCCTGAAAAAGCCATACAAATTACAAATACAGCAACTGATGCTATTATTGTGGCTTTTATCCCCATTTTTAATAATTTTTTTACATTATCTATATTTCCTGCACCATAATAAAAGCTAGTAAGTGGTTGCATACCTTGAGTTATACCCATCATAGTCATAAGTACTAATGTATTTATATAATTTATGACACTATAATAAATAAGAGCATTTTCTCCAATATATTTAGTAAGACTTAAGTTAAAAAGTAAAACAACTATACCACAACTTAATTCAGTAGTTGAATCAGGAAAACCTATAAATACAATTTTTCTAAGTGTCTTAAAATCAATTCTAAATTTTGAAAAATTCAAAGTAGAGTTTTTTCTTAAAAAATGTATTAAGAAGAAAATAGTAGAAAAGACTTGAGACAAACCAGTTGCAATACCAGCACCTTTTACACCCCATCCAAATTCAATTACAAACAAGTAATCAAGTATGATGTTTGTAAGAGCAGATATTATTACACCAACAGTAGCTAATATTGGAAAGCCATCAGTTTTTATTATAACTTCTAAAGAATAAGACACTATAAAGAATCCGTTAAAAAATATTATTATTCCTAAATAATCTTTAACCATACCAATTGTAGATTCTGTAGCTCCTAAAAATAGTGCTAATCTATCTAAATTAAAAAAAGTTATAGCTAATATAATTATTGATAATATAATTATTGATACTAAGTTAAATGAAAAGACTTCGTTAGCAGATTTAATATCTTTTTTCCCCAGATAGATTGCAATTATGGTAGATGCACCAGTTGAAAATAATAGAGAAACTGCAAATATAAAATTAATAAAAGGCATTGATATATTGACAGCAGCTAAAGCTAATTCTCCAACTCCTTTACTTACAAATATTCCATCAACCATTGTATATAGTGAGAAAACCCACATTGCAACTACAGATGGTGCTAGGTATTTAAAAAATCTTTTACCTAGACTCATGTTTTCGTTTATAGATATTTTTGTATCCATTTATTATCACTCCCTGTAAATCTATTATAAAATTACGAAACTATTAATTAATAATTTTATTTCTAATATAAATGATAAACTATGGTATAATACCAATGTCAACAACAAATAGTATATAATTATAAATTTTATTAAATAATAGTGATTTTAAGGGTCTTATAAATATATCTTATTTATATATTACTGACATTTAACTGACAAATAGGAAAAAGGTACTTTAAGTGACATTTAACTGACAAATGGAAAAAAAGCACTTTGAGTGACATTTAATTGACATAAAACTGAACATTATTTGAATAGTATTTTGCTTATATTTTCAGATGTTTCTTTATCCATTTCATCTAATAAGTGAGAATATCGAATATTTATTCATAGCTATTTTTATATCTGCATGTACTAATATTTTATAAATAGCTTTTATGTTAGTACCTGAAAGTAATATCAAAGTTGCATTTGCATGTATTAATTCATGTACTTTTATATCTCTAGGATTATTATCTCTTAATAGTTTTTTAAAATGAACAACAAAAGTTGGTTGAACTCACGGGTTGAATCTTTTATCTAAGCATATCAAATCAAATTCATTTTTCAATATACCCTGTAATTTCAACTTATTTTGTTTTAATTTTTCCCCTTTAAGCAAACTTATAAGTTCATCAGGAACAAATAATCTTCTTTTGAATCTAGGGGTTTTAGGGCCTTTGAAGATTATTTTATTGTATACATAAACTAATGTTTGATTTACATGTGAGATTTTTTATCAAGGTCTACATCTGACCATATAAGTGATACAGCTTCACCAAAACGTAATCCAAGAGTTAGCATCAAAAAAATTGGTATACCTATAGGAGTATTTTTTGATTTTTCTAATAATAATTGAGCTTTTTGTTTTGTATAAAGCTTAGAAGTTAAACTATTTTTTTGATTGGGGTTGTAACAAAATCACAAATATTTTCTGATATTTCTTTTAATCTATAAGATTCTTTCAATACTAATTTTATAAAATCGACTTGGTTTTTTGTTGAATTTAACATGTGCTCATTGTATATGTTATTTATATAAGACTGTAAAATAGAAGGTGTTATATCTATTAATTTCATATCTTTAAAGAAAACTTCAATTTGATTTTTAATCATATTTTTTCTATTTCTAATAGTATTAGGAGAAAAACTACATTCTCTATCTTTTATATATCTGTAACATCTTTCTACAAGTGTTACATTATTTGGAGCAACAAACTTATTATTGTTTATAGTGGGCTATTGGAAAATCGAATAATAATAACTTGGTATTCGAAACTTTTGATAAAGCAATAGAACTATATCCAAATGCAAAACCTATTTTTCATAGTGATATAGGATTTAGATTAGATGATGAAAGTTTTGAAGAGTATTTAGGAAGAGTATTTAGAAAGAGATGCAAAGGGATATAAGATTGTAAATAAAAATGGATTTTTTAGTGAATTTGATTTTTATAAAGCAGTAAATATATGTTTAAATATCTCAGTAGAAGATGCGATAAAATCATATAATATATTAGTTAAATCATTAGTAATGTTAGATAAAAGATTAGGTAAAAGGCGATTAAAAAATATATATGAAGATATAGAAAAAGAGAATAATTTAGTAAAGAAATTTTATAATATAAGAGTTGAATCAGAAAATATGATTTTAAAGAAAAATGCATAAAAAATACAACTAATACAGAAATAAATAAAGTAAAGTTCCATGGAAAACTGAGAAATTTAAAAAGAGTGTATATATTGAAATGTAGTAATTTCAATATATACACTCTTTTTTATTTTGAACTAATTCCTAAACGTCAATTTAGAGAGTAATTGAATTTTAAGTTTAGTTAAAATGAAAGTTATTTTTACTAAATATTATCTTTGTTGTATAGTTTTATTTATAATATAAAAAAAGTAACTCTATGCTAGGATTTATGACTAGAATTAGAATAAAAGTTCTAGCTTATAATATTTCATTTTTTATAAGTAAAGTTATGAGCAAAGATGAATCTATAGCAAAAATTAAAGAGTTAATATTTGGATGACTTATCCATAAACTAACCCTTAGGGGTGATTTGTTTTACTAAAATCAATTTACTTTATATGGGAATTAAACTTTAACTAGCACAATAGACTAAATAATCATGAAGTATTCGATTCGAAATACGTTGACTATATTAGATTTTTCTAAATTTTCTACAAATATATATTAAAAATATTTCTAATAATATATTCGAGAACATAATACAATTGGCAAATATTATATATGAACTCTCACTTTCAAATAGCTGATATTGCCAATTAGACCTTAATAATTCATCAATATACTCAACGAATAATCTGGATAATACAAAAGAAATAATTACAGCAAATATACCTATAATTACCATTTTAATACTAATCTTTATTTTTTTTTGATTCATTTATTCTCCACCATCTCTCTTTACTTTGTTTCTACAATATAACAATTATGACCTTATGATTTTATAATATTTTATTTATAATTTTGTCATTTTTGTATTTTCTTTACTTGTTCATATCATTATTATATACAATTTTCGCACAGATTTAAAAGTATTATAATCCACTTGTAGCTAAGAAAAGAACTCTAAATAATTAGTGTTCTTTTCTTATCAACTTACGAACCAGTTGGCAACATGAAATATTTCAACGACACGTCGCTTAAGCGAAGTAAATTTTTTATTTATTATCGTTACATAGCATTTGTAATTAGTTTTATAATTTAGTTAAAAACTTTGAGATGTGTCTTTAGATTATCTAAAGTAT
The DNA here is from genome assembly GCF_001077535.1 of Clostridioides difficile ATCC 9689 = DSM 1296. Lineage (GTDB taxonomy): Bacteria > Bacillota > Clostridia > Peptostreptococcales > Peptostreptococcaceae > Clostridioides > Clostridioides difficile. The sequence goes on from NZ_CP011968.1 coordinate 1,533,450, forward strand.
TTTTTAATATTTTAGATGTATCAATTTTATTTTTCTCTAAAAAGTGTACTAATCTGTATTTTCTTTGCTTTTCTAAGTGCATTAAATGAAGAAATATATATTATAAAATATATATTTCTTAATGGTGTTAGATATACATATATTATACAAGAGTTGGTCGTTGCCTTGACAATGCTCCTATGGAAGGATTTTGGGGAATTTTAAAGGTAGAAATGTACTATTTAAGGAAATTTGATACATATGAATAATTAGTTAAAGCAATAGATGATTATATATACTACTATAATAATTTTAGATATCAAAATAGATTAAATTCTATGTCTCCATTTGAATTTAGGAAATATTTAAGTACAGAGAGAGCATAATTTATTTTAAGTATCTCTAAAAAAATTAAATATCTAGGGTTTTATTTGACGTGCTCTTTTTTAGATAGTAAACTTTAAAATATAGATATTAATTATATGAATATAATAAAAAGAGTACTAATGAGTTACACTAGTACTTTATAACTATTTTTACATGTTTTAACTGTATAAAACAGCGGGTATAGTTCACACAGGCAGGAGTGACTTTAGTTTTGAACTAAAAATCAAGTTCAAAAAGAATAAACATTAGTATTTGAACTTCACTCTACGTCTAAATAGATTGTAGTTCTTCTTGCTTTTATTATACCACAAATTGGTATAGATATTCAAAAATAATATATTTATGATATAATAAAAATGTAAATAGTTTTGCAGTGAGCGATATTTGTTACAAAGTAGAGCTTAACGCTTGAAATATAAGGTGTTGAGGGTATATGATAAGCTTTATCATTTGCACTACTCATGGTTCACTGCAAATTTAAGAGAGTTGCATATGTGTAAGTATTGAAAATGCCCAGTTTATTTTGGGGTTTTATATTAACTAAGTGGTATGTAAATTGAAAATCTAGTTAAAAACTGCATCAAAGTATTGATGTTTTATATTAACTAAGTGGTATGTAAATCAGCAAGAGTCGCAACAACATTAACAACTTCGGGAGCGTTTTATATTAACTAAGTGGTATGTAAATTTGTATTATTACTTTTTATCAGAATAATCAAAAGATAGTTTTATATTAACTAAGTGGTATGTAAATGCAGAAGAAACAGGTTTCAAAACGATAAAAAAATAATGTTTTATATTAACTAAGTGGTATGTAAATAGAGAGAAGGGCTATTCTCTCTAGGCTTATCCTTACAAGTTTTATATTAACTAAGTGGTATGTAAATAAACCAATCTTTTTTCCTTGAATCTTTTAAAAGTTCCGTTTTATATTAACTAAGTGGTATGTAAATGATTTTAGAACTTCATCCACAAACGAGCTTTCTACAGTTTTATATTAACTAAGTGGTATGTAAATATAGTCCTTTTCTAAATTTAGAATCAAGTTTTGGAGTGTTTTATATTAACTAAGTGGTATGTAAATAGAGTAAAACAATAGTACAAGAACAAATAAATACATGTTTTATATTAACTAAGTGGTATGTAAATACTTTTTCACGACATTTTTTTATAAAAGGAGGTATTAGTTTTATATTAACTAAGTGGTATGTAAATAAAATTATAGACAGAATGATAAATGTATTTGATGCTTGTTTTATATTAACTAAGTGGTATGTAAATACTTTCTGTAGCTCTATAGATAAATAAGGTGCTAAAGTTTTATATTAACTAAGTGGTATGTAAATTAACTTTATAAAACCCAGTAATTGCAACACTTTTATAGTTTTATATTAACTAAGTGGTATGTAAATAGTATAATGTTGAAAAGTTAGAGAGTACAATCAAGGAATTTTACATTAACTAAAATGTATAGAATAAAACATGTATTTATACTTAAATTCTGTACCTATATAAAAAAGTGAACTCTGTCAACAAAGCACTTTTTTATATAGATAAATTATCATTTTGTTTTAAGATAGAAGATACTAATGCTAAATGTTTATCATTAGTATCTGTATGTACATAAAAGTTTAATTTTTTATATAAATTTGCTCTTTAGAAAAATGAGCAGTATCAATAAATATATTGTCTAAATTTTTTCTAGGAACTAGTTGACTAGCTATAAGATTAGCTTCAATTCTTTGATTGTTAGACTATGAAATTAAATTTAAAGGTTCATTCTTGGTCGTATAAATAGCTTTATTATTCGTATGTACTATAACAATTTTTGCCATCTGCTTTTGATAGATAAAGAGCTTTATCAGCTTTAGAAAATAAATCTTTATATAATTTAGTTGAATCATCAGTGAAGGCAATACCAATACTTAATGTTATTTTATGATTGTCCTTTACTTTTATTTTACTTGCATCATTTAAAATATCATTAGTAATTTTTATTATTAAATCCTTTGTTAATGATTTTATAAATATTGTAAATTCATCTCCACCAATTCGAGCAACTATGTCTTTATCATGTGTGTTATGTAATAGTATTTTTGATACAGCAACTAAAACTTCATTTCCCTCTAAATGCCCAAAAGTATCATTTACAGTTTTAAAATCATCAATATCAATAACTAATAGAGCATCATTATTTTTGGAATCAGAACTACATAGATACTCTTCAATAAGATTTTGTGATACTCTTTGATTATATAATTGTGTTAGTGGGTCACGTTGAGCCTGATTAATTAAGCTTTCTAATTTAGATTTATCTTCAGTTATGTCTTTTAAAACGCCTATTGTTTTGATAGGGTTATGGTCACTATCATATATAACTGAACATTGAACACGAATCCATCTCCATTCATTTTTAGTTAATGAATTTACTTGTCTTATCTCAATTGTTTCACGAAGATTTCCATGAAGTACTTCTAGTAGTTTTCCAATATCATCAAGGTGAATAATTTTACCAGATTCTAATAGTTTGGAGTAATTTTTTGTTTCAAAATTTTCTAATTCAATTTTTTTGTCAATTTCTACACGTTGATATTTTATAAGGGTATCGTTTTCAATATCATACTCAAACATGATATCTGTAATATTTTGCAAAGCAATACGATATCGCTCTCTTTCTAATTTTAGTTCAGATTCTATGTTTTTTAGTTGGGTTATGTCAGTAATAATACTATTAATTTTTACTATGCCATCACTATTTAACGATTTCATTCCAGAATCTAATACCCACATTAATGTTCCATCTTTTTTTCGGATTCTATATTCAGATGAATATGTAGGTCCTTTTGCAAAACATCGTTCACAATCTTCTAGTGCTTTAGGTAAGTCTGGTGGATATACAGCACCCACTGCTGAACCACCACTCATTTCCATGAACTCATCATATGTGTATCCTAATATTTTGGGCAATCCCTCATTGACATAGAAAAATGAGTATGTACTATCATCATTGCTACCTTTTAAGCCACCATTGATATTATTTGTAATCATTTCAATAACTTCTGTTTTTTCTTTTAGTAATCTTTGCAAATAATCATAACTTTGAGTTCCAATTTTAGTGGGAAAGTATTCATCAAGTTGCATTTCACCATAAGGGTTTGATATGTGCATGTGCTTTATTAATAATTTTCCTCTATCCTCAATTATCTCAAATGTACAACGTTGATTTACCTCTAAAATCATTTGAGCATTTTCTTTAGTTCGAACAGTATATCTTCCTAATACCATACATCTATTCTCATCTTCACTTACAGTTTCAAATATATCATTATTTATATCACAAGAAGGAATTTCATCTTGACCTGCATAAAAATAATTTTTTATTTCATTAAAAGAAGTGAGAAATTCCTGTTCTCCTGGTCCAATCCATGTAACATTTTCACAAAGGTATTTTAATACTTCATCAATATCCCGATTTATATAAAAACTTGTTATAATATGTTTTGCTAATTTGGGTGCTTTTTTTAGGAGTATGCTCATGATATTCCTCCTTTCTTTTTGCTATTATATTTTAATTATATTATACATCAATATATTTAAATTAAAAGCTTTGTTAAACTATGATATCTTTGTCAAATAAGTTAATTTTAACAAAAAAGAACTGAAACAATATATGCTTCAGTACTTAATGTCAATATCTTGTATAGATACATATTTATAAACTAATGTACAAGTTTAAAAAAAGAAAGATAATTTTAATTTATTTTAAAATAACAATATTAATAATCATTTTTATCAAATTTTTTCTTGTTTTTCTCCTTGTTTTTATACATTTTTTTATCCAATTCAACTATTGTCAATTTTAAATTTCTTTTTACTGTATCAACACCATAACTAAATGAAAGATACTTATACTTAGAGAATACTTTTAAAAAATTTTCTCTTAAGGCTTCTAGCTGTGAATAAACATAATTTTTGTCAACATCACTAGAGAATATAACAATAAATTCATCTCCTCCTAATCTTATAATAGAAGTAGAATTTATTAATTCTTTATTTAAAAGTGAAACAAAATCACATAAAATCTTGTCTCCTACATTATGACCTTCATAGTCATTTATCATTTTGAAATTATCTAAGTCAATTAGTACAATATAATCTCCTATAAATATGTCAAATCTATCATTTAAATATTTTCTATTATATGCTCCAGTTAATGGGTCAGTAATTGAGTAGTGAAGATTTCTCTTATTTTCTTCATAGAGTTTTGTTATATCATTGGCCATAGTAATTATGTAGGTTTTTTCATCAACATCTACTTTATATTCTAAAACATTCCAATAGCTTGTAGTATCTTTTTTAAACTCTAAAATCCAATTTGAAATTTTATCATAAGGATAATTTTTTTCCCAATCTAATTGAATATTGTGAGAATCCGTAAAAAATTTAGCAATATTATCAGGGAGTTTCTTAGCTATTTCTATATTAGTCATTCCAAGTGGATTATCTTGCATATAACTTTTAATTAAATTTTTTAAATTATCATTTATAAATATAATTCTGTAGTTAGAATCTCTTATAATTAGAAATCCTGGAAAAGTTCTTAAAAAAATTTCTTTAAACATATTAATTTCTCCAAAATAAAATACTTTGTACTAGATTTTTGTTAAATTTTTTATTTTATTTACATCTACATACATACCCTGGGCAATCGACCTTCCATCAATTGCAGAAAGGTTACATTGTGTATACATAACTGTGACAATTTGACCATCTCGTTTTATGAATCTATATAAAAATGGTTCAATTTTATTTGTGTCAATCATATCCAAACTTTTTTTATAAACAAAGTCTAAATCATCTGGATGAACAATTGCTCTTAAATTTCCGCCCATCTCACCAAAAAACTGTTCTTTTGTATAACCTATAATATCAAACATTTCTTCATTCATATAAGTAATAATCATATCACCAAATAAATCGTAGCGAATTATACCTACAGGCAACATTGAATAAAATTGTGATAAAATATTACTTTCATCAAGATGTGTATTTGTCATTTTAGGTATTGAATATGATTCAAATTCATTTATATAGCCAGCAGTTTTAATTAAATCCAAATGTAATTTTGCTAAGAGTAATTTATTTTCTGAAATTATACAATTTGCACTAAAGTAGAAATTGCTATATTTTTGATGTTCAGAAGCTTCATCTGATAAAACGGCTTCTCCACTAATTAATAATGAATCTGATTCAGTATTATGTGGGGTTATACTTTTGTAAAGAATAGAAAATTTTTTACCTTTAATATGTTTTTCAAAATGTTCTATTACTTTAGGAAAAGATGTAATTTCAGTTTTGTTGTAAAAATCAAACCATTGAATGTCTTCAGTGACATTAGCTCTTAGTTTTTTCATATCTTGCATAATAAAAAATCCATCAAATATCTTCTCTATTAAAGATTTTCCTATATCAGAATATTTTATAAACATTTTCTTTGAATTATTCTCTTTAGATAGTAATTTTTCAAATTCTTTGCACTCCATGGGTTTTGCATAATAATAACCTTGGGCGATATCGCAATTTATACTTTTAATAAATTCTACATGTTGTTCTGTTTCAACACCTTCACATACTGTAAGCATCCCAAGAGCTCTTGCAATGTTTATTATAGAGTACAAAATGGTTGTATTTTTAAAATCATTTAAATTATGAGATAAAAATATCCTATCAATTTTGATTATATCAAAAGGTAGATTTTGCAACATACCAAAAGATGAATATCCAGAACCAAAATCGTCCATTGATACAGAAAAACCATAAGAACGAAGTTCAGCTAGTTGTTGAATAATTGTATTTGTATTTTCTATTAATATATTTTCTGTTATTTCAATGCTAAAATTTGATGTAGAGACGCTGTACTTTTCAGTAATACCTTTTAGCATACTTGGAAAATTAGGGTTAAAAAAATGAAGACGAGAAAAGTTACAACAAATTGGAACAAAAACATCATTGTTATCAATCCATCTTCTTATATTTTTACAGTTCTCTTCAAATAAATGCAAATCTAATTCCGTTATCAGACCAAACTGTTCAAATAAAGGAATAAATTTATCTGGAGTAAGAAGTCCTTTAATAGGGTGTCTCCATCTTGCAAGTGCCTCACATCCAACTATAGTATTATTTTTTATATTATAAAGTGGTTGGTAAAATACTTCAATTTGTTTAGTTTGTAGAACATGTGATATTTCTGATAAGAACTCCTTATCATTTTCTAATTTATTGTAAAAACTATTATCTTTAAAATCAAATAGAATGTATCTATTTTTGCCTTCACTTTTAGCCTTTTTTAAAGCACTATATACTTGGTTGAAAAGCATCAAAGTAGTCATGTTTGGTTCACCATTCCAGATAGTGCTGCCGATACTAAATGTAACATTGGAGTATATTTCTTTTTCATTAGGAAGTTTTATTTTTAATTCTCGGGCGCTCTCTATAATAGTTGCACCCATATTATTTAACTCTTTATTTGATACATTTGGAAGTACAATTAAAAAACCTTCTCCTTTTAAATAAGCGACTATTCCCTTTGATTCTGGAATAAAGTGCAATAGGTTTTGAGTTAGAGTAATTAATAAATTTTCTCCGACTAGATATCCATATATATCATTAAATAATTTAAAGTTATCGATATTTAATAACATGATTCCTATATGTATATTTTTCGAAATACAGTCATCAATATGTTGGTACATAAATTCTCTGTTTGGTATTTTAGAAAAAAAATCTATTTCATTTAAGGTTTTTAATTTAAAATTTCTACTATCTAATTCCTTAGATAATACTTCTACCTTTTTATTTAACATTTTTATATAATTATGATTTTGCATGGTATTCCTCCATAAGATACTTTAAATTTTGATGACAACTGTATTTATGCTAGAAGTATTTAAATGTTAATTTGTAAATAATTTAAATGCTAAATTTTAAATAAGTATTTAAAATGAATATACATTAAGTTACTTGCTCCAATGCTACAAATACAAATATTTTTTAGTTTAGTAATAATATTAGATAAAATTAGTTAATGCTTAAATTCTAGTATATTGAAAGATTTCCTTTTTGAATGCAATTATATCATATTTTTTCATAAATAGATAGATTGTGAGCTGTATAGTTAGTAAGGTAGAGTTTTTTTATAATTAATTTTAAGTTTAATGATTTTTCAAAGGCATAATTATTTTATTCATAATTAACTTTTTATACATAATTTAATACCATATTAATAATTTTGCATAATTAATTTTAGTTATTAAAATTAAGTTTATTCTTGTATTTTTTGTTAAAGACTATAATAAATATTCATTTACTAAATTTATAAACTATTAATCTATAGAAATCAGTTTTAATATGAAAAATATTACATAGAGATGGATATAATAGCTGTAAACATAAAACTATATAAAACTAAAATATATTTATAAAAAAGTTGAAGTTATAAATACTATACCTAATATTACAATATAAAAATATTTTAATAATTAATTATTAGGATGTTTATTTTCCTATCCTTGTTTTAAGGATTTTTTTAGTATATTCTAATACTATAGTATTATAGAGTAATAATGTTGATTTAAAATAAAAATAAGATTTCGGAGGAGTTTATTATATAAATGAAAGATTACTATAAAATAGGAGAGATATCTAAAATATATGGAATAGGTAGAGATTCATTAATGTATTATGAAGAAATAGGCATTCTAAGACCAGTTAGAGATATAAATGGATATAGAATGTATAATATATCAGATATATGGAAATTAAATTTAATAAAAGAATTTAGAAGCTTGAACTTTCCAATGAAGAAAATAAAAGAATACCTAGATGACAGAAGTATAGAGTCTACGAAAAATATTTTAAATGAAGAACTCGATTTAATTGATAAAAAAATAGCTGAATTTATAAGCCATAAGGAAAATATTATAAAAAGATTGAGTTCAATTGAAAGTGTAATTCAAAATACAAAAATAGATGAGATAGAGGTTGTATATATAGAAAAAAGAAAAGCTTTAGAATTAAATGCTGATATAAAGAGGGATGAAGACTTCGATTTTTTAATTCAAAAACTTCAGAAAGAATATGAAGATAGATTTAATATACTTGGAAATAACAATATTGGTTCTGCCTTTTCTACTGAAGCAATTAATAAAGGTATATTTAATGAGTTTAAATCTGTATTTTGTTTTCTGGAAAGTAATGAGAAAGTATATAATATAGTTTTTGATGAAGGATATTATGTAACTTTAAATTATACTGGGAGTAATTCTAATAATAAGATGTATATGGAGAAGGTGTTTAAATTTATAGAAGAAAACAATTATAAGATAATTGCTGACCCTATAGAAATCTACAAGATAGATATACATGAGACTGGAATTGTAGAGGAGTTTGTAACGGAAATTCAAGTTCCTATAACTAAATAGCTATATTTCAATGGATTAGATGGTAAATAGAATGAAAAAATGTTGATTTGCCACCGATTTGTCACTGTGTTATAAAATCGGTAGCAAATTATATTTTAAATTATAAGATAGCATGAAAAAATAATTGTTTAGGGGGTTATAAATGTGAAATGTTCTAATTGTGGAAGTGTAAATATTGAAAAGGGAATTTTAACAACTGGTGGCATATATGCTGAAACTATTGGATTAAAATATAGAGGAGATGGAAAATTAGATAAAGTTATAAATAAAACTTTTCCAGTACAATCTACTATATATTCAGATTTATGTTTAGATTGTGGAGAAATAGTTAGAACCTATATAAAGGATAATACTGATAGGAATTGGTGTAAAGATAAGAAATAGAATAATTTTTGAAGTATATTAATATTTGAAGTTGAATTTTATTAAAGATACAAGTGAAAAAGTATAAATGGGAAGAAATTGTTGTATGGAAGAAACTTTGCATATAGGGGAGATTAGTTTTTTAATATAATAACATTTTTAAATGTAGATAAAACTAAAAAGGGTTCTCTAGAAAACAATTTCTATTTAATTATACTTACTTACCAATACCATCACTTGATGTAAACAAGATTCTACTACATTTTCTCCGTACTCTAGTATAAAATCATCTAGCTGTGTATCTATAAAATCACAATAATCATATAAACTACTAATATAAGCAGTTAACATGTGTGTACATTTATCCATTTCATCTCTAAACATATATATTACTATCCCCCTAAAAAACTTTCATAAAACAAAAAGAACAATATCTTTTTGGCAACTGGCTGACATAACTCATAGTTTATTTTATAAGCGTTAGTCCCTATAGCTTTGCGTCACTAAATTTCTCTAGTTTTGCCGATTTAGTTTTATTCTACAACTAAAATAATACACTAGGATAAGTTATTGTTCAACATACTTGTCAGAAAATTGAAATATTTAACAATATCTTAACAATATGAAATCTATTTTTCACTCAAGAAACAAACTATATGTATAGAATGTTTAATAAAAATTATATTTAGTTTTGTATTGAAGTTTTTATATTAAAAAGTTTAGTTCACAAGGGTTACTTGGCTAGATAATAGATGAACAAAAATATCTTGAAAAAATATATATGAATGGCAAAAAACAAGGGATGAATTTTATATAGACTCATCCCGTAATTATTTATATATTGACCTTGATTAAATATATTATTATTTTTAAGCTTCAATTTTTATATTATATTTCTAAAGTTTCTATAAGAGGATTATCGCTAAATAATTTTAATAAATTTGTTTTTTTATATCCTTTAGGTAACTTAGTATATATAACTACTTCTAACCAATCCCCATCAAGGCGTTTAATATTCATGTTTATAATTTCAATATTAGATTTTTTAAATTTACCTTCAATATATTCTATGGAATCAGTGCTGTTAGAAATTTTAAGAGAAACTTGCTCTGCTGTAGGGAGTTTCATCCATTTCCTATCTCTATGAAGTGTTATCTGTACAATAACAATAATGATACTTGAAACAATACCAACTAAGTATAATCCAGAGCCAATGGCAAGACCTGTACCGGCTGTTGCCCATATACCAGCAGCTGTAGTAAGACCACTTACTGATTGATTTCTAATAAATATTAATCCAGCACCTAAAAAACCTATACCACTGACAACTTGTGCTGCAACGCGGGCTGGGTCTAGACCAATACCTGGAGTACCCACTATATCATTAAATCCATACTTGGAAACAATGATTATAAGTGCTGAAGCTAATGCCACTATAAAATGAGTGCGTATTCCAGCTTCTTTTAGTCTATTCTTTCTCTCATATCCAATTAAAGCCCCACAGAAACCAGCAGTAATGATTCTTGCTATATATTCAAATTGAATCAATATATGATGGTTCATTTATCTAGCACCCCCTTCTATATAATATTATATATACTATAATACTACATTTTTTATGTGAATATAGTAAAGTTTAAAATTTATATAATAGTTATATATGAATATAAAATGTATAAACGTATATTATGTATATAAAAATGATAGAAAGCATCTAATTTTAAATGATTAAAGAGCAAGCTTAAATAAATCAAACTTGCTCTTTTAACATAGTGTATGTTTTTATTTGTGATAGTTAGATAAAAATTTATCTGTGTTTTTTACATCTGCAAAACTGTTCTGTAGTGATGCCATGAATACTTGATGTACAGTATTTGCATTAATTTCTATATTATTCCAAGATAAATTCTTCGTTGTACATGCATCGCTTATTAGAGTTATGTCGTATCGAAGTTTCTTTGCTGTTCTTACACTTGTATCAATACACATATGGCTCATCATTCCACAGATTACTAGATTAGTAATATTTTTTTTCTCAAGGATACTTTGCAAATCTGTTTCAAAGAAACTATCTGGTGTGTGTTTAATTATAATTTCTTCATTATCTAGTGGAAAAACAATTTTATTTATTTCTGAACCATGAGTATTAGGAAGAAAAAAAGAAGCTGTTTTATCTGTTGATATATGCTGTATATGAATAACTGGTAAATTGTTTTTTCTAAAAAACAGTAGTATTTTTTTAGCATTTTCAGCAGTTTCTTCTGATTGAAATAATTCACATTTTCCATTTTTAAAATAATCATTTTGAATATCAATCAATATTAAAGCTATAGACATGATTATACCTCCTATTTATTTTTATTATAATACTATTGTAAAAAATGTAAATTACTTACTTTTTGGTATGTATAGGATTACTTATTGTAGCAAATTCCTTTATTATCTAGAATTTCTTGTTGACCATGTTCAAGCATATATTCGATTCCTATTTCTTGCATTATTTCCACTGCTTTTAACATTTTTTTACCACGATTAGTAAGAAAATATTCAACATGTAATGGATATCCAGCAGAACTTATTTTATCAATAATCCCAAAATCACGTAACTCTTTTAATTGTTGAATCAACATTTTTTGATTTATTCCATAAATATTATGTTGCAATTCAGAAAATGTTTTATTAGATTGTCTTAATTCAAATATAAGGATAGTTTTCCATTTTCCTTTGATTATGTCATGTACAATTTCAAGAGGACATGTATATTCAGCTCTTATTTTCATAGCATATCACCCCCAGTAAAATGATAATAAATTATATCACTTGTCTTGTGATATGACAAATATATATGAACTGTATATAAATTTTATGTTTTATTAAGTTCTAAATTTCTTCTATTGTAGTTCATATTTAGTACATAAATAATTAGTAAGATATAAGTAAATAAATATATAACATGACTATAGAAATTTAACTTTAAAATAACTTATGATAATTTAGAGGAGGAATATATATGAATATATCAAGAAAAGCTATGAAAATAATAGAATTAGCACAAAAAATTGCAAATAAGAGGGGGATTTCAGTAGAAGAAGCTTGGAGTGAAGCAGTAACAGAATATAAAAATAAATACGAACATATTGCATAGATATTTAAAAATTTAGAATATTTGGTAGAATATAATGATTTTAAATGATACTATAAATTATAAGGTATATCATTATTAACATAGAAGGAGGATATCTGCTTGATTGTAAAAATAGATAATACTTTAGAAAAAGAATTTTGGCAATATGTATCACATGAAGAAAGTCTAAATTTATTCATAATTGGATACGTTGAGAATTATGGATTTAGCTCTCAATATCAAGATATATGGTCTCAGGTAGAAGATGGAAATATAACCTCTATAATATTAAAAAATAAGTCAACACTTATAATTTATAGTTTTAAAAATAATTTTAATATAGGAGAAATGAAGAATCATATAAAAGATTTAGATGTAGAAAGCATAAGTGGAAAAAAATGTGTAATAGATAGACTAATAAGTAAATACAAAGATTTTTATGAAAAACTAGATAATAAATTTTGTGTATTAAAAGAAATAAAAGAAATAGATTTTTCCAACATGAAGGAGTATAAAATAGAAAATGCTCAGGAAAAAGATATTGATGAAATAGGAAAACTTTTAAATAGGTCAGACTATAAAGTAAGTAAAAATTACATAGAAGAAAGGAAAGAACATTTAAAAGAGGGAAATGTAAGAGCATATTTTATTAGAAATGATGATACTATGATTAGCACTGTGTCAACTGGTATGGAAACTAGTTTTTTGGCAATGGTGGTCTCTGTAAGTACAGATAAAAGATATAGGGGAAAAGGACTTGCAAGTTATATGGTTTACAATTTGAGTAAAGAATTATTGTTGGAAGGAAAAGTTCCATGTCTTTTTTATAATAATGATGTAGCAGGTAAAATATATCATAATATAGGATACAAAGAGATAAATGAATGGACAATTCTTTTTAAATAGCTATAAAAAATAAAAAACTCTATCGAGAATTAAAGTATTTATAAATAACTATATTTTTACTATAATTCATGATAGAGTTTTTTTAAATTTATGATACTATTTTTTATTATTTAAATAATCAAGTGTTTTAAGTTTATAACCTTCTTTTTCCCAATGTGTAAGAACCTCATCTAATATCTCAGTATTTGTTGATGAATTTGGATGCAGTAAAACTATTGCACCAGGATGAGTTCTTGAATAAATTTTGTTTTTGGCAAATTCATGAGTAGGTTGTTTCTTTTCATACCAATCTACATAAGCAAAACTCCAAAATATTGATTTATATCCTAAATCTTGTGTATATTTTAAAGATTGTTCGCTAAATTTACCCATTGGAGGTCTAAAATACTTAGGCATTTCTTTTCCAGTAACATCTTTGTATGCTTTTTCTACACTTGTAATTTCTTCTTTGAATTTTTCAAAATCTGTAATACCTGCCATTGATGGATGGCTTTTTGAATGATTACAAACTAAATGTCCTTCTTTTTCCATACGCTTTATTAACTCTGGATTGCTTTTTATATAACTTTCAACTACGAAAAATTGAGCTTTAGCATTGTGTTTTTTAAGCGTATCTAATAATTTTGGAGTGTTTCCACTTTCATATCCAGCATCAAATGATAGATATATAACTTTTTCATTGGGATTTCCTACATAATAAGCTCCGTATTTTTTAAAAAAATCAGCTTCTTTTATAGGTGATGGCTGTTTACCATCCTCCCTAGGGTTAAAATACCAATCATATTCATGTGTGTCGAGTGTTGGACTAGAAATTTGAGTTTTTGTTTTATCTAATGATTTAAAATTTATACTAGCAATTCCAAAAAGTACTAGAGCAAATGCTCCTATCATAATGTATTTTTTTAGGCTATCTTTTTTCACAATTTCACCTCTTATTTAAAATTTAAAATATATTTCTTATAATATAGTTTGAATATTTATAGTTAAAAATATTCACATATACAAATAATAAATGAAAGAAGTTTACTGTAAGATATAAAGTTGATATTAATTATCTTAAATAAAGTGTATATAAATGATAAAATATAAAGAGAAATGATTGTAAATAAGTTAGGCTGGTTTAACTTGAAGGGATATAAAAATGGATAATATAATAAGTGTATTGAATGATGTTGTTTTTTTAGATATAGAAGTTAGTGGATTAGATTGTTTAAATTCAGAAATTTTAGAAGTTGGAGCTGTCAAGGTTAAAGACTGGAAAATACATACCTATGAATCATTAATAAAAAACAAATTTGAGGTACCTATAGAAGTATTCTCAGTATGTAAAAATTTAGATAAAAATGATTTAGAAATAGCTAATGAAATAGAACTGGTGGAAGATAGACTTGTAAATTTTGTAGAAGATAGTTTCATTATATGTCATGATTTAAGTCTGAAAAAAAAGTTTTTTGAGTATCATATGCCAAAGTTAAAAAACAAATTTATTGATTTAATTGAATTAGCAGTTATTTTAGAACCATATCATAAAGATTATAGCTTAGAATACTTAAAAAATACTTTAACAAATTGTAATTCTAAAGTGGAAAATAGAGCTTTATCAGATGCTATTGATATAATAAATATAGTAAATTGCCTTTTAGTAAAATTTAATAACTATGAAAAAACTACTTTGGAGCCATTGAGTTTTAAAATAAATTCATATCTTAAAAAATTTAATCTTCCAACATGGGAATGGAGCAAATTTTTAGAAGAGGCAAATTATGATTTATCAAATAATATAAATATAAAAAAAGAATATAATATATTTGACTCAAAAGAAGAAAAGAAGAAGGAAAGAGAAACCTTAAAAATTTTAAATGAAGAAGAAAAAAATTATGAAGAATTATTAAAATACAAAACTATTTGGGAGAATAAAGAAGGATTTACATATGAATATAGACCTGGTCAATATGAGCTTACTAAAACAATAAGAGAGTTGTTTAGAAATAGCGAAGATGAAGAAAAAATTGCATGTATAGAGGCACCAACTGGTATAGGTAAAAGTGTAGGATATTTATTGCCTGCAATATTAGAGGCTAGAATTAATAAAAAAAGATTATTAATTTCTACTGACACAAAGGAATTGCAGATACAATTAATAAATAAAGATATTCCAAATGTGTTAGATTCTTTGGGTCTAAATGGAAAAGTAAGTTACGGATATATAAAGGGAAAAAATAACTATATTTGTATAGATAGACTGGAAGCATATATAGATGATTATGAGTCTCAAAACCCTACTAAAGGAGAAATTTTATCTTTAATATTTTTGAAGAGATTAGTTGAAGGTGGCAAGTATGGAGATATAGAAGAAATAAATTATTTAGTGTTTGACAACTTCAAGGAAATAAGTACTCACTTAAGAAATGTAAGTTGTGACCCAAATATGTGCAGACCTAAAAAATGCAAAAAAGATTGTTTATATAAAAACAGAATAGAAGAATTAAAAGAAGAACATATAACAGTAGTAAATCATTCACTATTAGCTAAATGGCCGTATAAGGATGAAAAACCTTTAGAAAATATAATAGTAGATGAAGCACATAATTTGACTGAAAAAGGATATGATTTCTTTTCAAGCATTATAAATTCAAAGTCTTTAAGGTATTTATTACAAGAAATTTATCCTTACGAGTTTATTCAAAATAGTAGCTTTATATATAAAAAATATAGTAGAAATATGAGAAAAATAAAGGCTTTTGATAAATTTTATAATGTATTAAAAATTGGAAGAGAAGATAAACAAAAAATTGCTAGAAGCATAAATCTCATTATTGAAGAGATAGATTCAATATTAAATTTTGGTAATTGTAATGAATATAATAATGTAAGTAATTATAATTTAAGATGGGAACTGAATTTGCAAATAGATGAAATTGTGGGAAAACTAAAAAAGGGTGGTATAGATACTGAAATAAGTTATAGAGCCTATAGTGAAAAGATAAAGTTGAGTTGTGAGAAAATAATAAAAAATTTAGTTTCAATAATAATAATAATTTATAGGAATATTGATGATGATAGTATAGATAAAGAAGCAGATATATATAAATTTGGAAAGGCAAAGACAAGAGATTTAGAGGATATAAAGATTATATTTGAAATCTTTTTAGAGTATGATGAAAAGGATGATTATGCAAGGATAGTTGAAATTGATAAGAATTATAATGACTTTGAATTTCGAGTAGTGCCATTAAAAATAGCAGATTTATTTGAAGAAAATATTTTATCTCAATTAGAAAAAGGAATATTTTTATCAGCAACTTTGAGTTTATCTGAAAGTATGTCTTATTTTAAAAATACATTAGGAATAGACAGAGTTAAGAATGTGGAAAAGATTATAGAACCAATTTTTGATTATAAAAATAGAGTCTCTGTAGTTGGATTTTCTGATATTTGTGAGTACAGAAATTCTGAATTTCCAAATGAGATGAGTAAAATTATATCTAATATATCAAAGATTACAGAAGGTCATACATTAGCTCTTTTTAATAGTAAAGATAGACAAGAAAAAACTTATGAAATATTGAAAAAATACTTACATAGTTTTAACTTAGAAATTTATGCTGATAAAAAGGGCATTAGACACCTTAATGATTTAAATAGAAAATGTGTAGTACTTGGCTCAAAAGGATGTTTTGAAGGCGTAGACATTCCAGGGGATGGTTTGGTTTGTGTAACTTTAGACAAGCTTCCGAATCTAAATCCAAAAGACCCTTTGTATTTTACTATAATGAAGAAGTATGGTATAGACTACTATACTATAAATTATCCTCAAATGACCATAAAGGTAAAGCAAGCTATGGGGAGAATTTTAAGAAGCAAATATGACTATGGATGTTTTGTGATTTTTGATGTAGGAACTAATATAAGTGTTTTAAAGAGATTAGAGAAAGATTTACACGATTGTAAAATTTCAAAGGTTAATAGCAATGAGTTTTATACTTATATAAGGCGACATTTAAATAAATCTAGAAGTTTAATACTAAAATCTGTTATATTTGATACTATAAAAGCGTTGAATGTTGATGCTAAAATGGATAACAATGATGTTGATAAGGATATTATAAAAAAAGATATAAATGAAAATATAAGACAAAGAGCTGTAAAAGGAGAAGTGTACCATATTGATATTATAAAAAAAGATATGAAAGTAAAATATTTTGATAGAAACTATCTTATAAATTTAGATATATTTATGAGAGAAGAAGATAAAAATTAAGAGTGGGAGTGATATATTTGGCAAAACAAAAGTTTTATGCTGTGAAAAAAGGTAAAAATATAGGTGTATATAATACATGGGATGAGTGCAAAAAACAAGTAAATGGATTCTCAGGAGCTGAATATAAGAGTTTTTCTACTTTTCAAGAAGCTAAAGAATATATTGATGGGTCAGAAAAATTGAGTTTTCAAGAAGATAAGGAGTTTATAGAAGCATATGTAGATGGAAGTTATGAACATTCAGTAAAAATGTATGGTTCGGGTGTTGTGATTTTAAAAAATAATGAAGTTATAAAAACTTATAGTGAAAAAGGAAAAGAGAAAACTTTAGTAAGTATGAGAAATGTAGCTGGAGAGATAGAGGCTTCTAAAATTGCAATGCAGTACTGTATTGACAATAATGTTCAAAACTTGATTTTATACTTTGACTATGAAGGGATTGAAAAGTGGTGTACTGGAGTTTGGAAAACAAATAAAGAAGGAACTATAGCATATAAAAATTTCTATGACAGTATTAAGAATAAGCTTAATGTAAAATTTACAAAGGTTAAAGCTCATTCTGGAAATAAGTATAATGAGGAAGCTGATAAATTAGCTAAAAAAGCTATTGGTGTATAATAAAAAAATATTTATACATAATTACATGGTATAAGAGTATATCTAAATTCCTACTTTATAATTAAACAACTTGTAATTAAACAACTTATAATTAAATAAATTTTGATTAAAAAAGCAGATTGTATTATGAAAAAATAAGTATCTAATTTATAAACAATTAATAATAGTATTAATTAGATACAACTTATTTAATATAATAAAATCTGCTTTTTATATAACTATAAAATTTTCCTACATTCTATTAGAATTGCCCATAAATACCTTCAAGTTCTTCTTTTAATACTTCAGGGTCATTTATACCAATAGACATGGTTCTAGCCAGTATATTTGCTTGGTCATAAGTTGATGTCCATGAGAATACACCACCTAGACAATTTCTAAGAACATATTGAGTTTTTAAGAATATTGATAAAGCATCATCATATGACATTGCAAAATCTCCATCCTTAACTAAATATGGAACTTGAGCAGTATTATCAAATCTATATTCATATCCATTTTTATTTATATAATCCCTTCTAAGCTCATCATAAGTTCTTGTTATAGTAGCACCTAATCTTCCATAAAATGGTATACCAAGAAGGATTTTTTCAGAAGGCATTCCAGCATTCTCAAGATTTCTTACCATTGCATCAACACTATATCCTGGCAAAGATAAGTCTGAATCAAAAAGATTTGCTTGATGTTTTCTACCATTTGGGCCTGTTTCACCTGCTGTAAAATCATAACTCATAAGATTAAAATAATCTATTATAGGAGCTATTTTATCTATTTCAGCACTTGAATTTATATATCCTCTATCTCCTGTTCCAGCTACACTAAGCCATTTATCATCTCCTATAACATCTCTTATGGCAGTTAGTAAGAGTGTAAAGTTTTCTCTATCTTGAGGTCTTGATGTTATTCCAGATGCACTACTTCCAGGATATTCCCAGTCTATATCTATTCCATCTAAAGCATATTCATTTATCATCTGATTGACCTGTCTTGCAAAATTATATCTAGATGTAGGTGTTAATGCTGCATCAGAGAATCCTTCAGCTCCCCAACCTCCAATAGCTACAATTACTTTTAAGCTAGGTTTTTCACCTTTAAGAGCAAGTAATTGATTTAAAAATCTAGGATAAGGAATAAACAAATTTCCAGACTGGTCTATCTCAGCAAAAGCAAATATAACTGCATCTAATAGTTGAGCATCTACATTAGTTGGATTTCCAAGAACATATTCTGCTACAATTGGATTTATATCTGGACAGTTTGCATTTTCAACTATTGGATTGTATGGGTCTGTTATTTGTGGTCTAACTAATTTTTTTGAATCTTTTAAAGTTTTCATAGCTATTTTTTTAGTATTTTTTTCGCTAGTATAATCGTAGTTTTTATAATTATGTTTATAGAAATCTTCATAACTACTATCTTCTTTATCATAGCTAGAATTTATTTTGTCGCAAGATTCATCTTTATCATAGTTAAAATTCATTTCATCACAAGACTTATCTTTAAACTTATCTTGTTTGGAGTTGTGAACTTTGTTAGTATTTTTAGTATGTTTTTTCTCATGGTTGCAATCATCTTTAATATCAGTCTTGTGTTCTTGTTTACAATCAAGAGCTTTGTTCAGGTAGTCATGATGTTCATGTTCACAGTTACATTCATTTTCAATGTTTTTAGTATGTTCTTTTTTCCAGCTACAAGTATTATCAATTTTCTTGCTCACTTCTTCATCATTATAATTATCTGGTACAAAACATAAGTACCAGTCCATACATGAATATTTCTTATTACAACTGTTAACTCTATTTTTTAATTCCTTATAGTTTTTAGGATAAGGTAAAATCACTGGCATTCCAGGAAACCAGTTTGCAGGAGTAACTATATTATCTCTATCACTAGTCTGAAGTGCATCTACTATTCTAAGTATTTCTGGAATATTTCTTCCTGTAGTTAGTGGATAATAAAGAATCGTTCTTAGAATTTGATTATTATCTATAATAAATACAGAGCGAACAGTTGATGTATCACTCATTGGTTTTGATATCATGCCGTATAACTTGGCAATTCTCATATCTCTATCTTCTATAATAGGAAATGGAATTTCTACACCTGTAAGTAAAGAAATATTATACATCCAAGCTAAATGTGAACTGTTACTATCAACACTTAGACCAATTAGTTCTGTATTTCTTTTTTTAAATTCGTCATAATATTTAGCAAAACATAAAAATTCTGTAGTACAAACTGGTGTAAAATCACCAGGATGTGAAAATAAAACAATCCAATTACCCTTATAGTCAGAGAGTCTAATAGGACCATTTGTTGTATTGGCTTTAAAATCAGGAGCCTTTGACCCTAAACTTGGCAAATTTGGCATGTAAATCACCCCTCAATAAATTATCATTTATTTTATTCTATTAATTAATACATATTAGTGTTACTATTTTATTAAAAGTTAAGTAATCCTTATGTCAAAAAAAGATATTTATTAAAAAGATTTAATATTTTCCTAATATAAATGACAATAGTAATTGCTATTTTTTTACTAATTTGGTATAGTAATGGATAAGGGGTAGTGTCAATTTTAGTGATTATACGAGGTGAGTGGATTGAAAAAAATTCTAAGAATTTTAGTTATCTCCATGATGATATGTTTTGCAATGACTTTTGCATTAGTGTTAATAAATTCAGTTATGGGAGTACATATAGGATTGGATTATTACTTTTTGATGGGAAGTGTGCTTACAGTTTGTTTAACAATTGGAATTGTTTTATGCAATGCTAGAAAAATATTTGATAGCAAAGCTATACACAAGACAAGAACGAAAACTGTCAGTAATAATAAAAAACAAAAGAGTCATTCTAGGGATATAAAAAGAAAGATATCATAATTTATGTAAAGGAAATATTTATGTATAAAATAATGATTGATAGGTAAAATAAAAACACGATTTAACTTGTGTTTTTATTTTTTTTCAAGAATTATGATATAATAACCAATAAGAAATTTAGTTTACCATAAAATATAAAGATTATTAAATGGAGAGGGAACTATAATGAATTTTAGAGATTTATTTGAGAAGGCTGTAGATTTTATTGATGAAAAAAGGAAATCTATAGTTGCGATTTCATTATCAACATTAGGTGTAATTGCTTTGATAATAGTATTTTTCTTAAGTAGTAACGAGTTTAGTGTAGGAAATGAAGCTAATGAGTTGTTAAAGATTATAGAGAAAAGACAGTATTCTATAGCTGTTGATTACTACACAAGTATAGAAAAAAAGTTTTCTGATTCAAAAATGGAAAGGTTTAATAAGTCTGTTTCTAAAAAAATAAATAAATTGCTATTAAATAGTGGTGATAAATATTTAGATGGAGACATAAGTCAAGAAAGTTTTATTGGATTAATAAATACCGTGAAAGAATTAAACAAAATAAGTATAGATGTGGATGACTTATTAGCTCAAGCTGATAGAGTTAGAGAAATGTATAAAGAAGAAAATACTACTTATGATATTGCCATTAACTACATAAGTACTGTTTCAATATTAAATGGTATGGGTAGTAACCTAGATGTATACAAACAGAATATAGAAACAATCAAAGAGTCTAGAGATGTTTATGACTCAGCAGTAAAAGACCAAAAAGCATATAAGTATTATGAAGCTATTGAAAAGTATAATAAAGTATTAAAAGAAGATGAAAAGTATTACAGTATGGCTCAAAATGGGAAAGAACAATGTATTGAAGAAATGTATGATTACTATATAAGTAGAGCTGAAGAGGCAAATACTTCTGGAGATTATGAAAGAGCATTACAATATATTGAGTATTTAAAAGACGATTATTCAGATGATGAAAAGGTACAGAGTTTAGAAAAAAAATATAAAAAGAATTTATCATTGTATACTTTAACATCTGATGACATTATAAATGTAATAGCTAAAAAAAGTGGCAAAGACAAGGCAAATCTATCTATAAATTCACTTCCACAAATGATAAAAAATAATAAATACTATTATGCTGAAGTATATGAGTATGATAAATTAATAAATGAAGTTTTGGTAAGTGCAAAAACTAAAGATTTATATTCATATAAAGATGGTAAAAAAGATTACAAAGTAGATTATGGTGATGGATACTTTAGAATATTAGAAGATGGAAGTTATCAATTTGGCATTACAAAAGATAAAGCTAAGTTTGTGTTAACTAATACTCTCGATGAAAAAGAAAATAAGTATAAAAAGATTGAGATATTAGATATAGAGAAAGCAGATAGATATGTAAAAAGTAAAAAGAGTTTAGAAGAATTGTTTGGAAAATATAAAAATATTTATTATTATGCTGTAGTAAATAAAGGCTTATTTAGAGGCAAAGAAGTTTATGCTATTAATATTTACAATGAAAAAATATATGCCATATCAGAAAATGGACTAAATGAATATTAATAATATTAAATTAATATATAATTAAAAAGTTTTTGGGGTTTTAAGGCGCATTATGTAGTAATATAATAATAGGGATATATAAATAATTTTATTGTAAGGAGAAGTATGGGATGAGTAATGTGAACAAAAAGCTAGTTATAGCTATTGGAGCTGTAGCATTAGTAGTAATAATTTTTATAGGCATAATGTGCATGCAATTTAAAGGGGAGAAAATAGCAAAAAACACATATGTTAATGGAGTAAATATTGGAAAATTAACTAAATCACAAGCAAAACAGGAATTAGCTAAAAAATACAAATTAGAGAATGTTGATTTTAATTACAATGATAAAAGTTGGAAAGTAAAGAGCAAAGATTTAAATTTATCTACTGACCTGGATAAAACAGTAGAAAACGCATATAATTTAAATAGAAAGAGTGCTTTCTTTGGCAATCTATCAAAAACTATTTCAGCAAATTTTGGCAAAAAAAGCAACTTAGTAGTTGTGATAAATTATGATAAAAATAAATTAAAAGCAGAAATGGAAAAGATAGCTAAAGAAATAGATGTAGATGTAAAAGATGCTACACTTGATATAAGTGGTGAAAAAGTCAAGGTTATACCAGATTCTGATGGTCTTAAAATGGATATTTCTAAGAGTATGGAGAATTTTGATAATCAAACTAAAAAAGGTAACTATAAAAATGAGTTAGTAGTAAAAGCTACTCCAGCAAAAGTAAAAAAAGAGCAACTTGCTAATATAGATACAAATTTAGGTACGTATTCAACAACATTTAAAACTTCTCAAATAAATAGAAGTATAAACATAAAATTAGCAACAGATAATATAAGTAATGTATTACTTATGCCAGGAGAAACTTTCTCATTTAATAAACATACAGGGAAAAGAAGTAAGGAAAATGGATATAAAAGTGCACCTGTAATAATGGAAGGTGAGATGGAAGAAGATTATGGTGGAGGAGTTTGTCAAGTTTCATCTACGTTATACAATTCTGTGTTATACGCAGGTTTAGAAATTGTTAATGTAAAAAATCATACTATACCGTCAAGTTATGTTCCAAAAGGAAGAGATGCAACTGTTGCAGATAGTGGAATAGATTTCTTATTTAAAAATAATCTAAAGCATCCAGTTTACATAAAAAATTACGTTTCAGGAAATCAAATTGTTTGCAATATATATGGAAGTGCAGAAGATAAACAAAATATAACAATATCAACAAAATTAGATGGCGTTTCACAAACTACAATGAAAAGAGTTAATGACCCTACAATGCCTAAAGGTAAAGAAAAAGTAGACAAAAGTGGAAGAAATGCATATTCTGTATCAACATATAGAACATTTAATGATGCAAATGGTAAAAAAATTAAAACTGAAAAAATAGCTAATTCATATTATCCTAAGAAGGAAGGTATTATATTAGTTGGGACTATGGAACCAAAACCAGAGGAAAAACCAAATACAGACGAAAATAAGAATAATCAAAATACAAACAATCAAAATCCAAATAATCAACAAAAACCAGAAACACCACCAACTGATAATAAGCCTAATGAGACACAACCACAACCGCAAGCTTAAAGTTCTCAAGAATAGGATTTATGTAGAGTAATAAAAAATATAAATCTAAATAGGAGGGATTACTTTGAATTTAAATAATATAACGAATTACGTTCAAAGTATTTGCGAGAATATTTCTAATGTCTTGGATGTAGATGTTACTTTAGTTACAAAAGATTTAACTAGGATAGCAGGTACAGGAATATTCAGAGGTAAAATAGGAGAGACAATATCAGAGAAGTCAGTGTACTCTCTTGTTTTAAAAGATGGGAAATCCTATGTTATAAATAAAGAAATAGAAGAGAACTGTAATAAATGTGCAAATAGAGAAAATTGTAAAGAGTTAGCTGATATATGTACTCCCGTTAAAATGGGAGAGCATATACTTGGAATCTTGGGTATAGCTGCGTTTAATGAAGAACAAAAAGAAAAGATACTTTCAAAAGATAAGGAGTTAACTGCTTTTGTAAGGAGTATGTCTGATTTAATATCTTTTAAACTAGATGAACTTTATAAACAAGAAGTTAAGACTATAGATGACCTTGAGAGGGAAGCTATAGAAAATGCCATAAAGAAATATGGAAGTAATACAGAAGGTATGAAAAAAGTAGCTGAGGCATTAAATATAGGTATAGCTACACTCTATAGAAAAGTAAAAAAATTCAACATTAAAAGTTAATAGTATTGAAAAAGAGGTAACCTTTTTATGAAAAGAAGAGGATTACCTTTTTTATTATGAGAATGGTGGAAAAATATGTATAGTTTTGACTTGACATATTAAATATGTTATCTTAAATATATATTTTAGAGTGGAGGTGAGTATTATTTTAGTTAAAGATATAAAACAAGACATAGAAAGCATGCCTAGAAAAATTTTAGATATATCTTTGATAGAAGATAATAAAAGTGATTTGACTTTTTTTAATATAGAAGAAGAAGACGGTGATGAAACATTAAAAGCATTAAAACAGAGTTATGTGACTACAAATTATAAAGAAGAAACTCTATTAAACTTGCAAGGAGCTTTAAATTCAAAGTCAGATACAACGTCTAAGGAGTTAAAATTAGAATCATATAAAAGATATAACAATGCATTGGATTTAGCATATAAAAATTATATAACTAGTGCCATTAATATGGTTAATAAAGCTCTGGAGATAAATCCTAAAGACATTGATATACTAAATCTTAGAGGTCTTTTAAAATTATTAAAATGTGATTTTGCTAAATCATTTGAGAGTTTTTATACTGCTTTATGTTATGAAAATAATCATATATCTAGAAAATATGTAAATCTAATTTCATCTGAAGATTTTAAAACTTTTTTAGGAAGATACAATCATTCTATAAGATTTATAAATGAAGAATTAAATTATGAGTCAATACATATTTTAGAGAACATAATTGAAGAAGAACCTGAAC
Source organism: Clostridioides difficile ATCC 9689 = DSM 1296 (assembly GCF_001077535.1). GTDB lineage: Bacteria > Bacillota > Clostridia > Peptostreptococcales > Peptostreptococcaceae > Clostridioides > Clostridioides difficile. The sequence continues at coordinate 1,558,990 of NZ_CP011968.1, forward strand.
TAATAGAGCCATATGTAATTTTATCTTTGTTATATGATAAACTAGGTAATGTAAAAAAGAGAGAAGGATATTTAGACAAACTTAAAGAGCTAGATAAAGATAATCCTGTATTTGAAAAAAATGAAGAAGAAAAAGAAGATACAAGTAAAAAGGAAGAAATAAAAAAAGTAAAAAGAAAGAAAAGTATTTTGCCATATATTATAGTTGGCTGTGTTTTAATAGGTATGGGGATATATTTGATTCAAAGCAAAAAGAGAATAGAAAACTTGAATAACCAAATAAGTAGTAAAGAGGAAAAGTTAAGTGAAACTGATAAAAAGTTAGGAGAAACGAGTAAAAAATTAGAAAAAACGAATAAGGAATTAAATGAGGTTAAAAATAAAGAACCAGAAAGAGAGATAACTGTAGCTGATGAGGAAGATTTATATTATCAAGCTCTAAATTTAAAGAAAAACAAAGAATATGAAAAAGCCATAGATAATTTTAAAAGTGTAGTTTCTTCTGGTAAAACTAAAAAATATATTTCTGAGTCAATATATCAATTAGCAATAACAAATAAATTATTAGGAAATAAGGATGAAGCTATAAAATATTACAAAAAATATATAAATACTTATACTAAAAATGACCAGTATTATGATGATTCATATTACGAGTTGGGTATGCTTTATTATGATAATGGCGATTTAAAAAATGCACAACAGACTTTTTATAGTTTGAGAAGTGAAGTTCCAGACAGTATGTATAACAATTCAAAAATAAAAGAAATTTTAAGTGAAAAATAGGTTTATATAGTTAAGTTTTTTGAAACAACCAAGTATGTATTTTATTAAATTAAAATAAAAATAAATTTAAAAAGAGATTGTGTCAAATTATAACTTTCTATTTTAAAGAAAGATATTTGCTTGTTGATAAAACTACAAATATATGATTTGAAGCAATCTCTTTAATTTTTGGAGGTGGAAAATGAAAGTTTTCAATCAATTAGTAATAATTTTATCTATCTGGGTAATAGGAGAGTATATAAGTTCCTTTATACAAGGAATTATACTTATTCCTGGGAGTATAGTTGGTATGCTATTATTATTTCTACTACTACAATTTAAAGTTTTAGACTTGAGTAGTATAGAAAATGTAAGTGGATTTTTCCTCGATAATATGGCTATATTTTTTATTCCAGCAGGTGTATCACTTATAAAGTCATTAGACCTAATAAGGGAAAATGTATTAGTGCTTTTATTAGTCATATGTTTAAGTACACTAATAGTAATGTATACTACTGGAATTATTGTGGAGAAAATGATAAAAAAGAAGGAAGAAGGACAAAAAAATGTATAATGTATTACAGACACCAGTATTTGGTATAATAGTAACAATAGTTTTTTTCAATTTAGGAAGATACATTCAACGAAAAACAAGTAATCCTATATGTAACCCTTTATTAATTGCAATCGTAGGAATAATATTGTTTTTAAGCATATCTAAAATCCCTTATGAGAATTACAAGATAGGAGCTGATAGTCTAAATTTCTTTTTAGGTCCTGTCACAGTAGTACTTGCAGTTCCACTTTATAAACAATTTGAATTATTTAAAAAGCATATGTTTGAGATTATTGTAGGAATAGGTTGTGGTATAGTGATTTCTTTTGTATCTGTATTGATAATTGGCAAAATAGCTAATTCAGATGTAAGTATAATAAATTCACTAATTCCAAAATCTATAACAACACCAATGGGAATATCTTTAGCAAATTCTTTAAATGGTATAGAATCAATAACAGTTGTAGCCATAATTTTTACAGGTATTTTTGGTGGTATGGTTGCTTCTACAGTATTCAAACTGGGGAATATAAATCATCCAGTTGCTAAAGGAATTGCTCTTGGAACATCTGCACATGCTTTAGGAACTACAAAGGCTTTTGAACTTGGAGAAATAGAAGGAGCTATGAGTGGTGTTTCTATTGGAGTCTCTGGTACAATTACAGTAATACTAATTCCAATTATAATGAATTTTATATAAAAAATAAAATTAAGACGAGTACCTTGAATACTTAAAACAAAATAAAATAAAAAAAATTTAAAATAAAAACTGAACGAAAAAAATGCAAATAATGAAATAAAAAAATCATGTACTGAAATTATAAAAAGAAAAATTTCATTTAGGAATTAATTATAAAGAGACAATTACTAAACTTGAATTTGCTAAAATAAAATAAATTACTGCGAAAATAGATATTTAGAAAAAAATACTATAAATTTACTATATTGCAAGTTAAATAATAAGCAGTATCATATTATGCTAGAAAAAGTTTCATTTAAGGCATAAATGAGATGATTTGAACGTTTTTAAAGATTAGAATATAAAAGATTGCACTAGACATATATGAAAAAGATAATATAATAGATGATGTAATAGATGACAGTTCAAGAAATTATAAAAAAAATTTATTTGAAATATTATCTATTACATCAGGAATAATATATGTAAGAGTAAGCTTTTAAAATTCTAAAGATTTAGAAAGATTGAAGGGAGAAAGAAATGAGTGAAGTTAAGAATACCCTACAAAAACATCCAGTTTTAAGATATTCAACAATGCTATTTGGGATGTTGATGACATCTATAGGAATAAATGGGTTCTTAAGACCAGCACATCTACTTAGTGGAGGTGCTACAGGTATAGCAACATCTATAAACTATTTGACAAATATAAATGTAGGTTTATTAACATTTTTAATCAATATTCCAATATTTATCTTAGGGTTCATATACCTTGAAAAAGAGTTTTGTATTTCAAGTTTGGTAAATATGATTGTATTTTCATTATTATTAGGAGCAACTCAGGAAATAAGTAATATTATACCTATACATGATATATTGCTTCAAAGTGTATATGGTGGTATATTATCTGGTTTAGGAGTCGGAGTTGTATTTAGAACTAGGTCTTCTCAAGGTGGTACAGATATAATAGCTGCAATACTAAAAATTAAGAAGAATATAGAAATGAAAGACACTGCTTTAGCAATAAATGGCTTGATAGTACTTACAGGAAGTTTTTTATTTGGGTTGGATTTAGCATTATACACTCTTATAGGTCTATTTCTAAATGCGTATTCAATGAGTTTTATTAAAGATGCAATGAATTACCAAAAATCTGTTATGGTAATGTCAAATGAAGTCGATTTAATAGCAGAAGATATAATGAAGAGTTTAGTTAGAGGTGTAACTTTTTTAGATGCAGAAGGTGCATACACTCATCAAAAAAAGAAGATTATATATACAATAGTTTCATCAAATGAGATACCAAAGATAAAAGATATAGCTTTGAAGTATGATAAAAAGGCCTTTATATCTGTAAATGATGTTACAGAAGTAAAGGGAAGAGGGTTTAAAGCAAAAGATTTATAGAAAATTTTACAAGCTGGGAGTTTATAATGTAAATTTGTATATTATATCTCTCAGCTTATTTAAATTTAGTATACGAAAATAAAGGTTTTATTAATGATTTGTGTATCACTTTAAAAGATATCATTTTAAAATTAAAATTGAAAAAATTACTTAATATGTAGAAAACATGACCACTATTAGGATATAATAAATTTAATAGATTTAGTAAAATATCTAGGAATAACGTTGGAGGAATGGCATTATGAATTTATCTAAAGAATATGTTAATTTGTATGATAATTATTTGAAATATATAAATGAAGTAAACAAAGAGATTAGAAGTATAAAGAACATGAAGAAACGTGTTTTAAAAAGGGGCGATTTTGCTCCAGAAAATGAAGTATTAGAATTGGAAGGAAAAACAATACGCGATATAGATGATGTCGATACAAAAAAACCAAAAAATAAAATCTATAAATTTTCAAATGGGGATGTATATGTAGGGAAATTCTTAGAGGGAAAGATGGAGGGGAAAGGCTCATATACTTTTTTTGTAGATGAAGGAACAGTTATGGAGTACATAGGAGAATTTAAAGAAGATAAAAAAAATGGAAAAGGAAACTTTATATTTTCAAATGGAAATGAATATATAGGTTATTTTGAGGAAGATATGATGAGCGGTATTGGAAATATGTTATATAGTAGTAAAGATGAATATATTGGAACTTGGAAAAACGGAAAAAAAGATGGAAAAGGTATTTATAAGTGGAGTGATGGATGTATATATGCAGGTGAATTTAAAGGTGGAAAGATGGAAGGGTACGGTATTTGCTATAATAGTAAAGGGGAAGTACTTTATGAAGGAGAATGGAAGAATAATTTGATTCATGGTAAGGGAACTTATATATGGGAAAAAGGTAAAAAGTATATAGGTGAATTTATGCATGGTAAAAAACATGGGCAAGGAACTTTTTATCTAAATAATGAATTGGTTTATGAAGGGACTTGGAAATTTGATAAGCCATCTATATTTGATAGAACATTAGATGAAATATTTTCCTTGAGACTGTAGCTTTATCTAATTAGTAGATAAAGCTTTTTTCTAATACTTACTGTAAATAGGTATGAATGATATTGATTAGTATACACTATCAATATTAACTTAATAAATGCAATATTAAAAAATTTTGATTGATTTTAAGAAGGAGAGATATATTGAAGAGATTAATTGCTTTAGTGTTAGTAGTACTTATTGTTTTATTTTATAGTCCTGAATTATTAAAAGAAGGATATGATTTAAAAGAAAAGTTTTTTCAAAGTGAAATATGGAATGAATTTTTAGACAAAATAAATATAAATGATAATTCTAAGAAAGATAAAAAAGAAAAAAGTCAAAATTTACAATCAAATAATACTGAAGGGGAGAACTTAGGAGAGTCAGATATAAAGAATTTTGAAAAAATAAGCTTAGGAGATAATTTAAGCTATGTTTTATCAAGTATTGGTAAACCTGGTAGAATTGATATTAGTGAATATGGTTTTGATTGGTACGTATATAATCAATATGGAAAAGAATTTGCAATGGTTGGACTTGAAAATGATGAAGTAGTAGCACTTTATAGTAATTCTATTAATTCATGTGAAAATCAAGATATAAAACTAAATCAAGATAGACAAACAGTGAGAACTAAGATTACACCATTAAAATATAAGAGAAAAGGAAATACCAGATATATAATAAACTCAGAAAATCAATATGATATAATAAGTAAGGAAGGTAAGTATATTACAATTTTCTACGATATTCATGAAGAAAATAGAGTCTGTTCATATTTAATAATTGATAAAAGCACTGAAGATGAGTTTAAAAATTTATATCCAGATGATAGCGAAGAACTTAAAAAATGTTTTGAACTTGAAGTTATAGACCTTGTAAATAGTGTTAGAAATCAAAGAGGGTTAAACTCATTGAGATACAGTGAACAGGCAACTTTGAGTTCAATAAAACATAGTGAAGATATGAGAGATAATAATTTTTTTGACCATGTAAATAAGAAGAATGAAACTCCATTTGACAGAATGAAAAGAGAAGGTATAGTATATACTTCAGCTGGAGAAAACATAGCAGCAGGACAGATTAATGCAATATATGCGCATGAAGCTTGGATGAACTCTGAAGGACATAGAAAAAATATTTTGGGGAACTATAATAATATTGGAGTTGGAGTAATATTTGGAGGAAGCTATAAAACATATTACACTCAAAATTTTTATAAATAACTAAAATATTTGAAAGGAAGTTAAAAAATGACATCATGGAAAAAAAAGACAGTATATAAGTGCTTAATAGCAGTAGTCTTGTTTTGTGGAATAGTGTTAATATCTAATTTTAGTAAAGTTTCTGCTTTGATGATGGATACTAATGGAAATGTTTTGATTAAACATGGTTCAAGGGAAAAAAAGCTAATAGCAATTACCTTTGATGATGGTCCTCATCCTAAAGAAACTAGTCAAGTTTTAGATGTATTAAAGAAATACAATGTAAAAGCTACTTTTTTTATAGCTGGAAAACATGCAAAATGGTATAAAGAACCATTAGTAAGAGCAAGTAAAGAAGGTCACGAGATAGGAAATCATACTTTCAATCATCCTGATATAAGTAATTTAAGTTCTAGTCAGATAGAAGAGGAGATTGTTAAGTGTGAAGACATTTTGAAAGAAGTAACTGGAAAAAAACCGACATTATTTAGACCACCATTTGGAAGTTATAGAGAAAAAGAATTAATAGAAATTGCAAAAAAGCATGACTATAAAGTTGTTTTATGGACAGGTGTAGATGTGAAAGATTGGAAAAATCCAGGAGCTAATAGCATTGCAGATAAAATAATTAATAAAGTACAAAATGGAGATATAATACTTTTGCATGATTATGCAACTAATGATACAGTTGAAGCTTTAGATATGTTTATTCCAAAAATGATTGAAAAAGGTTTTAAATTTGTAACAGTTTCTGAGTTGATAAAATAATTTTTAGGGGGGAGATTTACAGTATGATTCTTATGATAGACAATTATGATTCTTTTGTATACAACCTAGTCCAATATATAGAAGAATTAGGGGAAACAGTTGTAGTAAAAAGAAATAATGAAATCAAAATAAGTGACATTGAAGAACTAAATCCAGAGGTAATTGTGTTATCTCCAGGACCGTGTTCTCCAAAAGAAGCTGGTATTTGCATAGATATTGTTGAGCATTTTAAGGGGAAAAAACCTATACTAGGAATTTGTTTAGGTCACCAAACTATTGGACATGTTTTTGGAGGAGATATTATAAAAGCACAACAGCCTGTGCATGGAAAAGTATATAGTATCAACCATACTAATAAAGGAGTTTTTAGGGGACTTAAAAATCCTTTAAATGTCACTAGGTATCATTCACTAATAGTTGACTCCAATACAGTTCCAAAAGAATTAGAAATTACAGCAATTACTGATAAAGGGGAAATAATGGGGATTAGGCATAAGAAATATTTAATAGAAGGAGTACAGTTTCATCCAGAAGCTATTTTGTCAGAGTATGGTCATGAAATGCTTAAAAATTTTATAACAGAAGCTAGAGAAAGGGTACATATGTAATATGATAAGAGAGATAAATACTAAATTAAATTCTTTTGAGATATTTACTATTTTTAGAAATGAACATGACAGTTTTATATTAGACAGTGCTATGGATAAAGAAAAATTGGGAAGATATTCTTTTATAAGTAGCCAACCATTTAAGGTATTAAAGTATAAAGATACTGATGAAAATCCTTTAGAAGTTTTAAAAGAAGAACTACATAAGTATAGGGTTGTAAATGATACTAATCTTCCATTTGTAGGAGGTGCTGTGGGATATTTATCTTATGATTTAGGTAATTACATAGAAAATTTACCTAGAACTGCTGTAGATGATATTGAGATGCCTGATATGTATTTTGGATTTTATAATCATGTAATAGTTATAGACCATCTTGTGCAAAAAACTTATATAGCTACTCCAAACATAGATATCGAATTAGAAGAAAAGATAATAGATGATATAGAACAAAGAATATTAAAAGAAGAGAAAAAAGGTATAGATAGCATATGTTATGAAGAAAAAGAAGTAACATCTATAAGACTTAAATCTAATTTTACAAAGGAAGAATTTAAAAATGCAGTTCAAAGTGTTAGAGAGTACATAAGACAAGGAGATATATATCAAGCTAATTTAACACAAAGGTTCAGTGGAGAAACAGAACTTACAAGCTTTGAATTGTATAGGGACTTAAGAAGATTTAGCCCAGCACCATTTGGGGCATTCTTAAACTTTGAAGATGCACATATATTATCAAATTCTCCAGAAAGATTTATAAGATGTGTTAATAAGAGAATAGAAACTAGACCAATAAAAGGTACTCGTCCAAGAGGGAAAGATAAAGAAGAAGATTTAAGACTTCAACAAGAACTTAGAAATAGTGAAAAAGATAGAGCTGAACTACTTATGATAGTAGATTTAGAAAGAAATGATATTGGGAGAATATCTAAAACTGGAAGTGTTAAAGTTCCAGAGCTATTTGTAATTGAACCATATGCAAATGTAAATCACTTAGTTTCCACAGTTGTAGGTGAGTTAAAAGATGATAAAGATGCTACTGATGTAATAAAAGCAACTTTTCCAGGGGGGTCTATAACAGGAGCACCTAAGATTAGAGCAATGGAAATTATAGACGAATTAGAGCCAACGCAAAGAAATGTATATACTGGTTCAATAGGTTATATAGGTTTTAATGGTGATATGGATTTTAATATAGCAATTAGAACAATAATCAAAAATGACAAAAAAGTCTACTTTCAAGTTGGAGGAGGAATGACTTGGGATTCTGACCCAGATGAAGAATATCAAGAAACACTTGATAAAGCTAAATCCATAATGAAGGCTTTGAGGGGATATTATGAAGAATAATGTAGGTTTTGATAGTAGTTTAAGTAAATTTGGAATTGGTTTGTTTGAAACTATTAGAGTTAAAAATGGAATAGCAGTAGATTTAGATATCCATATAGAAAGAATGCTAAGCTCAATAAATTGTTTGGATTTAGATATAAACTATACAAAAGATTTCTTGATAAATGAAATTGTTACATATATAAAAAAAGAAAATGTCATTAATAAAGCACTTAGAATTACTGTTTTTGATGAAGGTTATAATATATCTATTAGGGATGTTCCATATAATCAAGAGACGTATGAGAAGGGGTTTAAATTAGCTATATCTCCAATAGTTAGGGGGAATAGTTTAATTCATAGACATAAGACTACTAATTATTTTGAAAACATATATACCAAAAATATCGCAAATAAGACTGGTTATAATGATGGTATATTTTTAAATTCAGAAGGTGTAATATTAGAATGTTCTATGAGCAATATTTTCTTTATAAAAGGAGAAAGAGTGTACACTCCTAGTGATAGATTACCGATATTAAATGGAATAATAAAAAAAAGGATTATAGAGATTTGTGACGAATTACATATAGAGTTGATAGAAAATGAAATTAATATATCAGAAATTAGTAGTTTTGATTTTGTTTTTGTCACAAATAGTCTTATGGGCGCTATAAAGGTTACAGAAATTGACAAAATAAAATTTAATAAAGAAAATGTTGTTTTTGATAAAATAGTGAAGTTATTAGAATAAATTAAAATATTAACAATTTGTTGGAGACAAAAGATGATAGGTTGTATTTATGAAGTATACAATGAAGAGATAACTAAAATAATAGAAAACCAAAACACTTTGGCTGTATATTTAGTGGGTTCTAGTAAAGACGTAGATTTTACTCTTTATGATGTAGAGATAAACGATATTGATGTGTTCGTTTTTGTAAAAGAAGGGGAAAAACAAGAGAGAATACTGTTTAAAAAAAAGGGAATAGAATTTGATGTAAATTACTTTTCAAAAGATGGTGTAAAAAAATTATTATCAAATAGGGAATATTTCTTTGTGAAAGAAATGAAAGATGCTAAAGTACTGTTTGATAGGGAGAATATATCACATATTATAAAAGATATAAGTAGAAATATTTACTTAGAAGGACCCAGTAAAATGTCATTAGAGGAAAAGTCTTTTATAAAGCAAGATATTGGAGCAAAAATATCGAATTTAAAAAATAAAGAAAAATTTGATGTTTTTGAATATCATTTTTTGACGAATTTATATTTAAAAGATATAATAATTGGGTACTTTAATATAAATGATAAATGGGTACCAAAAGACAAAAAATTGCTAAAAGTTTTAAAAAAAGAAAATAATGAGCTTTTTGAACTAGTGTCAAAAGTAAGTGAAAATTATGACTATCAAAGACTTTTAGATGTTTATAATTATATTTTTAAAGAAATTGAGACAAAAGAGGTTATAAAACTAATCTTCTAGTCACAAATCAATGGGGGGAGTTTAAATGAATAAAGTTGATAAAGAAAAGATACAACATGCAGTAAGAGAAATACTAGAGGCAATTGGGGAAGACCCAGATAGAGAAGGTCTAATCGAAACTCCAAATAGAGTTGCTAGGATGTATGAAGAGATATTCTCTGGTCTTAGTGAAGAACCAAGAGACCATTTAAAAGTTCTTTTTGCAGATGAAAAACATGAAGAGTTAGTATTGGTAAAAGATATTCCATTTTATTCATGTTGTGAGCATCATCTAGTTCCTTTCTTTGGAAAAGCTCATATTGCTTATTTACCAAAAGGAGGAAGACTTACAGGGCTTTCTAAACTTGCTAGAGTAATAGATACATTGGCAAAAAGACCACAATTACAAGAAAGAATCACTAAAAATGCTGCAGATATAATAATGGAAGAATTACAACCTTATGGTGTCTTAGTAGTAGTAGAAGCTGAACATATGTGCATGACAATGAGAGGCGTAAAAAAACCAGGTTCAAAAACTGTTACATCAGCAGTGAGAGGAATATTTGAAAAGGACATTGCGTCTAGAGCCGAGGCTATGAGTTTGATTACTATGAAGTAGCAATTTATTATAGATATAATCATTTATTGAGATAAAATTTAATTTAAGGGAGTGTCATTAATTGTGTTTGATTATGGTAAAAGAACTTATATAATGGGAATATTAAATGTAACTCCAGATAGTTTTTCTGATGGAGGAGATTTTAATAACTTGGACATAGCAATACAACATGCAAAAGATATGGTTGACCAAGGTGCAGATATAATAGACCTAGGAGGAGAGTCTACACGCCCAGGTCATAGCTATGTAGACTCAGACGAAGAGCTAAGAAGAGTAATCCCTGTAATAAAAAAACTTAAACAGGAATTGGATATACCAATATCAATAGACACTTATAAGGCAGATGTTGCAGAAGAAGCATTAAAATTAGGTGTCACTATGGTAAATGATGTTTGGGGCCTTAGAAAAGATAAAAATATGGCTTCTGTAATAGGAAAATATGATGCAGAAGTGTGTATAATGCATAATCAAGATGGGACAAACTATGACAAAGATATAATGGAGTCAATAAAAGACTTTTTTAAGGTAAGTATAGAAATGGCAATGAGTTATGGTGTAAAAAAAGAAAAAATAGTACTTGACCCAGGTGTAGGATTTGGCAAGGATTTTGAACAAAATATTGAAGTATTGAGAAGATTAAATGAATTAAAAGATTTAGGGTATCCTATTTTGCTTGGGACATCCAGAAAATCAGTAATAGGAAAAGTACTTCCAGTTGAGCCTAAAAAAAGATTAGAAGGTACAATAGCTACTACTGTTCTTGGTATAAGAGATGGCGTAGATATAGTTAGAGTACATGATGTTTATGAAAATTTAATGGCAGCTAGAATGACTGATGCAATATATAGAAAGTAGGTATAATATAATGGATAAAATATTACTTAGTAATCTAGGATTCTATGGATATCATGGTGTTCTTAAAGAAGAAAATTTTCTAGGTCAGAAATTCTTTGTCGACATGGAACTTTATATTGATTCAAGAGAAGCAGGTCTTAGTGACGATATAAATAAATCTGTAAGCTATGCCGAGGTTTACAATGTTGTTAAAGATATTACTGAAAATAAACAATTTAATCTTTTGGAGGCTTTAGCGGAAAATATTGCTGAAGAAGTCTTGAATAAATTTATACTTATAAATGGAGTTAGGGTCAGAGTTAGAAAGCCTGAGGCTCCTGTAAATGGTATTTATGACTATTTTGGTGTTGAGATAAGGAGAGCAAGAGATGAATAAGGCTTATTTGGGAATAGGTACTAACATGGGTGATAGATTTGATAATTTATCAAGAGCATGTGAACTTTTGAAAAATAGTGATTCTATATATAAAGTAAAAGAATCAAGCTTATACGAAACAAAACCATGGGGATATACAGAACAAGCAGATTTTCTAAATATGTGTGTAGAAATAGAAACAGAGTTTGAACCTTATGAGTTGTTAGAATATTGTCAAGAAATAGAGAGAGAACTACACAGAGAGAGAATAGTTCATTGGGGACCAAGAACTATAGATGTAGACGTACTATTTTTTAATGATGTAGTTTCCACTGATGAAAGACTAACAATACCTCATCCAAGGATTCAAGATAGAGCTTTCGTTTTGATACCACTTATGGATTTAAATGAAAAACTTATAATAAATGAAAAAACAATAAAAGAACATTTAAACCTCCTATCTGCTGAAGAAAGAGAAGAAGTAAAGGAGCTTGTAGGTTATGAAAGAAAACCTATTTAATAATAATTCAAAGATAGAGATAAATACAAATAACAAAAAGATAACTGTAAAAAAAGATAAACTTATAATAGCTGGACCATGTGCAATAGAGAGTTATGAGCAACTTTTGGAGACTGCTAAATTTGTAAAAAGTCAGGGAGCAAATATTTTAAGAGGTGGAGCATACAAGCCAAGAACATCTCCAAATTCATTTCAAGGATTAAAAAAAGAAGGTCTTGAAATATTAAAAGCGGTTAAAGACGAAGTTGGTATGGCTGTTATTACAGAACTTATGGATGTAAGAGATATGGACGAACTGTATAGTATAAGTGATATAATTCAAATTGGGTCAAGAAATATGCAAAACTTTACTCTTTTAAGTGAAGTGGGAAAACAAAATAAACCTGTTATGTTAAAAAGAGGAATAGCATCCACAATTACTGAATGGATAGGTGCTTCTGAATATATAGCAATAGAAGGAAATAGTAATATTATAATGTGTGAGAGAGGTATAAGAACGTATAATGATTATACTAGAAATACATTAGATTTAGCTGCGGTACCCATTATTCAAAAGGAAACAGGTCTTCCTGTTGTGGTAGACCCAAGCCATGCCACTGGAGTTAGATATTTGGTAAAACCTATGTCACTGGCATCTTTTGCATGTGGAGCAGATGGAATAATGGTAGAAGTACATCCTGACCCAGAAAATGCTTTGTCAGATGGTGCTCAATCTCTTTGCTTTAATGAATTTGAAGATTTAATGAAATCAATTAATAATTATTAAAAGAGGCAAGAGCCTCTTTTTTATTCGTAATCGTTGCTGAGGTAAATTTATAAGTTATAATTTGATAGTTAGATTATTTAATATAAATAAAGATTTAATATTGATAGAATTAATATAAAAAATAAAAATTTTTTGATTAATAAGAAGGATATCAATAAAAAAAGTCGAATTGTGTATATTGAGTGATTGACAAATTTAGAATATAGTGTAGAATAGAAATGTTAACACAAAAAATTACACCAGAAGGTGATAATATGAATGATATAAAAGACATTATTGAAGAAATAAAAGCTAGATGCGATATAGCAAGTATAATATCTGAATATATGAATATAAAACAATCTGGAGCTAATTACAAAGGATTATGTCCATTTCATGGCGAAAAGACACCTTCTTTTTATATAAATACATCAAAACAGATTTATAAGTGTTTTGGTTGTGGTGAAGGTGGAGACGTAATAAATTTTGTCATGAAAATGGAAAATTTGGATTTTATGGATGCTGTAAAAATTTTAGCAAATAAATGCGGTATAGAAATTAATACTAACATGAATGAAGAAACTAGGATTAAAATAGAAAAATCTAAGAAATTTCAAGATATTCATACGGAAGCAGCTAGATTTTATCTTTCAAACTTATTGGGAAGCAAAAATCTTGGGTATGAATATTTAAGAATAAGAGGACTAGATGATAAAATTATTAAGAAATTTGGTTTAGGATTTTCTTTGGATTCATGGAATTCACTTATGAATACTCTAATCAGTAAAGGATATAAAAAACAAGACTTATTGGAGTGCGGTCTAATTGCAAAAAATAGAGATGGAACTAATTGCTATGATAAATTTAGAAATAGAGTTATGTTTCCTATATTCGATTATAGAGGAAATATAATAGGATTTGGGGGAAGAGTATTAGACGATTCTTTGCCAAAATACTTAAATTCTCCAGACACATTAATTTTTAATAAAAAACAGAACTTATACGGATTAAATTTTGCTAGAAAAAATTTAGAAAGTAAAACTATAGTCTTAGTTGAAGGATATATGGATTTAATTTCACTTTATCAGTATGGTATAAAAAATGTAGTAGCAACCCTTGGAACAGCCTTGACTGAACAACAAGGCATTTTAATAAAGAGATATGCGGACACTGCTATTATATCTTATGATTCTGATGAAGCAGGAATAAAAGCGACTTTAAGAGCTATAGATATACTTACTAAATTAGGTATCAATGTAAAAGTGTTAGACTTAAAAGATGCTAAAGACCCAGATGAATTTGTAAGAAAATACGGACTTAGTGATTATAAAAAAGCTATGGATGTTTCTACTCACTACATAAAATATAAAATAGATCATCTTAAAAAAGAATTTAACATTCAAAAAGATGAAGAACGAGTGAAGTTCGCAAAAGAAGCTTCTAAAATTATAAAACAATTGACAAGTCCTGTTGAAATTGATTTTTATACAAAGTATTTAAGCAATCAAATAGATATTAATGTCGAGTCTATAAAGAGAGAAGTTTATGGTAAAAATTACAATAAGCCATATAATAACAAAAATCAAAAGAAAATAGAAGAAAAAGTAATTGAAAAAGTCGAAGTCAGACAAGACGGAAAACAATTAGTTGAAGAAACTCTAATAAAAATAATGTTAGAAGACAAAAAAATTAGAGAAATAGCGTTACTTAAAGTAGAAGAAAGTGATTTTTTATTGAAAGAAAGTAAAGAAATTTTAAATTACATGATTAAAAATCAAGAATTGGACAAAATAACTATTGACAAATTGAAAAGTTTAAACATATCCGAAGAATACTTAAAAGAATTAAATTCAATTTCTTTGAATAGTATAAACTTAGAGAACACAAAAGAAATAGAAGGAATAATAACAAATATCAGAAAAAACTCATTAGAAGAGCAAATTAATAGCTTGTTGAGAGAACAACAAGAATTAGAAAATAATAATGATATGAAAGAGGTAGATGGTAGAGTTATGGAAATTGCTTTAAAAATAGTTGAGATAAATAAAATTTTAAAGAGCTTGTAGAGAAAGGAGGTTTGAGTGTGGAAAATAAATCGAATAAAAAAGAGTTAAAAAAGGTTACTGCTAAGACATTAATAGAAAAAGGAAAAAAGCAAGGTTCTCTGACACTTGCAGAGATAATGGAAGCTTTTTCGGAGACTGAACTTGATAAGGATCAAGTAGAAAATCTTTATGAGACTTTAGGAAATTTGGGAATAGAAATAACAGAAACAAAAAACTATAAAGCTGATATAGATTTTTCGGTTGCTGATGACGATTTAAGTATAGGCCACTTAGATGAAGATGCAGAGGCAATTTCACATGATGACTCTTCTGCAATAGAAATAGAAACTGTGGATTTATCTTTACCAAAAGGGATAAGTATAGATGACCCTGTAAGAATGTACTTAAAAGAAATAGGAAAAATTCCTCTACTTAAACCACATGAAGAAGTAGAATTTGCTAGAAGGATGCACGAAGGTGATGAGATAGCAAAACAAAGGTTAGTTGAAGCAAACTTAAGACTAGTTGTAAGTATAGCAAAAAGATATGTAGGAAGAGGTATGCTTTTCTTGGATTTAATACAAGAGGGAAATTTAGGTCTTATAAAAGCAGTCGAAAAATTTGACTATACAAAAGGATATAAGTTTAGTACTTATGCAACATGGTGGATAAGACAAGCTATAACACGTGCTATTGCAGACCAAGCTAGAACTATAAGAATACCAGTTCATATGGTAGAGACTATAAATAAGCTAATAAGAGTATCAAGACAACTACTTCAAGAACTTGGAAGAGATCCAAAACCAGAAGAAATTGCAAAAGAAATGGAAATGACAGAAGATAAAGTAAGAGAAATAATGAAAATAGCTCAAGACCCTGTGTCTTTAGAAACACCAATAGGAGAAGAAGAAGATAGCCATTTAGGTGACTTTATTCCAGATGATGATGCTCCAGCCCCAGCAGAGGCAGCAGCATATTCTTTATTAAAAGAACAAATAGAAGATGTACTTGGTTCATTAAATGATAGAGAACAAAAAGTATTAAAGCTTAGATTTGGTCTTGAGGATGGTAGAGCCAGAACTCTTGAGGAAGTTGGAAAAGAGTTTGATGTAACTAGAGAGAGAATAAGACAGATAGAAGCAAAAGCACTAAGAAAACTAAGACATCCAAGTAGATCAAAAAAACTTAGAGATTATTTAGACTAAAAAGATACATCATTGATGTTTTTGTGATAAATGCCATGAGATAAGTGATATCTCATGGCTATTTTGTAGTAAAGATTTAATTTTATTTTTGTAGTTATTTCAGTCTAATATCTATAACTTGGATTAAATCCTATAAATAAAGGGAATTGAAAGGAGAATTATATTTGAAATTAACAGATAGATTATTGAAAATAGCATCATTAGCGTCAGATGGTAAAAAAATAGCTGATATAGGGACGGACCACGGATACATACCAGTATATTTGTTAAAAGAGGGAAAAGTACCATTTGCAGTGCTAGCGGATGTTAATAAAGGACCTCTTGACAATGCACATAAAGAAGTCATACAGAACAATCTTTTAGATAAAGTTGATTTACGATTGGGTTCTGGTATAGAGATACTTGAAATAGGGGAAGTAGAAGAAGTGATAATTGCTGGTATGGGTGGAATCTTGATAAGTGAGCTTCTCGAAGCTAAAAAAGAAGTAGCACATAATGTAGAAAAATTAATATTACAGCCAATGCAAGCACAAGAAGAACTTAGATATTACCTTTTAAACAACGGATATGAAATTTTAGAAGAAGTTTTAGTGAGAGAAGATTTTAGAATATATGAGATAATTGTTGCCAAATATACAGGTAAAAATACTATAATAGAAGATGAGATATATTATGAGGTTGGAATAAAGCTTTTAGAAAACAAAGATTCTCTTTTTAATGATTTTATAGAAAAAAAGATAAAGACATATAGTTCTATAGTTAATAAATTAGAAGGGAAAAATGGGGAAGCTATAGATAAGAAGAGAAAGGAAAGCGAAGTTGCAATAAAAAAACTTGAAAATTTAATAAAATAAATAGGAGGTATATATGCTATTAAAGAGTCTAACTAGAAAAATTGAAAAAAAGTATCCTCTAAACTTAGCAGAGGATTGGGATAATGTAGGTCTTATAGTTGGAGATTTTGATATGGATGTAAAAAAGGTATTGGTATCTTTAGAAGCTAATGAAGATGTTATTGATGAAGCTATATCCAAAAATATAGATTTAATTGTGACACATCATCCTTTTATATTTGGGAAAATTAATAAAATTAATAGTGGAGATTTAAAAGGCAGACTTATCCAAAAACTTATTAAAAATGATATATCACTTTATTCTATGCATACGAATTTTGATATAGCATTTGATGGTCTAAATGACTATTTTATGGAAATTATGGAATTTGGTAATTCAAAGGTTTTAGATATAACTAAAAGCGAAAATTTGTATAAATTAGCAGTATACGTTCCACATAACTATTCAGATGAACTTAGAAAGGTTTTAAGTAATTCAGGAGCAGGTCATATAGGGAATTATAGTGATTGTACGTTTTCAACAGAAGGTGAAGGACAATTTAAGCCATTAGAAGGCTCTAATCCGTTTCTTGGAAGTGTAAATGATATAGAAACTGTAAATGAAGTTAAAATTGAAACTGTAGTACCACAGAAGCTTTTAGGTGGGGTAATAAGTTCTATGTTAGATGCACATCCTTATGAAGAAGTTGCATATGATTTGTACAAGTTAGAAAATAAAGGTGAGATATTTGGACTAGGTAGAATAAGTAAACTTGATAAAAGTATGACATTAGAAAGTCTTTCAAGGAAAATAAAAGAGAAATTAAATATGAAACACATAAGAGTAGTTGGAAACCTTAGTACAGACATAACGAAAGTAGCCGTTGTAACAGGAGCTGGTTCAGAATTTGTAAAAAAAGCTAAGAGACAAGGTGCAGAAGTACTAATTACGGGTGATGTAAAGTATCATGAGGCACAAGATGCACTTGATATTGGAATGTGTATAGTGGATTGTGGTCATTTTGATACAGAAGATATATTCAAAAATGTTATGAAGAGATTTTTAGATGAATTTAGTGAAATTGAAGTAATAAAGAGTAATGTATATTTGAATCCATTTAGTACTATTTAGCAGTGTTTGATAATAAAAATACTATATAAAAAATAAATTTGAGTTTAATTAGGGGGATAATGATGAAAGTAGCAGTAATTTTTCATAGTGTTTGTGGGAGTACATATTTATTAGCTAGAGAATATAAAGAAGCGCTTGAAGAAATGAATATCGAGGTAGATATATTTAGAGTAAGTGACGAAGTTGCAAAAACACTTCCTCAATATTATTTGATAAATTCCAAAGAATACAAAGACGAATTTGAAAGTATAAATGTAATTAAATCTGGAAAAGAAATATTAGATTATGATGCTATATTTATGGGTTCACCAACATATTATGGAAATGTATCTGGACCAATGAAGATGTTTATGGATAGTTTTTCTGATATTTGGGTAGGTGCTCCTTTGAGTGGTAAAATATTTGGTTGTTTTGCTACAGCAGGTTCACAACATGGAGGAGGAGAATTAGCTTTGCAAGCTATGAATATATTTGCCCAACATATGGGAATGACTCTTTTGTCAGTTCCATGTTCAGTAAGAGGAGGTTATCCAGCGTATGGAATACTTCATATAGCAGGAGATAATTCTGATATAAGACCAAATGATGATGCCAAGATGGGTATAAGAGATTATCTAAAAAGACTTAACATATAAGAATATCATATAAAAATACCTAAAAGCGACTGTATATACTTTTAGGTATTTTTACTTAATTATAAACGTGAAGCTTTACCAGAAATATGGTCAATTTCTATTTTAACAACAGTTGTTAAGTTCATATCCTTCTCTATGTACTTCATGCCTTCTTCAAAGAATCCTTTAGAATATTTTTTTATTATTTCTACAAGAGCATTTTTCTTTTCTTCATTTTCTACAGTGCAAGCTTTTCCAAAAACTATAGCACTAGAATAAGTAGTACTAAATTTATCTGGAATAACACTTTCATTAGCAACTACTAAAAAAGAAACTTTGTTGTTTTTCGATATATTATCTAACTTATGCCCATTTCTTGCACAATGAAAGTAAATAGAATCATTAAAGTATACATAATTTACAGCAACTCCATAAGGATAACCATTTTCAGATATAGTGGAAAAAGTACCAAATTCACCATTTTTTAATACTTCAACAGTATCTTCTTTTGTCATTTCTCTTTTTTTCAATCTCATTTCTTTAAACATAATATCATCCTTTCTAATTTTGATGCTTAAATTAAATTTTAGAACATTTATAAAGATTATGCTATGTTTTTTACAAATTTTAAGAAAAAAATATAGTTTAAGATAAAAGGTAGTGAAAGAGAAGCTATTTGGAGGTTTATTTATGATATTATTGTTAGAGTAGTATAAACAATACTAATAAATTTAATAGCTGGTTTCTTGTTATTTAAGGTAGTAAGCATGTCTATAAGAAGGGGAAGTTATCGAGGGTAGAAGTTGTTATTTATAACGATATTATAAAGAAAATATTATTATATAAAATAATAAATAGTAAAGAGGTATCAAGTTGAATATAATACTTAATACCTCTTCAAAATTAAGTTATAAAAGTGTTGTGGGAATTGTCCTATACATGGTAAGGAGATAATAAAGAATGTATCTTTAAAGTCTCAACTAAACAGCAAAATTTATCCAACAAACATACAATAAATGCTTCTTTGTATCTAGGTGGCTTAACAGTAAGTGGCCACATGTGTTTTAAAATTATGTCCGTTTCTTTTTCATTTATTTGAAAAAATAAAGTTGCATTTTTTAATGCTTCTCTAGGGTGAGTAAATCCATGTAATCCTTTTCTATCACCTTTGTAATGCCAATCATAAAGAAAAAAGTCGTGTAGTAAAGCTCCTCTAATAACACTTTGAATATCAACACTTAAGTGCAATTTTTTACATAATAGATAACTATAATATGCTACTGACAAACTATGTTCAAGACATGAAACATTGCCATGATGAGGAAATGTTCTCATAAGTTGAACTTTTTCAGAAGAAAGTATCTCAGAAGCACATTCATTAAAATATTTGATTTCAGCTTTTGACAACATTATGAAAATCTCCATTCTTAGTAATATATAAATACTATACTTCAACGATAATATGAAATATTTCTTATCCTACAAAATATAATACCCAATAATACAAGTAAGATACCTTTTATGGTATTTTAAAGTAAGAGAGATTTTATTAGGCTAAACAATGAAAAAATTAAAAGTAAAGCTATAGCAATATATAGTATTTTTCCAAGAGGATTGCCAAAATTTATAGTCCATCCAATACCAAACCTTTTATTAACCATTAATGATGGGTCATTTGGATTATTATACATGATGCCTGCTATCCAATACTTCTCATCTTCTTCTGGAGAATAAGATGAGTTGAATTTTAAATTTGGGGAATTAATATATGTTGCTATTAAATAAATTATAACTAAAAGCGTTGTAATATTCATAGCAGTTGATAGTTTTGTTTTTATTGATAAAAGAGTAGTAAAAAACTGTGTTGTCATTATAATCATCAATATTAAAAACAAATAACCAATTTTATTTAAATATTTAATGTTTTCAACTCTACTTTCTTCAATTCTATTTGTATCTATCTTAATCCTTGACTTTATGGATCCAATGGAAGTTATATATAATAAAACCATTAAACAAAAGTCAGTACCGATTAATTTAAATACATTAAGAAATGATTTATCTATAAAAACATCAGGAGACCCATTTATGTTCCAATGAGTGGCAATTGAGTCTGGCAATTGATTATAATTAAATGCTATAAAAATACTCATTCCCAAAGTAAATAGTATCGGTATTAAATAGATTATTTTAAATTTTTTTATTATTTTATTTTTCTTATTTATAAAATCCATATCTACTATTAATTTTGAATCTATATCTATATGACCTAATTTAGCATAAATTTCTAATTTAAGCTTCTTAGCTTTTTTATGTGTATGAATATATAGTATACTTTCATATAATAAAAAACCTATAATACCAATAAAATAGGAAAGTTCCAATTTATTAAATGTAAAAACCAGAATAAAAACTAATATAAAGTCTATAATAAAACCTAAAGATAATAGTTTTTTAAATTTTTTATCTAACTTTATAAAGTAATTATAATTTTTATGCTCTTGGTCTATAGAAACTCCATAGATGTGTTTTTTACCTACAAAATAGGGCATAAAATAAAATGTAGCATACATCAAAATTAGAACTGGAAATATTGTAAATAGACATTCAATCTTACTCATAATATTTCACCTCATACTTGTCAAATAAACTTGAACTTAGTGACAAAAATTCTTCTTTACTAATACCTGATAAATAAGATTTTGCCACCAATAATTCCAAGTCAAGTTTATTTTTTTGACGAGTTGTATTATCTATTTTCATTGGTAGTTGAGCTACAATAGCACCTTTTCTTCTATCAATATTTAAGAATCCCTCTTCTTTTAATTCATTGTAGGATTTGTTCACTGTATGTAAATTTACACCAATATTTTCAGCCATACTTCTTACAGATGGAAGTGATTCATTTATTTTCAATTCT